>NZ_CP091716.1:4550666-4852500 GCF_022009635.1 Variovorax paradoxus
TTGGGCACGCGGCCGATCGACACGATCAACTTGTCGACTTCCAGCGTCTGGGCTTCGCCCTTGGCATTGGTCCAGGCAACGCTCACGCCCTTCTTCGACGACTTGATCTCGCCGACCTTCACGCCGAGTTCGATCTTGAGCTTCTGCTTGTCGAAGGCCTTCTTGGCTTCCTTGGCGATCTGCTCGTCCACCGCGCCGAGGAAAGTCGGCAGTGCTTCGAGCACCGTGACTTCCGCGCCGAGGCGACGCCACACCGAGCCCATTTCGAGGCCGATGACGCCCGAGCCGATCAGGCCCAGCTTCTTGGGCACCGCGCCGATGCGCAGCGCACCGTCGTTCGAGAGGATGTTTTCCTCGTCGAACGGGGCACCCGGCAATGCGCGGGCGTTGGAGCCCGTGGCAATGACGACATGCTTGCCGCTGATCGACTCTTCGGTGGCGCCTGCCACCTTGAGTTCGTAGCCGGTTTCGTCGGTCTTCACGAACGACGCGCGACCGTGGAAGAACGTGATCTTGTTCTTCTTGAACAGGTACAGGATGCCGTCGTTGTTCTGCTTCACGACCTGGTCCTTGCGGGCCAGCATCTTGTCGATGTCCAAGCCCAGGCCTTCGACCTTGATGCCGTGGTCGGCGAAGTGGTGGCCGGCCTGGTCGAAGTGCTCCGACGACTGCAGCAGCGCCTTCGAGGGGATGCAGCCGACGTTGGTGCAGGTGCCGCCCGGTGCCGGGCCGCCCTTGCCGTTCTTCCACTCGTCGACGCAGGCGACGTTGAAGCCGAGTTGCGCCGCACGGATCGCAGCGATGTAGCCGCCGGGGCCGCCGCCGATGACGACGACGTCGAATTGCTTGTTTGCCATCTGATTCTTTCTCCCGGATCAGATATCGAACAGCAGGCGCGACGGATCTTCGAGAGCTTCCTTCATGGCGACCAGGCCCAGCACGGCTTCGCGGCCGTCGATGATTCGGTGGTCATAGCTCATGGCCAGGTAGTTCATCGGGCGGATCACGATCTGACCGTTCTCGACCACGGCGCGGTCCTTGGTGGCGTGCACGCCCAGGATGGCCGACTGGGGCGGGTTGATGATCGGGGTCGAGAGCATCGAGCCGAAGGTGCCGCCGTTCGAGATGGAGAACGTGCCGCCGGTCATGTCTTCGATGCCCAGCTTGCCGTCTTGCGCCTTCTTGCCGAACTCGGCGATCTTCTTCTCGATGTCGGCGAAGCTCATCTGGTCGGCATTGCGCAGGATCGGCACCACCAGGCCGCGCGGCGAACCGACGGCGATACCGATGTCGAAGTAGCCGTGGTACAGGATGTCGTTGCCGTCGACCGAGGCGTTGATCACCGGGTACTTCTTCAGTGCGTGCACTGCCGCCTTCACGAAGAAGGACATGAAGCCGAGCTTCACGCCGTGTTCCTTGGTGAAGCTGTCCTGGAAGCGCTTGCGCAGTTCCATGACGGGCGCCATGTTGACTTCGTTGAAGGTCGTCAGGATGGCGTTGGTCGACTGCGACTGCAGCAGGCGCTCGGCGATGCGGGCGCGCAGGCGGCTCATAGGCACGCGTTGTTCCGGACGCTCGCCCAGGTCGGGCGCGCCGGTGGGCGCTGCGACTTGCGGCAGCGCGGGCTTGGCAGCCGGCGCGGCGATGGTGGCGGCAGGTGCCGCGGGCTTGGCGCCCGAAGCAACGGCGCCGAGCACGTCACCCTTGGTGACGCGGCCGTCCTTGCCGGTGCCGGCAACGTCGCTGGTCTTCAGGTTGTTGTCGGCCAGCAGCTTGGCGGCGGCGGGCATGGCCACGTCGGCCTTCGAGCCACCGGTGGCAGCGGCTGCCGAGGCAGGCGCCGCGGCTGCCGGAGCAGCGGCGGGTGCTGCTGCGGCAGCAGCCGGCGCGGCAGCCGAAGCCTTGCCTTCGGTGTCGATCTTGGCGATCAGCTGCTCGGCCACCACGGTGGCTCCGTCGGGCTGCACGATTTCGGCCAGCACGCCGGCCGATGGCGCGGG
The DNA here is from genome assembly GCF_022009635.1 of Variovorax paradoxus. Lineage (NCBI taxonomy): Bacteria > Pseudomonadati > Pseudomonadota > Betaproteobacteria > Burkholderiales > Comamonadaceae > Variovorax > Variovorax paradoxus. The sequence continues at coordinate 4,552,667 of NZ_CP091716.1, forward strand.
CACTTCGAGCACGACCTTGTCGGTCTCGATCTCGATCAGGATTTCATCGACGGCGACGGCTTCGCCGGCCTTCTTCTTCCAGGTGAGCATGGTGGCTTCGGCCACGGATTCGGAAAGCTGGGGGACTTTGACTTCTACGATAGACATGTGGAGTTAGCTCCGTTTTGTTCTTCAGGTGTTCGTGTGAAAAGGGACAGGTATTACTTGGTCAGCACGAAGCCCTTGAGCTTGCCGAACGCGCCGTCGACCAGCGCCTTCTGCTGTTCCTGGTGCAGGTGCGAGTAGCCCACCGCCGGCGATGCCGAGGCGGCACGGCCGGAGTAGCCGAGCTTCTGGCCGTCCTGCATGTTTTCGTGGATGTAGTGCTGCACGAAGAACCAGGCGCCCTGGTTCTGCGGCTCGTCCTGGCACCAGACCACGTCGACGAGGTTCGGGTACTTCTTGATCTCGGCGGCGAATGCCTTGTGCGGGAACGGATAGAGCTGCTCGACGCGGATGATGGCCACGTCTTCGTTGCCCAGTTCTTCGCGCTTCTTGGCCAGGTCGTAGTAGACCTTGCCCGAGCAGGCGATCAGGCGCTTGACCTTGTCGGCCTTCAGGCCCTTGCTGTCCGGAATGACGGTCTGGAAGCTGCCCTTGGTGAACTCGGACAGCGGCGAGGTCGCGTCCTTGTTGCGCAGCAGCGACTTGGGCGTGAGGATGATCAGCGGCTTGCGCAGGTTGCGCACCATCTGGCGGCGCAGCACGTGGAAGATCTGGCTGGCCGTGGTGGGCTGGACCACCTGCATGTTGGTGTCGGCGCTCAGCTGCATGAAGCGCTCCAGGCGTGCCGAGCTGTGCTCGGGGCCCTGGCCTTCGTAGCCGTGCGGCAGCATCATGGTCAGGCCGTTGACGCGGCCCCACTTCACTTCGCCCGAGGCGATGAACTGGTCGATCACCACTTGCGCGCCGTTCACGAAGTCGCCGAACTGGGCTTCCCAGATCACGAGCGTGTTCGGGTCGTTCGAGGCGTAGCCGTATTCGAACGCGAGCACGGCTTCTTCCGACAGGATCGAGTCGATGACGACGAACGGAGCCTGGTTGTCGGCCACGTTCTGCAGCGGCGTGTAGGTGCCGGTGTCGAACTTCTCGCGGTTCTGGTCGTGCAGCACGGCGTGGCGGTGCGTGAACGTGCCGCGGCCCGAGTCTTCGCCCGACAGGCGAACCGGGTAGCCGCTGGCCACCAGCGAGGCGAAGGCCATGTGCTCGCCCATGCCCCAGTCGATGTTGACGTCGCCGCGGCCCATGGCCGCGCGGTCGTCCAGCACCTTCTTCACGAGCGGGTGCACGGTGAAGCCTTGCGGCACGGCCGTGATCTTCTCGGCCAGGCGCTTCCACTCGCTCGAGGGAATGGCGGTGTCGCCGGCATCGGTCCACTTCTTGTTGAGGTACGGGCTCCAGTCGACGGCGTACTTGCTCTTGAAGTTGGTGAGCACGGGGTCGACGGTGTTCTTGCCTTCGTCGAAGGCGGCGCGCTGCGCCTTGACCATGTCGTCGCCGAGCGTGTCGCCCAGGCCTTGAGCGGCCAGCTTGTCGGCGTACAGCTTGCGCGTGCCGGGGTGCTGGGCGATCTTCTTGTACATGAGCGGCTGGGTGAGCGAGGGGGTGTCCTGCTCGTTGTGGCCCAGCTTGCGGAAGCAGATGATGTCCACGACCACGTCCTTCTGGAACTCCATGCGGAAGTCCAGGGCGATCTGGGTGGCGAGCACCACGGCTTCGGGATCGTCGCCGTTCACGTGCAGCACGGGTGCTTCGATCATCTTGACGATGTCCGAGCAGTACAGCGTCGAGCGGCTGTCGCGCGGGTCGCTGGTGGTGAAGCCGATCTGGTTGTTGATGACGATGTGCACCGTGCCGCCGGTGGAGTAGCCACGGGTCTCGGCCAGCGCCAGCGTTTCCATCACGACGCCCTGGCCTGCGAAGGCGGCGTCGCCGTGCACGATCACGGGCAGTACCTGCTTGCCCAGCGGGTCGCCGCGGCGGTCCATGCGGGCACGCACCGAGCCTTCGACCACGGGGTTCACGATTTCAAGGTGCGAGGGGTTGAACGCGAGGCTCAGGTGCACCGGGCCGCCGGGGGTGGTCACGTCCGAGCTGAAGCCCTGGTGGTACTTGACGTCGCCGCTGGGCAGGTCTTCGGGGGCGGTGTGGTCGAACTCTGCGAACAGGTCGGCCGGCATCTTGCCGAGCGAGTTGACCAGCACGTTCAGGCGGCCGCGGTGGGCCATGCCGATCACGATTTCCTGCACGCCCTTGACGCCGGCCTGGTTGATCAGCTCGTCCATCGCGACGATGAAGCTTTCGCCGCCTTCGAGCGAGAAGCGCTTCTGGCCGACGTACTTGGTGTGCAGGAAGCGCTCGAGGCCTTCGGCGGCCGTCAGGCGGTTCAGCACGTGCTTCTTCTGCTCGGCGCTCAGCTTGGGGTTGGTGCGGGCGCTTTCGAGCCGCTGCTGCCACCAGCGCTTGTGGTTCTGGTCGGTGGTGTACATGTACTCGGCGCCCATCGTGCCGCAGTACGTTTCGCGCAAGGCGTTGAGCAGGTCGCGCAGCGACATGGTCTCCTTGCCGAAGAAGGTGTTGCTCGTGTTGAACACCGTTTCGAGGTCGGCATCGGCAAAGCCGTAGAACGAGGGCTCGAGTTCAGGAATGGCGGGACGCTCGGCGCGCTTGAGCGGATCGAGGTCGGCCCAGCGGGCGCCGACGTTGCGGTAGGCGGCGATCAGCTGCTGGACGGAGGTGCGCTTGCGGCCGAGTTCGGAGTCGGCGCCGCTGGCCTGCACGACCTTGGTCGTGCCCTGCTTCGCGCGTTCGGCGAAGGCGTTGATGACCGGCAGGTGCGGGACGTCGCGGGTGTTCGTGCCGTCGGCGGCGGGGACGTTCTGCAGCGCGTCGAAGTACGAACGCCAGTTGTCGGGCACGCTGCCGGGGTTGGAGAGGTAGTTTTCGTACATCTCTTCGACATAGGGCGCATTGCCGCCGAAGAGGTAGGTGTTGCCTTGATAGGCGGTGTACGCCGATGGCGTCGATGAATCGCTCATGATCCGCTGACCTTCGCTTCCCTGAAGGAAGCACTAGCTGGTTAAGAAACCTTCCGCGACACGGCTGAACCGATTGGCGGATGCGACTGTGGCTGGGGAAGGGCCTGAGTACCTTGGCATTGTGCCACGTCAACCATATGACGATTCAAAGGACCTACGCAACCCCCTCCCCCGCTAACTCAGACGGAAGAAAGTAACTGTTTGATCTGCTGCAGCGTGGCGGGATCGTCGATGGTGGTCAGGTCGCCCGGATCGCGCTGCTCGCACACGGCCTGGATGGCACGGCGCAGCAATTTGCCGCTGCGCGTCTTGGGCAGCCCGCTCACGAAGCGCACGCGCGCGGGACGGGCCAGCGCGCCGAGCTGGTCAGCCACCAGCTTCATGATTTCACCTTCCAGCTTGAGCGCCAGGTCGGCGTCGGCCACGGCCTTTCCGTCCTTCGGAACGACGAAAGCCATCGCGACCTGCCCCTTGAGCGCATCGGCCACGCCGACCACGGCCACTTCGGCGACGTTGGCATGGCCCGAAATGCTCTCCTCGATCTCGCGCGTGCCGAGGCGGTGACCCGCGACGTTGATCACGTCGTCTGTACGCCCGAGGATGTAGAAATAGCCGTCCTCGTCGCGAATGCCCCAGTCGAAGGTCGAATAGACCATCTTGCCGGGCACGCTTTTCCAGTAGGTGTTGACGAAGCGCGCGTCGTCCTTCCACACGGTCAGCATGAAGCCGGGCGGGGTTGGGCCCTCGACCACGACCACGCCTTTCTCGTTGGCGCCGGTCAGTTCCTCGCCGGTCGACTCGTGCAGGATCTTGATGCGGTAGCCGTACATCGGCACGCCCGGGCTGCCGAACTTGCTGGCCTTGGCCTCCACGCCGTTGGCGATGGTGATCATCGGCCAGCCCGATTCGGTCTGCCAGTAGTTGTCGATGATCGGCACGCCCAGGCCCTCGCTGATCCAGCGGGCGGTCGGCTCGTCGAGCGGTTCACCGGCCAGGAACAGCGCGCGCAGGGTCGACAAGTCGTACTTTTTCAGCAATGCCGGGTCTTGCTTCTTGAGCACGCGCACCGCGGTCGGCGCGCTGAACATCACCGTCACCCTGTATTTCTCGACGAGGCGCCACCAGATGCCGCCGTCCGGCTGGCGGTCGATGCCTTGGGTGGGCAGGCCCTCGTACATGATGGTCGCCATGCCCGCGATCAGCGGGCCGTAGACGATGTAGCTGTGGCCCACGACCCAGCCGATGTCGCTGGTCGAAAAATAGGTTTCGCCGGGCCTGCCGTCGAAGATGTGCTTCATGCTGGCGGCCAGCGCCACCGCATAGCCGCCCACGTCGCGCTGCACGCCCTTGGGCTTGCCGGTGGTGCCGCTCGTGTAGATGGTGTAGCTGATATCGGTCGATTCCATCCAGGTGCAAGGCACCTTGGCGTCGATGTGCCGCTGCCGCAGCTCGGCGGCGAGGTGGTCGCGGCCCGCCGCCAGGTCCATGGGCGCGAGGCCGCGGTCGGTGAGCAGCACCGCGGAGGGCTTGTGCTTCGAAAGGCGGATCGCCTCGTCGAGCAGCGGCTTGTATGCGATGACCTTGCCGCCGCGCGAGCCGGCATCGGCGCTCACGATCACCTTGGGCTCGGCGTCCTCGATGCGCGTGGCCAGCGAAACGCTCGCGAAGCCGCCGAACACCACGCAGTGAATCGCGCCGATGCGCGCGCAGGCCAGCATGGCGAACGCGGCCTCGGGAATCATCGGCATGTAGATGAGCACGCGGTCGCCCTTGCCCACGCCCAGTTCCATCAGGCTGGCGGCGGTGCGCTGCACTTCGGCGTGCAGCTCGTCGAAGCTGTAGCTCTTCTCGACGCCGGTTTCGGTGGAAACGAAGACCAGCGCGGGCTGGCCGCCGCGCGTGGCCAGGTGCCGGTCGACGGCGTTGTGGCAAAGATTGGTGGTGCCGCCGACGAACCAGCGCGCGAACGGCGGCTGGCTGGCGTCGAGGATCTGCTGCGCCGGCGTGTGCCAGTCGATCAGCTTCGCCTGTTCGGCCCAGAAGGCCTCCGGCTCATCCACGGACTGGCGATAGAACTCTTCGAAGCGGCTCATCTGACTTGTCTCCGTTTTATGTTTTCGTTCTGGCTGTCGCGCCAAAACTGAATTCATAATTATGGAGACCGATCTTGCAGCAAGCTGACGGCCGGTACAACCCGGCCAAGCCCCAGCACTGGCCGCGCCGGCTTATCGGATCAGGGTCTGCAGGTCGCGAAACGCCGGATGCTCGGCGGTGCGCAGCCATTCGAAACCGACCATCTCGGTCGTGACCAGTTCCGCGCCCGCGCCGGCCAGGCGGTCGAACGCGGCGTCGCGGTTGCGCTCGGTGCGCGAGCTGCAGGCGTCGGTGACGACCCACACTTCGAATTCGTCTTCCAGCAGGTCCAGCGCGGTCTGCAGCAGACAAACGTGCGCTTCGCAGCCGGCGATCACGATGGTGTTGCGCTCTTCGGGCGCGGCTTGCGGCTTCTGCAGGTGCTTCGGCAGGCTTCGGGCATTGCCTTGCGGCGCGGCCTTGGCGGGCGCTCGCAGCCATTCGCCGAGGCCCTCTTCCACGCCGCTGAAGTGCATCTTTGCCAGCGTCTTCTTGCACAGCGCGCGGATGTCCGGCAGGTTTTCGCCCAGCTTGGACGGGTTCTGCTCGGTGCCCCAGACCGGCACGTCGACCCACTTCGCCATCTGGCCGAGGCGCACGGCATTCTTCGCAACGGCCTCGCTTTCGAAGACCGCCGGCATCAGCCGTGCCTGGTAGTCGACCAGCACGAGTTGGGATTGCGAAGCGTCGAGCAGCATGAACGGATTCTTTCTTGTAGAGGTTTAGATTGGGCTAAACCGTACCACTGAAAAGACCGGGTTTGCCCGCTTGGGCTGCAACGCGCTCCACGAGCTGCGCCACGTAGGTCTTGAACAGCGCGTCGGCCGACTGCCTGAACATGCGGATGCGCCCGGTGTGCTGCATCAGCAGCAGGCCGACGCCGTGCGCGAAGAGCGAGGTGTTTTCCCGCAGGGCAGCTTCCGCATCGAGGCCCATGGCCTGCAGCGCGTCTTCGCAGGGGCGAAGGGCCTGATGCAGGTGGTCGTTGAGTTCATGGTCGAGCTCGCTGGTCAACCCGCGCGGGCGCATGCCCTGCACCAGATAGAAGCCGAGATCGAGTTCGCGCGGGTTCGCGGCGTAGAAGTCGAACCAGGCCTGCGCCTTCGCGGCCAAGGTGAGGTCGGGGCGCCCTTCGGACGCCGGCGCATCGGCGACCGCCGTCTGCAGCCGCTGGATCGATTCATCGAGCAGCGCGCCGTAGATCGCCTCCTTGCTCTCGAAATAGGAGTAGATGGCGCCCGGCGTGTAGCCGGCCCTGCGCGCGATTTCGCGAATGCTCGCGCCCTCGATGCCGGCCTCCAGGAACACGGCGCGCGCGGCGTCGAGCACAAGGGCGCGGCGCGCATCGGTGAGCGCCTGGCGGCGTTGGAGCTTGGCATGCATGGGCGGGACTATACAAAAATTCGAGCATTGATCAAAAAATTAAACAGTGTTCAAATTTTGCCTCCGAGCACAAAACCAAGGAGACAGAAAACGATGAACGCCCCGCTCCCCGCCACCACGCTGATGCCCGGTGCCGACTACCGCGAATCGCTGCGCCGCTATCGCCCCACCGTCTTCGTGGACGGCCGCCGCGTCGACAGCGTGGCCGACGAGGCCGCCTTTCAGCCCGGCATCAATGCCATCGCCCTCACCTACGACTACGCGCTGCGCAAGGAATACGAACCGCTGATGACGGCGGTGCAGCACACGAGCGGCAAGCGCGTGAACCGGCTGTCGCACATCAACACCAGCGCCGGCGACCTGCTCAACAAGCTGGAGGCGGTGCGCCTGGTCTGCCAGGAAACCGGCTGCGCCCAGCGCTACCTGACGCACGACGCGCTCAACGCCATCGCGCAGGTCTCGGCCCGCATCGACGATGCGCGCGGCAGCACCGAGCACACCGCGCGCTTCCACGAATACCTGCACCGCGTGCAGGACCAGGACCTGACGCTGGGCGTCGCCATGACCGACGCCAAGGGCGATCGCAGCCGCCGGCCGCACGAGCAGGCCAACGTCGACAGCTACCTGCACGTGGTCGAGAGCAACGCGCGCGGCATCGTCATCTCGGGCACCAAGGCCATCGTGACGGGCGCGCCCTACGTGCACGAGCTGCTGGTCATGCCCTGCCGCAACATGGGCAAGGAAGACGCCGACTTCGCCGTCTGCTGCGCCGTGCCGCTGGACGCGCCGGGCCTGACCATCGTCGCCCGTTCCGCCGGACGCCCCGGAGAAAAGCTGGAACACGGCGACGCCCTCTTCAGCCGCAAGTACGGCCAGAGCACCGGCGTGTGCATGTTCGACAAGGTCTTCGTGCCCTGGGAGCGCGTGTTCTACGCAGGCGAATGGGAGCACTCGGGCCACCTGACCTACAGCTACGCCACGCACCACCGCCACAGCTGCATCGCCGCCCGCGCGGGTTTCGGCGACCTGCTGATCGGCGCCGGCGCGCTGATGTGCGAGGCCAACGGCTTCGACCCGGGCAAGGAAAGCCACCTGCGCGAGCAGATGGTCGAACTCATCACCATCACCGAGAGCTTCTTCGCCTGCGGCGTGGCGGCCAGCGTCTACGGCAAGGCCGACGAACACTGCGAGGTCTTCATGCCCGACCCGGTGTTCAGCAACATCGGCAAGCTGCTGCTGGCCACGAAGATCTACGACATGCACCGCATTGCGCACTACGTGAGCGGCGGGCTCATCGTCACCCTGCCCGGGCCCGACGAAGACCACAACCCCGAGACCGCGGCCCGCCTGTCGGACGTGCTGCGCGCAAACCCGGCCATCCCCTACGAGCAGCGCATCGAGACCGCCCGCTTCATCGAAGACCTGACGGCCGGCTACCAGGGCGGCTGGTACAGCGTGATCAGCTTGCACGGCGGCGGCTCGCCGGCCGCCATGAAGCAGGAAATCTGGCGCAACTACCCGGTGGGCTCCAAGGTCGAGCTGGTGGAGCGCATCCTCGAGCGCGGCATTGCCGCCGACGGATCGCCAGCCGCCGCGCCGCACGACCCGGGCCGCGCCATCACCCGCAATCGCCAGCCCGGCAAATGCTGCGACACCGGCTGCACCACGCCGGGCCAGCCCGTGATGGTCGACCTGCCGGCGTCCCGCCGCGCCTAAACTGCGGCGCATGAAGCTGCCGTCAACACGTCTTTGCCTCGTAGCCCTCGGAATCGGCGCGGCATTGCTCGTCGCGGCCTGCGGCGGCGTGCGCAAGGCCACGGTGCCGATGGCGACCACGCTCGACAAGAGCAATTGCGCGCGCAACATCGACACGCTGCTGGTCATGCTGCCCGGCGCCTATTCCACGCCCGACGAGTTCACGCGCGAGGGCTTCGTCGATGCCGTACGCGACGCCCGGCTCGCCGCGGACGTGATGCTGGTCGACGCGCACCTGGGCTACTACAACAACAAGACCATCCTCGAGCGCCTGAGCGCCGACGTGATGGCGCCGGCACGCCAGCAGGGCTATCGCCATATCTGGATCGTCGGCATCTCGGTCGGCGGCTTCGGCGGATTGCTCTATGCGCAGACGCATCCCGGCGAACTCTCCGGCGTGGTGACGCTCGCGCCCTACCTCGGCGAACGGGCGCAGAGCACCGACATCGCCAATGCCGGCGGCCTCGCGCGGTGGCAAGGCCCGCTGGCCGATCCGGGCGAAGGCATTCCCCGCACGCCGAACGAAACGCAGCTCTGGCAATGGCTGCGCGGCTACGTGGGCTTCACGCAGACCGCGGCCCCGCGCCCGCCGCTCTATCTGGGCTACGGCGTGGACGACCGTTTCGCCTTCAGCCACCGGCTGCTTGCGGCGGCATTGCCCGCCGAACGCGTCTTCACGACCGAAGGCGGTCACGACTGGCCCGAATGGAAACGCCTGTGGCAACGCATGCTGCCGACGCTGCCGCTGCCGGGCTGCCCCGGCTGACGGCCGCGCCTCAGCTCGGCTTCAGGCGCAGCAGCTTGCCGTCGGCTTCGTCGGTCAGCACGTAGAGCAGGCCGTCGGGGCCCTGCTTCACATCGCGGATGCGCGCCCGCCCATCGGCCAGGAGCTTGTGCTCAGCCACGACCTTCTCGCCCTTCAGTTCGATGCGGTCGAGGTAGCCGAACTTGAGCGAGCCGACGAACAGGTTGCCCTTCCAGGCCGCGCCGTAGCGGTTGCTCGAGAGAAAAGCCATGCCGGACGGCGCGATCGACGGCACCCAGTAGTGCAGCGGCTGCTCCATGCCTTCCTTGGTGGTGATGCCTTCGCCGATCTTGCCGCCGCCATAGTTCTCGCCGTAGGTGATGACGGGCCAGCCGTAGTTGCGCCCCGCCAGCGGAATGTTGATTTCGTCGCCGCCCTGCGGGCCGTGCTCGGTCATCCAGAAGCGGCCGTCCGCCGCGAGCGCCGCGCCCTGCCCATTGCGGTGGCCGTAGCTCCAGATTTCGGGCAGCGCACCCGGCTTGCCGACGAAGGGGTTGTCCTTGGGCACGGAACCATCCTTGGCGATGCGCACGATCTTGCCCAAGTGGTTGTCGAGCTTCTGCGCGTCTTCCTTGCGGCCGAAGCGATCGCCCAGCGTGAGGAACAGCGTGCCGTCACGCGCCTCGACGATGCGGCAGCCGAAGTGATTGCGGCTCGCCACCTTGGGCTGCTGGCTGAAGATGACTTTCATCTCCTCCAGCTTCGCGCCGTCGGCCGAGAGCCTGGCGCGCGCCAATGCGGTGCTGTTGGCGGAGCCGCCGGCGTCAGGCTCGGAGAAACAAAAATAAACGGTCTGATTCTTTTCGAAACCCGAGTCGGCCAGCACGTCGAGCAAGCCGCCCTGCCCGCCTGCCGCAATGGTTGGCAGACCCGAGACCGGCGCACCGATTTTTCCGTCCGCAGCCACGAGACGCAGCCGGCCCGGGCGCTCCGTCACGAGAAAGCGGCCACCCGGCAGGAAGGCGATGCCCCAGGGATTTTCAAGGCCCGAAGCGACGGTCTCGGGGCGCATCTGCGCCAAAGCCTGGGTGCCAAGACTCAGCCCAATGAAGGCTGAAAAAATTCCAAGAAGACGCTTCGGCGCTTTACTCTGCAAGTTCATGTCTTTTCCTATTGGATGACATCATCTTGGAGAGAAATGACGACCGGAACCAGTTTCTACTGCTGTTCACCTCGACGTCGAAGGCCCATTTCGTGACAACCACTTATGGGCCATAAACGTTCACCGTTACATTTTTTCTTTGGCCGAATAGAAAAAATCCAAGTAAATCAATGGTTTACGCGGGCAATCGCTAATTCTGTTTAAATTGACATAACCGCGCGTCATCAATATCCTACGCGCCATGCGTTTTTTCGTCCTACCCGCGTCCCTCCTGCTTGCCGTCGCTGCCCACGCAGCCCCCCAACAGGACCGATCTGACGACGAGATGGCCCGCATGCTTGCAGACAAAGGCCTGATCGGCCAGCTGCAGCAGGTCCGTCAAACAGTCTCCGAACGAACCTCCGACCTGGTGGTTACCGCCATCGGCTTCCTCGGCGTACCCTATCGCCGTGGCGGCAACACGGCGGAAGCAGGCTTCGATTGCAGCGGCTTCGTTCGTGCCATGTACAACCAGACGGTGGGCCACATGCTCCCGCGTCGTGCCGAAGAGCAGGCCGCCGCCACCGAAAAGATCGACCGCGAGCAGCTCAAGCCCGGCGACCTCGTGTTCTTCAACACCATGCGCCGCGCCTTCAGCCATGTCGGCATCTATGTCGGCGAAGGCAAGTTCATCCACTCGCCCCGCTCCGGCGCCCAGGTTCGCGTGGAAGACATGAACGGCAGCTACTGGCAACGCCGCTTCGACGGTGCCCGCCGCGTGCTGGCCGGCCCGACGGACGAAGTGAAGGCGGCAGCCGTCGCGCACAGCGGCAACTGAGCCCGCTCTCCCTTTTCCGGGAATTCAGGACGAAAAAAATCCCGCCGCGGCGGGATTTTTTTTATGGGCGCCTGACAAGCGCCCTTTTTCATCCGGCAATCAGCTCTTGCGGGCCGGCGGCAGGTCGGTGCAGCTGCCGTGCGCCACTTCCGCCGCCATGCCGATGCTTTCGCCCAGCGTCGGGTGCGGGTGGATGGTCTTGCCGATATCGATTTCGTCGGCGCCCATCTCGATGGCCAGCGCGATCTCGCCCAGCATGTCGCCGGCGTGCGTGCCGACGATGCCGCCGCCCAGGATGCGATGCGTCTCGGCGTCGAACAGCAGCTTGGTGAAGCCCTCGTCGCGGCCGTTGGCGATGGCACGGCCCGAGGCCGACCACGGGAAGTGCCCCTTCTTGACCTTGATGCCTTCGGCCTTCGCCTGGTCTTCGGTCAGGCCGACCCACGCCACCTCGGGGTCGGTGTAGGCCACGCTCGGGATCACGCGGGCGTTGAAGGCCGCGCTGGACAGCTCCTTGTCGCCCTTCTGCTCGCCCGCGATGACTTCCGCGGCCACGTGCGCCTCGTGCACCGCCTTGTGCGCCAGCATGGGCTGGCCCACGATGTCGCCGATGGCGAAGATGTGCGACACGTTGGTGCGCATCTGGATGTCGACCGGAATGAAGCCGCGGTCGCTCACCGTGACGCCCGCCTTCTCTGCGCCGATCTTCTTGCCGTTGGGGCTGCGGCCCACTGCCTGCAGCACCAGGTCGTACACCTGCGGTTCCTTCGGTGCGTTTTCGCCCTCGAAGGTGACCTTGATGCCTTCCTTCGTGGCTTCGGCGCCGACCGTCTTGGTCTTGAGCATGATGTTGTCGAAGCGCGGCGCGTTCATCTTCTGCCAGACCTTGACCAGGTCGCGGTCGGCGCCCTGCATCAGGCCGTCGAGCATTTCGACCACGTCCAGGCGCGCACCCAGCGACGAATACACCGTGCCCATCTCGAGGCCGATGATGCCGCCGCCCAGGATCAGCATGCGCTTGGGGTCCGTGCCCATCTCCAGCGCGCCGGTCGAGTCGACCACGCGCGGGTCTTTCGGCATGAAAGGCAGGCTCACGGCCTGCGAGCCCGCAGCGATGATCGCGTTGCGGAACTTCACGGTCTGCTTGCTGCCCGTGGTGTCCCAGCTGGTGCCCGAGGTTTCCTCGACTTCCAGGTGGTACGGGTCGATGAAGTTGCCGACGCCGCGCAGCACCGTCACCTTGCGCATCTTGGCCATGGCCGTGAGGCCGCTGGTGAGCTTGCCCACCACCTTGTTCTTGTGGCCCAGCAGCTTGGCGCGGTCGACCGTCGGGGCCGCGAAGCTCACACCCAGGTCGGCGAAGTGCTTGACCTCGTCCATGACGGACGCCACGTGCAGCAGCGCCTTCGACGGAATGCAGCCGACGTTCAGGCACACGCCGCCGAGGGTGGCGTAGCGCTCGATCAGCACCACCTTCAGGCCGAGGTCGGCGGCGCGGAAGGCGGCCGAGTAGCCGCCGGGGCCGGCGCCGAGCACGACCACGTCGCATTCGACATCGACCTTGCCGCCATAGCTCGACACGGCCACGGCCGCCGAAGCGGGGGCTGGTGCCGGCGCGGCCTTGGGAGCGGGGGCAGCGGCAGGAGCCGGTGCGGCCGCAGCCGGAGCGGGGGCAGCAGCGCCGTCGACTTCCAGCGTCAGCACGACCGAGCCTTCCTTGACCTTGTCGCCCACCTTCACGGCCAGCGCCTTCACCACGCCGGCGGCGGACGACGGGATTTCCATCGAGGCCTTGTCCGATTCGACCGTGATCAGCGACTGCTCGGCCTTGACCGTGTCTCCGACATTGACCAGCACCTCGATCACCGCGACTTCGTCGAAGTCGCCGATGTCGGGCACCTTGATTTGTTGTTCGCTCATTTGGACACTTTCAGTTTGAGTGTGAGAACGTCGACCGGTGGGGCCGAATTGCGATCGAATTCGCAGGCGGCGGCAATGCCTGCCTCCGCCACGTCGCGCGAGCTGCGCGACTTGATGTCATAGGCCGCGTGCATGGCGCCGAGCGCGAAGCTGCGTCCCGAGCCGATGGCCCAGAACTGCTTGAACTCGAACACCTCGCGGTAGCTGTAGATGCCGTAGATGCCGCTCGGGTTGGCCATCAGCATCGTGAACTGGCTCGACTCGTAGGGCTCGTGGTCGTCTTCCTTGGTCTGCATGAAGAACGAGTCCTTCAGCACCGGATGCAGCATCGTGAAGGTGCGGAAGATCTCGTGCTTGCTGCCGAACAGCAGCTTCTCGCGCGGTTGCGCGGCCAGCGCATGCTGCAGCACCAGGAAGTGCGCGGCGGCGCCGGCCATCGCGAACAGGCTGGAGCCCGCCGCGTCCTCGACGGTGAAGATCTTCTGGTTCGTTTCGGCGCGGTGCGAAAGCCGCGTGTCGCCGAAGGTCACCAGAGAATCGGCTGCCATCGTGACCTGGCCGCCCTTGCGGACGGCCACTACGGTGGTCATAGCAGGATACGGCGATAGTCCGCGAGCACTTGCCCCAGGTAGGCGTTGAAACGCGCAGCCAGGGCGCCGTCGATCACGCGGTGGTCGTAAGACAGCGACATCGGCAGCGTCAGGCGCGGCACGAACTGCTTGCCGTCCCACACCGGCTTCATCGCGCTCTTCGACAGGCCGAGGATGGCCACTTCAGGCGCGTTGATGATGGGCGTGAAGTGCGTGCCGCCGATGCCGCCGAGCGAGCTGATCGAGAAGCAGCCGCCCTGCATGTCGGCCGAGCCGAGCTTGCCGTCGCGCGCCTTCTTGGCGAGTTCGCCCATCTCGGCGCTGATCTGCAGGATGCCCTTCTTGTCGGCATCCTTCAGCACCGGCACCACCAGGCCATTGGGCGTGTCCGCCGCGAAGCCGATGTTGTAGTACTGCTTGTAGACGAGCTGGTCGCCGTCCAGGCTGGTGTTGAACTCGGGGAATTTCTTCAGCGCCGCGACCACCGCCTTGATGACGAAGGCCAGCATCGTGACCTTCACGCCCGACTTCTCGTTCTCCTTGTTGGTGGAGACGCGGAAGGCTTCGAGCTCGGTGATGTCGGCTTCGTCGTTGTTGGTGACGTGCGGAATCATCACCCAGTTGCGGTGCAGGTTGGCGCCGCTGAGCTTCTTGATGCGCGACAGGTCCTTGCGCTCGACCGTGCCGAACTTGGTGAAGTCGACCTTCGGCCACGGGATCAGACCCAGCGCAGCGCCGTCGCCGCCACCCGCCGGCGCCTTGGCCGCGGAAGCCTTGGTGCTGACCTGGCCGCTCATCACGGCCTTGGTGAAGCTCTGGACGTCTTCCTGCGTGATGCGGCCCTTGAGACCGGAACCCTTGACCTCTTCGAGCGGCACGCCGAGTTCGCGGGCGAACTTGCGCACCGACGGGGACGCGTGCGGCAGCTTGCCGCTGGGCGCGACGGTCGGGTCGTGCGGTGCGGCGGCAGCGGCCGGGCTCGCGGCGGGTGCCGGGGCCGCCGGCGCGGGTGCACTGGTGGTTGCCGCAGCCGGTGCGGCGGCAGCGGCCTGTGCGGGCGCTGGCGCAGCGGCTGCGGTGCCTTCGAGCACGGCGATCAGGTCGCCGATGTTGACCGTGTCGCCGACCTTGACCTTGAGTTCCTTGAGGACGCCGGCCGCCGACGACGGGATTTCCATCGAGGCCTTGTCCGACTCGACCGTAATGAGCGACTGCTCGGCCTTGACCGTATCGCCGACCTTCACGAGCAGTTCGATGACCGCGACGTCCTTGAAATCGCCGATGTCGGGCACCTTGACCTCGACCGGACCCGACGCCGCGGGAGCGGCGGCAGGAGCCGGCGCGGCCGCTGCAGGCGCGGGCGCAGGTGCTGCCGCGGCGGGAGCCGCGGCTGGGGCGGGCGCCGGTGCAGCCGCACCCGCTCCTTCGGCCTCGAGCACGAGCACCACCGAGCCCTCCTTCACCTTGCCGCCGACCTCGACCTTCAGCTCCTTGACCACACCGGCCGTGGACGACGGGATTTCCATCGATGCCTTGTCCGATTCCACCGTGATGAGCGACTGCTCGGCCTTGACCGTGTCGCCCACCTTCACAAGCACCTCGATCACCGCGACTTCATCGAAATCGCCGATGTCCGGCACCTTGACTTCCACTGCTGCCATATCGTTTGTCTCCCGCCGTGAGGCGCCGTTTCGTTCGTTGATTGTTGAGGGTCAGGCGTAGAGCGGGTTGACCTTGTCGACATTGATGCCGTACTTCTTGATCGCTTCCACCACCTTGGCCACCGGCACGGTGCCATCTTCGCTCAGCGCCTTGAGCGCGGCCACCACGATGTAGTGGCGGTTGATTTCGAAGTGCTCGCGCAGCTTGTTGCGGAAATCGCTGCGGCCGAAACCGTCGGTGCCCAAGACCTTGTAGGTGCGGCCCTTCGGGATGAAGGGGCGGATCTGCTCGGCGTAGGCCTTCATGTAGTCGGTCGATGCCACCACCGGGCCGGTGGTCGCGCCGAGCTGCTCGGCCACGAAGGGCACGCGCGGCGTCTGGTCGGGGTGCAGCAGGTTCCAGCGGTCGGCGTCCTGGCCGTCGCGGGTCAGCTCGTTGAAGCTCGGGCAGCTCCACACGGAAGCCGACACGCCCCAGTCCTTCTCGAGCAGCTCCTGCGCGGCAAAGCTCTCGCGCAGGATGGTGCCGCTGCCCAGCAGTTGCACCGTGGGTGCCTTGGCCTTGAGCGCGGGGCCCTGCTTCGACAGGTACATGCCCTTGATGATCTGCTCTTCGGTGCCGGGCTGCAGGCCTGGCATCGCGTAGTTCTCGTTCAGCAGGGTGATGTAGTAGTAGACGTTGTCCTGCTTCTCGACCATGCGCTTGAGGCCGTGGTGCAGGATGACGCCGACTTCATGCGCGAAGGTCGGGTCGTAGCTCACGCAGTTCGGGATGGTGTTGGCCAGGATGTGGCTGTGACCGTCTTCGTGCTGCAGGCCTTCGCCGTTCAGCGTGGTACGGCCGGAAGTGCCACCCAGCAGGAAGCCGCGGGCCTGCATGTCGCCGGCCGCCCAGGCCAGGTCACCGATGCGCTGGAAGCCGAACATCGAGTAGTACACGTAGAACGGCACCATGATGCGGTTGTTCGTGCTGTACGAGGTGGCGGCAGCGATCCAGCTGGACATGCCGCCGGCTTCGTTGATGCCTTCCTGCAGGATCTGGCCGGCCTTGTCTTCCTTGTAGTACATGACCTGGTCCTTGTCGACCGGGGTGTACTGCTGACCGTGCGGGTTGTAGATGCCGATCTGGCGGAACAGGCCTTCCATGCCGAAGGTGCGGGCCTCGTCCACCAGGATGGGCACGACGCGCGGGCCGAGCGCCTTGTCGCGCAGCAACTGCGTGAGGAAGCGCACGTAGGCTTGCGTGGTCGAGATCTCGCGGCCCTCGGCCGTGGGCTCCATCACCGCCTTGAAGGTATCGAGCGACGGCACGGTGAAGCTCTCCTCGGCCTTGACGCGGCGGTGCGGCAGGTAGCCGCCCAGGGCCTTGCGGCGCTCGTGGAGGTAGCGCATTTCCGGCGTGTCGTCGGCCGGCTTGTAGAACGGCAACTCGGCGATCTGGCTGTCGGGAATCGGGATGTTGAAGCGGTCGCGGAAGGCCTTGATGTCTTCGTCGCCGAGCTTCTTGGTCTGGTGGACCGTGTTCTTGCCTTCGCCGATCTTGCCCATGCCGAAGCCCTTGACGGTCTTGACGAGCAGCACGGTGGGCTGGCCCTTGTGGTTCTGGGCCGAATGGAAGGCGGCGTACACCTTCTGCGAGTCATGGCCGCCGCGCTGCAGGTTCCAGACCTCGTCGTCGGTCATGTGCTCGACCATCTTCAGCGTGCGCGGGTCGCGGCCGAAGAAGTTCTTGCGAACGTAGGCGCCGTCGTTGGCCTTGAACGACTGGTAGTCGCCGTCGTTGCACTCCATCATGATCTTGCGCAGCGCGCCGTCATGGTCCTTCTCGAGCAGGGCGTCCCAGCCCTTGCCCCAGATCAGCTTGACGACGTTCCAGTTGGCGCCGCGGAACTCGCCTTCGAGCTCCTGGATGATCTTGCCGTTGCCGCGCACCGGGCCGTCCAGGCGCTGCAGGTTGCAGTTGATGACGAAGATCAGGTTGTCGAGGTTCTCGCGCGCCGCCAGGCCGATGGCGCCCAGCGATTCGACTTCGTCCATTTCACCGTCGCCGCAGAACACCCAGACCTTGCGGTTCTCGGTGTTGGCAATGCCGCGTGCATGCAGGTACTTGAGGAAGCGCGCCTGGTAGATGGCCATCAGCGGGCCCAGGCCCATCGAGACGGTGGGGAACTGCCAGAACTCGGGCATCAGCTTGGGATGCGGATAGCTCGACAGGCCCTTGCCGTCCACTTCCTGGCGGAAGTTCAGCAGCTGTTCTTCGGAGAGGCGGCCTTCGAGGTAGGCGCGAGCGTAGATGCCGGGGGAGACGTGACCCTGGATGTAGAGCAGGTCGCCGCCGTGGTTTTCACTCTCGGCATGCCAGAAATGGTTGAAGCCGGCGCCGAACATGCTGGCCAGCGAGGCGAAGGAGCCGATGTGGCCGCCGAGGTCACCGCCTTCGGCCGGGTGATGGCGGTTGGCCTTGACCACCATCGCCATCGCGTTCCAGCGCATGTAGGCGCGCAGGCGCTGTTCGATTTCCAGGTTGCCGGGGCTGCGGGCTTCCTGGGAGGGTTCGATGGTGTTGACGTAGCCCGTGTTGGCCGAGAACGGCATGTCGACCGTGTTCTGGCGGGCATGTTCGAGCAGTTGCTCGAGAAGGAAGTGGGCCCGCTCGGGACCCTCGCTCTGGATGACGGAAGACAGTGCATCCATCCATTCACGGGTCTCCTGGGCGTCCGCGTCATTCGCGGCCGAGCCGAACAGGTTCTCGGGATTTGCCGACATGCTTGTCTCTCCTTTTAGGGCTGTGGCGGTAATTTAGTGCGCTATGCACTCAGCGCGGCGGAGTTTCTCATAGAAATATCTGAATTTCAAATAGTGCTTGATGATTTCTCAATGTGATATTTTGATGAATTTCGACAGTTTAAATATGGCCATTCGAGAGCCCATGCCACTGTCGCCTTGCAGTCGTTGCCGAAGGGGGCCATCACCTAAACTCGGACCATGCCTCTTTCTTCTCCGCTGGCGGTTGCCCGCAGTGCCGTGAACGCCTCGCCCCTCTCGTGGTGGCGCAGGTGGTGGCGCAAGCAGACGCCGGTGCTGCAGGACGCCGTGGCCATGCTCGCGCCGATGGCGGCCGTGCTGCTCTTCCTCGCGGCCATCGTGTCGGCCTTCTGGTATCTGCGTACCGAGGAAGTGGAGCGCGAGCAGGAGTCGGTACGCCGCGACGTCGAATACGCGCAGCAGCGCATGCGCCTGCGGTTGCTCGAGCGGCAGGAACAGCTGATGCGCATCGCACGCGACGCCTCCAACCGCGAGATCGACCCGATCGAATTCACCAGCCGCGCCGAGTCGCTGGTGAGCCAGTTCCCCGAGCTGCAGACCATCACCTGGATCGACGACCGCCGCCGCTTCAAGGCCGGCTATGCGGCGCCCAGCGTGCATCCGGCGCAGCAGCACCTGATCGGCGACGTGCTGCGCCCCGGCGACATCGAAAGCAACTACGCGCTGGCACGCGAGCTGCGCCAGCCGGTGTATTCGCAGCCCGCGGCGGGCGGCGATCCCCCGGCGATGCTGCAGCTGCACATTCCCCTGTTCGACCAAGGCCTGTTCGCGGGCGTGGTGCTTGGCGAGTTCTCGGTCGACGGCCTGCTGCGCTACGGCATGCCGTCCGAGGTGCAGGCACGCTACGCGGTGTCGCTGCTCGACGCCAAGGGCCACGTGATCGCCGGCAACACTACTAACCTGAAGGACAGCGGCACGCGCCTGCTGCCCTGGACCGAGCGCACCAACGAATATGAAGTGCCGGTGTCGCCGGTCGGCAATGCGCTGGTGCTGCGGGCGCAGGCCTACCGCACCTCGCAGGGCGTGGTCGGCAACGGGCTGTTCTGGCTGGTCTGCGCGCTCAGCGTGCTCACGAGCTGGATGCTGATCGGCACCTGGCGCCACACGCGAAGACGACTGCAGGCGCAGCAGCGGCTGGTGGCCGAAACCAACTTCCGCCGGGCGATGGAAAACTCCATGCTCACCGGCATGCGGGTGCTCGACCTGCAAGGCCGCATCACCTACGTGAACGCCGCCTTCTGCGCGATGACGGGCTGGAGCGAGGAAGAACTGGTCGGCCAGTCGCCGCCCTTCCCTTACTGGCTCGAATCCGACCGTGAGGTGATGAACGAGCGGCTCGAAGAAGAACTGCACGGCCGCGCCCTGCCCGGCGGCTTCCAGGTGCGGGTGAAGCGCAAGAACGGCAGCGTCTTCAACGCCCGCCTGTACGTGTCGCCGCTGATCGACGCGCGCGGCCACCAGACCGGCTGGATGACGTCGATGACTGACATCACCGAGCCCACGCGCATCCGCGAGCAGCTCTCCGCCTCCTACGAGCGCTTCACCACGGTGCTGGAGGCGCTGGACGCCGCCGTGTCCGTGGCGCCCATCGGCTCCGAGGAACTGCTGTTCGCCAACAAGCTGTACCGCCTGTGGTTCGGCTCCGACACGGTGGGCCACCTGGGCATGGTCGCGCAGGCCGGCGTGCCGGCATCGAACGCGCACGACGAGGGCCTGGACGACGTCGACCCCTACGCGGGCCTGCCGATCGACACGCTCACCGCGGCGCAGACCGCCAACAACGAGATCTTCGTGCCGCACCTGGGCAAGTGGCTCGAAGTGCGCTCGCGCTACCTGACCTGGGTGGACGGACGCCTCGCCCAGCTCGTGATCGCCACCGACATCACGCCCCGCCGCGATGCCGAGGAACAGGCCGCCGCGCAGGCCGACAAGGCACAGGCCGCCAGCCGCCTCATCACCATGGGCGAGATGGCATCGAGCGTGGCGCACGAGCTCAACCAGCCGCTCACGGCCATCACCAACTACTGCAACGGCATGATGTCGCGCATCAAGGGCCAGACGATCGACACCGAGGCGCTGCTCGCCGCGCTCGAGAAGACGTCGAAGCAGGCCCAGCGCGCCGGCCAGATCATTCAGCGCATCCGCTCCTTCGTGAAACGCAGCGAGCCCAACCGCACGCCGGCCGACGTGGCCACCATGGTGAGCGAGGCGGTCGAGCTCGCGGGCATCGAGCTGCGCCGGCGCAACGTGCGCCTGAACCACTACGTGGCCGCGCGGCTGCCGGTGGTGCGCGTCGACCCGATCCTCATCGAGCAGGTGATGGTCAACCTGCTGAAGAACGCGGCCGAGTCGATCGACATCGCCGACCGCCCGCTGGCGCGCCGCAGCGTCGAGCTGCGGGTGCTGCCCAAGGTGATCGAGGGCCACAACGCCATCGAATTTTCGGTACAGGACACCGGCAAGGGTCTGGCCCCGGAAGTGATGGACCGGCTCTACGAGGCCTTCTTCTCGACCAAGCCCGAAGGCATGGGCATCGGGCTGAACCTGTGCCGCACCATCGTCGAGTCGCATCGCGGCCGGATGCAGGCGGAGAACATCTACAATGGTCCGGATGTGATCGGATGCCGTTTTTCCTTCTGGATTCCGGTGTTGGACGCTATCAGTTCCGTAGCTAGCGACGAGGCAAAGGTACCTGCATGAGTTTGATTCCGAAGAAGGGCACGGTCTATGTCGTTGATGACGACGAAGCCGTACGCGATTCGCTGCAATGGCTGCTCGAAGGCAAGGACTACAGAGTCCGCTGTTTCGATTCCGCCGAATCCTTTCTCTCCCGATACGACCCGCGCGAAGTCGCCTGTTTGATCGTCGACATCCGCATGGCCGGCATGACCGGCCTCGAACTGCAGGATCGGCTGATCGAGAGGCGCTCCCCGCTGCCGATCGTGGTCATCACCGGCCACGGCGACGTGCCGATGGCCGTCGACAGCATGAAGAAGGGCGCCATGGATTTCATCCAGAAGCCCTTCAACGACGAGGAACTCGTCACGCTGGTCGAGCGCATGCTCGAACATGCGCGCGGCGCCTTCACCCAGCACCAGCAATCGGCCAGCCGCGACGCGCTGCTGTCCAAGCTCACCGGCCGCGAGGCACAGGTGCTCGAGCGCATCGTCGCCGGCCGCCTGAACAAGCAGATCGCGGACGACCTGGGCATCAGCATCAAGACGGTCGAGGCGCACCGCGCCAACATCATGGAAAAGCTCAACGCCAACACCGTGGCCGACCTCCTCAAGATCGCGCTCGGACAGGCGGCCCCGGCGGCCAAGGCCTAGAAGCTATCCCTGCGATAGCGATGAATGAACACCACGCCTGCGCAAGCGGGCGTTTTTACTTGGAAGATCGAAACCGATGACCGCCCAACTGATCGACGGCAACGCCCTCGCCCAAACCATCCGCGCCGAAGTTGCCGGCCGCACCGCCGCGCTCAAGGCCCGAGGCGTGAACCCGGCCCTTTCCATCATCCTCGTGGGCGAAGACCCGGCCAGCCAGGTCTACACGAAGCACAAGGTCAACGACAGCGCCCAGACCGGCCTCTCGGCCACGCTCGAGACCTACCCCGCCGACATGACCGAGGCCGACCTGCTGGCCCGCATCCGCGCGCTCAACGACGATCCGAAGGTGCATGGCATCCTGGTCCAGCTCCCGCTGCCGAAGCACATGGACAGCCAGAAGGTCATCGAGACGATCTCGCCCAGCAAGGACGTGGACGGCTTCCACGTCGCCAGCGCCGGCGCGCTCATGACCGGCGCCCCCGGCTTCTGGCCCTGCACGCCGCACGGCTGCATGAAGATGCTCGAATCCATCGGCTACAACCTGCGCGGCAAGCACGCGGTGGTCATCGGCCGCAGCAACATCGTCGGCAAGCCGATGGCCATGATGCTGCTGGCCAAGAGCGCCACCGTGACCATCTGCCACAGCGCCACGCAAGACCTGGGCGCCATCACGCGCCAGGCCGACGTGATCGTCGCCGCCGTGGGCAAGCGCAATCTCCTCACGGCGGACATGGTGAAGCCCGGCGCGGTGGTCATCGACGTGGGCATGAATCGCAAGGAAGACGGCAAGCTGGCAGGCGACGTCGATTTCGACGGCGTCAAGGAAGTCGCAAGCTGGATCACGCCCGTGCCGGGCGGCGTCGGGCCCATGACGCGCGCCATGCTGCTCGCCAACACTCTTGAAGCCGCCGAACGCGCCGCAAAGTAACTTCCATGGCCATGACGAACAACCCCCTCCTCGATTTCAACGATCTCCCGCTGTTCGACCGGATCAAGCCGGAGCATGTGTCGCCCGCGGTCGATACGCTGCTGGCCGACGCCGAGACCGCGCTGCAGACCGTGACGGCGCCCGAGTTCCCCGCCGACTGGAACGCGATCTCGAAGGTGCTCGACGTGGCCTCCGAACGCTTCAGCCGCGCCTGGGGCGCCATCGGCCACCTGAACGCCGTGGCCGACACCCCTGAGCTGCGCGCCGCCTACAACGAGGCCATGCCCCGCGTCACCGCCTTCTGGACCCGCCTGGGCTCCGACGAGCGGCTCTACGCCAAATACAAGGCCATCGACGTCGCCACGCTCAACGCCGAGCAGCGCCAGGCCCACCGCAACGCGGTGCGCAACTTCGTGCTCGGCGGCGCCGAGCTTCAGGGCGATGCCAAGAAGCGCTTCGCCGACATCCAGGAACGCCAGGCCGAGCTGAGCCAGAAGTTCAGCGAGAACGCCCTCGACGCGACCGACGCCTTCGCCTACTACGCCCAGCTCGGCGAACTCGAAGGCGTGCCCGAAGACGTGGTGAGCGCCGCCCGCGCGGCCGCCGAGGCCGACGGCAAGGAAGGCTACAAGCTCACGCTCAAGATGCCGTGCTACCTGCCGGTGATGCAGTTCGCCAAGAGCAGCGCGCTGCGCGAAAAGCTCTACCGCGCCTACGTCACCCGCGCCAGCGAGTTCGGCGACGCGGCCTTCGACAACACCCCGCTCATCACCGAGATCCTCGCGCTGCGCGAGGAAGAGGCCAAGCTGCTGGGCTACAGGAATTTCGGCGAACTGTCGGTCGTGCCGAAGATGGCCGAATCGCCCGAGCAGGTCGTCAAGTTCCTGCGCGACCTCGCGACCAAGGCCAAGCCCTATGGCGAACGCGATCTGGCCGACCTGCGCGTCTTCGCTGCCGAGCAGTTGAGCATCACCGACCCGCAACCCTGGGACTGGAGCTACATTGGCGAGAAGCTGAAAGAAGCGCGCTACGCCTTCAGCGAGCAGGAGGTGAAGCAGTACTTCCCGGCGCCGAAGGTCATGGCCGGCCTTTTCAAGATCGTCGAGACGCTGTTCGAAGTGTCGATCCGCCGCGACAGCGCGCCGGTGTGGCACCCGAGCGTCGAGTTCTATCGCATCGAACGCCAAACCCCTCAGGGCGTCCAGAAGGTCGGCCAGTTCTATCTCGACCCGTCCGCCCGCGCCGCCAAGCGCGGCGGTGCCTGGATGGACGACGTGCGCGCCCGCTGGCTGCGCCCCGACAACGGCGTGCTGCAGACGCCGGTCGCGCAGTTGGTGTGCAACTTCGCGAGCGGTGTCGACGGCAAGCCGCCGCTGCTCACGCACGACGACGTGACCACCCTCTTCCACGAGTTCGGCCACGGCCTGCACCACATGCTCACGCAGGTGAACGAGCGCGACGTCTCGGGCATCAGCGGCGTCGAGTGGGACGCGGTCGAGCTGCCAAGCCAGTTCATGGAAAACTTCTGCTGGGAATGGGATGTGCTCAAGCACATGACCGCCCACGTCGATACCGGCGCGCCGCTGCCGCGCGCGCTGTTCGACAAGATGACGGCTGCCAAGAACTTCCAGAGCGGCCTGCAGACGCTGCGCCAGATCGAGTTCTCGCTGTTCGACATGCTGCTGCACACCGAGTACCACGCGGCCGACGCCAAGCCCGGCGACGTGATGGCGCTGCTGGGCAAGGTGCGCACTGAAGTCGCTGTGATGCCCTCCCCGCCGTTCAGCCGCACGCCGAATACTTTCAGCCACATCTTCTCGGGCGGCTACGCGGCCGGCTACTACAGCTACAAGTGGGCCGAGGTGCTGAGCGCCGACGCCTACGCGGCCTTCGAGGAAACCGTGGGCGCCGACGGCGAACCGAACATCGAGACCGGCCGCAAGTACCGCCAGGCCATCCTCGAAGCCGGTGGCAGCCGCAGCGCGATGGATTCGTTCAAGGCCTTCCGCGGCCGCGAACCCCAGCTTGATGCGCTGCTGCGACATCAAGGCATGGCCGAGGCCCAGCCCGCTTGATGCGGCGCTGAAGCTTGCGATACTCGGGCGATGCATCCGCCCCCTTACAAATTCTCACCGCATCGCCTGATCGGCCTGGCCCTTGTGTTCGCCGCCGCGAGCGCAACGGCGCAGACCGTCTACCGCCAGGTGGACAAGAACGGCAAGGTCACTTTCTCGGACCGCGCACCGAGCGCCGACGCAGGGGCGGCTTCGGGGCCGCAAGGCGGCATCTCCACGCCGCCCAATGCCGGGTTGCCCTATGAACTGCGGCAGGTGGCTCAGCGCTACCCGGTCACGCTGTACAGCGGCGAAGAATGCGCGCCCTGCAGCGCCGCCCGCTCCATGCTCACGACGCGCGGCATTCCGTTCGACGAGCGCACCGTCAAGAGCAACGAGGAACTCGAGGCGCTGCAACGCCTGAGCGGCCAGAGTTCGCTGCCGCTGCTGACCATCGGATCGCAGCAGCTCAAGGGTTTCTCGGATGTCGAATGGTCGCAGTACCTCGACGCGGCGGGCTATCCGAAGAGCAACAGCCTGCCCGCCGGCTACCGCAACGGCCCGGCGCGGCCGCTGGTCGCGCAGCAGGCCGCACCCGCCGCCCGTACGCCTGCCGCGGCACCGGCTGCGCAACCCACCTCGCCGCCGCCCGCATCGAACGAGCCGAGTCCGAGCAACCCGGCCGGCATCAAGTTCTGAACCTGAGGCGTTGCCCTTTCAGGCAAACGTCATCGTTTTCACGCCAGTCGCGGTGCCCAGCAGGCACACGTCGGCCTTCTGGTGCGCGAAGACGCCGACAGTCACCACGCCCGGCCACTGGCTCACTTCGGACTCGAAGGCCAGCGGGTCGCCGATGCGCAGGCCGGTCACGTCGACGATGTGCTGGCCGTTGTCCGTCACCAGCGGCAGGCCGTCCTTCTCGCGCACCTGGGCAATGCCACCCATGGCCGTGAACTGGCGCATCACGCGGCGTGCAGCCATCGGAATCACCTCCACCGGCAGCGGGAAGGCGCCCAGCGTTTCTACCAGCTTGGAGGCATCGGCGATGCAGATGAACTTGCGCGACTGGGCGGCCACGATCTTCTCGCGTGTAAGTGCCGCGCCGCCGCCCTTCACCATGAAGCCGCGGTGATCGATTTCGTCGGCACCGTCGATGTAGACGGCCAGTTCCTCGACCTCGTTGCTGTCGAACACCGGGATGCCCAGCGCCCGCAGGCGCTCGGTGGAGGCAACCGAGCTGGAAACGGCGCCCTTGATCTGGTCCTTGATCGTCGCCAGCGCGTCGATGAACTTGTTCACCGTGGAGCCGGTGCCGACGCCGACGATCTCGCCCTTGACCACGTAGGCCAGAGCGGCATGCCCGACCAGGGCCTTGAGTTCGTCCTGGGACAGGGTGCCGGAAGCGGGGGTTGGGGAGGCGGGTGCGGTCATCGCGGAGAATCCTTGGCTCATTGAAGTCGAGAATTATCCGATGCCCCTGCTGATGCCCTCTTCGCTCTACGGCCTGGCCCGCCCTTTCCTGTTCGGCTTCGACCCCGAGCACGCCCATGAACTGACCCTCGACGGACTCGCGCGCACCCAGAACACGCCCCTGGCCTGCGCCTATTCGGCGCCGCGCGTCAGCGATCCCATCCAGCTCGCAGGGCTGAGCTTTCCCAACCGGGTTGGTCTGGCGGCCGGCCTCGACAAGAACGCCCGCTGCATCGACGCCTTCGCGGCCATGGGCTTCGGGTTCGTCGAAGTGGGCACGGTCACGCCGAAGGGCCAGCCGGGTAACCCCAAGCCCCGCATGTTCCGCCTGCCGCAGCGCGACGCGCTGATCAACCGGCTGGGCTTCAACAACGAAGGTCTGGAGGCCTTCCTGGCGAACGTGCAGAAGGCGCGCTTCCGCAAGGCAGGCGGCGCGGCCAAACAGCCGATGCTGCTGGGCCTGAACATCGGCAAGAACGCCGCCACGCCGATCGAGCGCGCGGTGGACGACTACCTTGCCTGCCTCGACGGCGTGTATCCGCATGCCGATTACGTGACGATCAACATCTCCAGCCCCAACACGGCCAACCTGCGCTCGCTGCAGAGCGACGAGGCGCTCGATGCCCTGCTCGGCGCCGTGGCAGAGCGCCGCGAAGCGCTGGCCACGCGCCACGCCAAGCGCTCGCCGCTGTTCGTGAAGATCGCGCCCGACCTCGACGAGACGCAAGTCGCGGTCATTGCGGCCACGCTGAAGCGCCACGGCATGGATGGCGTCATCGCCACCAACACCACGCTGGCGCGCGACGCGGTGAAGGGCCTCCCGCATGCGGAGGAAGCAGGCGGCTTGTCGGGTGCGCCGGTACGAGAAGCCAGCAACCGCGTGATCGCGCAACTGCGCGCGGCACTGGGCTCGGGTTTTCCGATCATCGGGGTGGGCGGCATCCTGAGCGGGGCTGATGCCAAGGCCAAGATCGCGGCCGGCGCGGATGTGGTGCAGATCTACACCGGCCTGATCTACCGCGGCCCCGCGCTGGTCCGCGAAGCGGCCCAGGCGCTGCTGCACGATCGCAGCAAGGCCTGAGTCTTTCCGGCTTTTTTTGGTTAGCGCATGCGCCAGAGCACTGGCGCAATGAACGCGGCCCAGCGCAGCAGACGCTTTGGCCGGATCACCACCACGGCGGCCGCGGCGATCACGCCGGTGGCCACGGGGTGGGCGCGAGCAAGGCGCAATGCAGCGGCAGCGGCGGACTCGTCGGGCGGAGGCGCTTGCTGCTCCCCCTCGGCCGCATCGTGTGCGAACTGCGGGTCGCGGCCGCCCTGCAGCGTTGCGATGCGTTCGCGCTGCCGATCCATGCGCGCGAGCAACTCTTCTCGCGTAACCGGCCGCGGCGGGCGCGGTTCGTCTTCGTGCTGGTCGGGGTCTTTGCCGAGGCCGAAGCGGTCCTGCACCCAGGCCCAGTCGCGTTCGAACTCATGGCGCGCCGGCGCAAAGCCGTTGGACGCGTTGCGCAGGGTCTGCAGCAGGCCGATGGCAGCCACCAGCCACAGCACGATCCACACGCCCGCCACCGACCATGCGGCCGTGATGCGGTAAGGCGTGTCCCAGAAATGAACCACCACTGCCACGGACACCAGCGCCACGGTGACGGTGGTCAGCCCCAGCACGGCCAGCCCGAAGACGAGCATCAGCTTCAGGCGCTGTTTCTCGTCCTCCCAGGCCATTCGCAGCAGTTGCACCCGGTCTTCGGCCGCCAAGGCGCCTTCGGCGGCGGCGATGCGCAGCCGGCGGACGCGGGCGTCCAGGCCGAACAGGGACAGCAGCCTCATGGGCTGCCCCCGGTCATGCCCGGGTGAACGATGCTGCGGTGCGAGTGCCGGTCAGCGGCGGCCAAGCAGCAGGCCCACCAGCACGCCGACGGCCAGTGCGGCACCGGCGATCTGCCATGGTTCGTCGTGTGCGTAGGCGTTGGCGGAGGTGGCCGCTTCGCGCGCCTTCTTGGCGGCGAGCTTGCTTTTCTCGGAAGCGAGCTCGCGCGCGATGGCGAGCTTGGTGTCGATGCGCTGGCGCAGCGCCTTGATGTGGGGAACCGAATCCAGGTCCTTGCTCGCCAGCACGCCGCGCACGTCGCTTGCGATGTCTTCGGCTGCTGCTTCAAGATTTTTGGATGCACTCATTGGAATCTTTCCTCCGTGATGACACCGGCACCGCGCCGGCGGCTTCACGCCAGCAAATGGCGTACTGTCATGTTACAGGCACAAAAGACCCTCATGCGCGACAGATGTGCGGACTTGTGCCCTTGATTCACTCACTCAAGCTTCCGTACCCGCCAGCAGGCGGGCGACATGCGCCCCGATCGCCAGGCTGCTCGTGAGCCCCGGCGACTCGATGCCGAACAGATTGACCAGGCCCGCCACACCGTGCGACGAGGGCCCCTCGATCACGAAGTCCGCAGCCGGCTCGCCCGGCCCCGAGATCTTGGGCCGCATGCCTGCGTAGCCGGGAATAAGTGCGCCGTCGGGCAGCGCCGGCCAGTACTTGCGCACCTCGGCATAGAAGCCGTCGCCGCGCGCGGGGTCGACCACGAGGTCGTCGGCCGAAGACACCCACTGCACGTCGGGCCCGAACTTGGCCTGGCCGCCGAGGTCGATCGTCAAATGCACGCCCAAGCCGCCCGGCTCGGGAACCGGATAGACGAGGCGGCCGAAAGGCGCTCGCCCCGACAGGGTGAAGTAGTTGCCCTTGGCGAAATACTCTTGCGGCACCGACGAGGCGGGCAGCCCCTCGAATCGACGGGCCAGCGCCGGGGCTCCGAGCCCCGCTGCATTGACCACCGTCCGGCAGCGCAACGCCGTGCCGTCCTGCGCGATCAGCACGATGCCGTCGGCACCACATTCGGCGCGCGTCACCGGTGATTTCAGCGCGAGCATGCCGCCCGCGTTCTCGAGGTCGCCGAGCAGGCTCAGCATCAGCGCATGGCTGTCGACGATGCCGGTGCTGGGCGAATGCAGGGCCGCCACGCATTGCAGTTGCGGCTCCAGCGCCTTGGCCTGCTGTTCGGTAAGCAGTTCCAGATCGTCGACCCCGTTGGCAGCCGCCTTGACCCGGATCGCCTCGAGTTGACCGGCCTGTTCGGGCGACGTCGCCACGATCAGCTTGCCGCAGCGCCGATGCGGCACGCCGCGCTCATCGGCATAGGCGTACAGCAGTTGCTTGCCCTCGACGCAAAGCCGTGCCTTCAGCGAGCCCTTCGGGTAATAGATGCCCGCGTGAATCACCTCGCTGTTGCGCGAACTCGTTGCAGTGCCGATGGCACCTTCGGATTCGAGCACCAACACCTCCCGGCCCGCGAGCGCCAACGCGCGCGCCACGGCCAGCCCCACCACTCCAGCGCCGATGACGGCGCAATCAATTTCGTCCATCGTGCGAGCTTATCGCGGCCCGCACGATGCACGAACAAACTCAACTCACCGAGGGTGGCGGCTCGGGGTCGGTGGGTTCGTCCGGTGGCGTGCTCGGGCCTTCATCGGGCTCGACGGGCAGGTCCGGCGTCACGGGGGTCGGAAGATCGGGATGAGTGGCCATGGTCTTGCTCCTTTCATCCAGGTTCTAGGCCAGTGCCGTGGGAAGTGCGACAGCCCTTGGCTGCACTTGCCGTCGGTGCCAACCGACAGTCAAGTAAGGCGGAAGCAATCAGCGCCGCGGGCTCTGTCAAATCGCGTTACCAATGCGGTTTTGTCATCCGCGATCGATGTGTTTTACTTCGACGCGCTGACAGAGCAGCAACGAGCATCGCTTTCTTCTGGAGGGAGAGAAATGTCCACCATCGACACCAACGGGATGCTGGTCGATCCCAAGGTGATACCCAGGCGGTCATCCGGCATCGAGCACGGCGCATTGCCCAGTGTGCTGGCCATCGTCGTTCACCAGACCGATTCCAGCACCGCCGAGTCCAGCCTCAACGGCTACCAGGCGGGCGGCAACGGCGCCCACTTCCTGATCGACAAGAACGGCCAGATCTACCAGACGGCCAGCGTGTATGCGCGCTGCTATCACGTCGGCAAGCTGATCAAGTCGAAGTGCCTCACCATCAACAAGAGCACTTGCGACACGTCAGCCATGGCCAAGATGCTGGCGATGTCGTGGACCAGCCAGATCAACGCCATCGATGCGCATGAGCGCGCAAAGCCCTACCCCGATCGGTATCCGGTGAACAACGACTCGATCGGCATCGAACTGGTCGGCCTGCACATCGACGACAAGAGCTACGAGGACGTGACAGCTGCGCAGAACGCGTCGCTTCAATGGCTGATCGATGAGCTGTACCTGCAGTTCAACCTGAAGTCGAGCGACGTCTACCGGCATCCGACGGTGTCGTACAAGAATCCAGGCGAAGCGAGTTCGGCGCTATGGAAGTAAGAATCCGCGTTCTTGCGTTGGCGGTTGGTGCCATGCTTGTCGCTTCGTGTGCGACCCGCGACGCTGCGTCGTTCACGAACGTCTACGTCGCAGACTTCCACACCGACGAACCGGCCGCGGCCTGCCGGACATCCGATGTGCCGCAGAGCCACGGCAAGGCGCGCGAATTCTTTTCTCGCGCGAAAGAGGTCGACTACAAGACCTTGCACGACAACTACCAGCTGGCGCCCTGCTACGTCGAAGGCACGCTGACCCGGCAAGGCAGGTCGTGCGACTGGCAGATCCGGGCGGGTGCCACAGGGTCGGTGCAATGCGGGGAGCAGAAGCTCTACTTCGCTTGCGATAACTGCGACGACCTCTTCGGCGCGAAGCAGTAAAAAGACCGGACGCGCAAAACAAAAAAGCGACCTGGAAATCCAGGTCGCTTTTTGATGATGGTGGGCGGTGGAGGCTTCGAACCTCCGACCCCAGCAGTGTGAATGCTGTGCTCTACCCCTGAGCTAACCGCCCAAAACAACGCGTTTGACTGCGTTGCTTTGAATTACGAATCGCGTTCAGCGAAGCCTCAGATTATGCCACAGCTTTTTCGTCATTTTGACGAAACAGTGTGCGGCCACCAGAAGATTTATCGAGTTGAGCCAGCACGCCCTCGTGCGCGGCGAGTTCTTGCTCCGCTGCCAGGATCACCGGCAGCTCGAACTGGCTCAGGTCCATCGCCACGACGGCGGTGCCCACCTCGGGCTCGCTCGACGCCACATCGATGAGCAGCGCATCCTGCCCGCGTGTGAGGTTGATGTAGACGTCAGCCAGCAACTGGGCGTCCAGCTTGGCGCCGTGGAAGGTGCGGTTCGAACGATCGACGCCGAAGCGGTCGCACAGTGCATCGAGCGAATTGCGCTTGCCCGGATACACCAGCTTGGCCATGGCCAGTGTGTCGGTCACTTCCGCAACGAAGGTGCGCAGCGGGGGAAAACCGGCGCGCTCGAACTCCTTGTTGAGGAAGCCCACGTCGAAGGCCGCGTTGTGAATGATCAGCTCGGCATCGCGCAGGTACTCGACGATGTCGTTCGCCAGCGTCGCGAACTTCGGCTTGTCGCGCAGGAAGTCGGTCGTCAGGCCGTGGACCTTCAGCGCGTCTTCGTGGCTCTCGCGCTCCGGGTTGAAATAGATGTGCAGGTCGTTGCCGGTGAGCTTGCGGTTGAACAGCTCCACGCAGCCGAGCTCGATGACGCGGTCGCCGTTTTCCGCGGAAAGCCCGGTGGTTTCGGTATCGAGGACGATCAAGCGACTCATCAGTGGTTTTCCTTGGCGTGATTGATCGAGTATTTGGGAATCTCGATAGTCACATTCTCCTGCGCCAGGATCGATTGGCAACTCAGGCGCGATTGCGGCTCCAGGCCCCAGGCACGGTCGAGCAGATCTTCTTCGCCCTCTTCCGCTTCGTTGAGCGAGTTGAAACCCTCGCGCACGATCACGTGGCAGGTGGTGCAGGCACAGCTCATCTCGCAGGCGTGCTCGATGTTGATGTGGTTGTCGAGCAGCGCCTCGCAGATCGAGGTGCCTGCGGGCGCGGTGATTTCGGCGCCTTGCGGGCAGTACTCGGGATGCGGGTAGATCTTGATCGTGGGCATGTTGTTCTAGAGAGATTCGACCTTGCGGCCGGCAAGTGCGCGCGCAATGCCCGCGTTCATGCGCTGTGCGGCAAAGGCCTCGGTGTCGTCGGCCAGCTTCTTGGTTGCGGCCTCGATGGCGCCGGCGTCGTTGCTGGTCTTGGCGGCTTCGCGCAACTGCGCCATCGAAGCGTCGATGAGCGTGCGCTCTTCGTCGCTCAGCAGATCGCCATCGGCATCGAGCGCGCTCTGGGTGGCGAGCAGCATGCGGTCGGCGTCGACGCGCGCCTCGACCAGCGCACGGGCTTGCATGTCCTGCTGCGCGGTGGAGAAGCTTTCCTGCAGCATGGTCGCGATCTGGTCGTCCGACAGGCCGTACGACGGCTTGACGGCCACGCTGGCCTCGACGCCGCTGCCCTGCTCTTTGGCGCTCACGCTCAGCAGGCCGTCGGCATCGACGGTGAAGGTCACGCGAATGCGCGCCGCGCCGGCCGCCATCGGTGGAATGCCGCGCAGCGTGAAGCGCGCGAGGCTGCGGCAGTCGGAGACAAGGTCGCGCTCGCCCTGCACCACGTGCAGCGCCAGCGCGGTCTGGCCGTCTTGGTAGGTCGTGAAGTCCTGCGCCATCGCGGTCGGGATGGTCTGGTTGCGCGGCACGATGCGCTCGACCAGCCCACCCATGGTCTCGATGCCGAGCGACAGCGGGATCACGTCGAGCAGCAGCAATTCGCCCGCGCCGTTGTTGCCGGCCAACTGGTTGGCCTGGATGGCTGCACCCAGGGCCACGACTTCGTCGGGGTTTAGGTTGACCAGCGGCTCGCGGCCGAAGAAATCGGCGACTGCACGGCGGACCTGTGGCATGCGGGTAGAACCGCCGACGAGCACGATGCCTTGCAGCTCGTCGGGCTTGAGCTTCGCGTCGCGCAGTGCCTTGCGGACGGCTGCGATGGTGCGATCGGTGAGTGGCTGGGTCGCGGTGTAGAACTGCTCGCGGCTCAGGTCGAAATTTGCAACCGTGCCGGCGACATTCGCGCTGAAGGTGGTCGACGCCGAATCGGTCAGCGCTTCTTTCGCGGCGCGCGCAGCCACGAGCAGCGCGGCCTTGTCGGCGTCGCTGCCCGCTTGCAGGCCGGTCTGCGCGAGCACGAAGTCGGCAAGCGCATGGTCGTAGTCGTCGCCGCCGAGGGCCGAATCACCACCCGTGGCGATCACTTCGAACACGCCCTGCGTGAGCCGAAGGATCGAGATGTCGAAGGTGCCACCGCCCAGGTCGTAGACCGCGTAGACGCCTTCGCTCGCGTTGTCCAGGCCGTAGGCAATGGCCGCGGCCGTGGGTTCGCTGATCAGGCGCAGCACGTTGAGGCCGGCGAGCTGCGCGGCGTCCTTGGTCGCCTGGCGCTGGCCTTCGTCGAAGTATGCGGGCACGGTGATGACTGCGCCGTAGAGCTCGTCATCATCGAAGGTGTCCTGGGCGCGGTAGCGCAGCGTCGCCAAAATTTCGGCGCTGATCTCGACCGGCGACTTCTCGCCCGCCAGCGTCTGCACATTCACCATGCCGCCGTCGCTGCTTCCGATGCTGTACGACATGGCATCGCGGTTCGCGATGTCGGCCAGGCCGCGGCCCATGAGCCGCTTCACGGAAGTGATGGTGTTGGCGGGGTCCTGCGCACGCGCGGCCACGGCGTCGAAGCCGATCTGGCGGCGGTCGCCCTCGAGGTAGCGCACGGCCGAAGGCAGCAGCACGCGGCCCTGGTCGTCGGGCAGGCATTCGGCCACGCCGTTGCGCACCGAGGCCACCAATGAATGCGTGGTGCCCAGGTCGATGCCCACGGCAATGCGGCGCTGATGCGGATCGGGCGCCTGGCCGGGTTCGGAAATCTGAAGAAGAGCCATCAGGCCTCCCGCCGGGCCGCCCCAAGGGAGGCCTGCGCCCCCATGGGGGGCAGCGAATACACGAAGTGATGAGCGTGGGGGTTCATGTCTTCTATTGTCCCAACTGATCGAATTTGGCTTCGACGTCCTGCCCGAAGCGCTCAATGAACATGAGGGCTCTCACTTGTTGTGCCGCTGCCGGGTAGTCGCCCTTCTCGTCGATCAGCCAGTCGAGCGACGACAGCGCGCGTGCGCGGCCGGCCTCGACCTCGGCCTGGAGCTTTTCGAGCGATTCAACGTTCTCTACATCGTCGAGTGCCTCGCGCCACTCCATCTGCTGCATGAGGAACTCCGGTGGCATCGCCGTGTTGTTCTCGGCATTCAGCGGCGCGCCATTCATCTCGCAGATGTAGCTGGCGCGGCGGATCGGATCCTTCAGGCGCTGGTAGGCCTCGTTGATGCGCACCGACCATTGCATGGCCACGCGCTGCGCCGCGGCGCCCTGCGCGGCAAAGCGGTCCGGATGGGCCTCGCGCTGCAGCTCTTTCCAGCGCGCGTCGAGCGCGGCGCGGTCCTGCGCGAAAGTCGCCGGGACGGCGAACAATTCAAAGTCGGTGTCGTTCAGGTTCATGGCAAGAAAAAACCGCCAGCACATGACATGGTGGCGGCTGTTGTCGCGGTCAGCGACGGCGCATCAGATGCGAAAACTTTCCCCACAACCGCAGCGGTCGCGCTCGTTGGGGTTGATGAACTTGAAGCCCTCGTTCAGGCCTTCGCGCACGAAGTCGAGCTGCGTGCCGTCGATGTAGGCCAGGCTCTTCGGATCGACCAGCACCTTCACGCCATGGTCTTCGAACACCACGTCTTCAGGCGCCAGTTCGTCCACGTATTCGAGCTTGTAGGCCAGGCCGGAGCAACCCGTGGTCTTCACGCCCAGCCGCACGCCCACGCCCTTGCCTCGCTTGCCGAGGTAACGGGTGACGTGCCGTGCAGCGGCTTCGGTCAGCGTGACGGCCATGTCAGTGAACAGCTTCGGCTTCAGTCGCTTTGACGCCGTGCTTGGCCTTGTAGTCGCTCACGGCTGCCTTGATGGCGTCTTCGGCCAGGATGGAGCAGTGGATCTTCACGGGCGGCAGCGCCAGTTCTTCGGCGATCTGCGCGTTCTTGAGCGCAGCCGCTTCGTCGAGCGTCTTGCCCTTGACCCATTCGGTCACGAGCGACGACGAGGCGATGGCCGAGCCGCAGCCGTAGGTCTTGAAGCGGGCGTCTTCGATCACGCCGGTTTCCGGGTTGACCTTGATTTGCAGCTTCATCACGTCGCCGCAAGCCGGTGCGCCGACCATGCCGGTGCCTACCGAGTCGTCGCCCTTTTCGAAGGAGCCGACGTTGCGGGGATTTTCGTAGTGGTCGATGACCTTGGAAGAATATGCCATGGTGTACCTCTCAAACTTTGTTCAATCGTGGAGCCTGGTGCGGGCCTGCGTCAGTGGGCCGACCACTGGATCGTGCTGATGTCGACGCCGTCCTGGAACATCTCCCACAGGGGGCTCAGCTCGCGCAACTTGGCAACGTTGTGCTTGATGGTCGAAATGGCGTAGTCGATTTCTTCTTCGGTCGTAAAACGGCCGATGGTCATGCGAAGGCTGCTGTGAGCCAGTTCGTCGCTGCGGCCCAGGGCGCGAAGCACGTAGCTGGGCTCCAGGCTGGCCGAGGTGCAGGCCGAACCCGACGACACCGCCAGGCCCTTGATGCCCATGATCAGCGACTCGCCTTCGACGTAGTTGAAGCTCATGTTCAGGTTGTGCGGCACGCGGTGCTCGAGGTCGCCGTTGATGAACACCTGCTCCACGTCTTTCAGGCCGTCCAGCAGACGCTTCTGCAGGCGGCGCGCGTGTTCGATGTCCTTGTGCATCTCGAGCTTGGCAATGCGATAGGCCTCGCCCATGCCGACGATCTGGTGCGTGGGCAGCGTGCCCGAGCGCATGCCGCGCTCATGGCCACCGCCGTGCATCTGCGCTTCGAGGCGAATGCGCGGCTTGCGGCGCACGTACAGCGCACCGATGCCCTTGGGGCCGTAGGTCTTGTGCGAAGCCAGGCTCATCAGGTCGATGGGCAGCTTCGTGATGTCGATGTCGATCTTGCCGGTGGCCTGGGCAGAGTCGACGTGGAAGATCACGCCCTTTTCACGGCAGGCATTGCCGAGCGCGACCACGTCCTGGATCACGCCGATTTCGTTGTTCACGAACAGCACGCTGGCCAGGATGGTGTCGGGGCGAATGGCCGCCTTGAACTTCTCCAGGTCGACGAGACCGTTTTCCTCGACGTCGAGGTAGGTCACTTCGAAGCCCTGGCGCTCCAGTTCGCGCATGGTGTCGAGCACGGCCTTGTGCTCGGTCTTCAGCGTGATCAGGTGCTTGCCCTTGCCCTTGTAGAACTGGGCCGCGCCCTTGAGCGCGAGGTTGATCGATTCGGTCGCGCCCGACGTCCAGACGATTTCGCGCGGATCGGCATTGATCAGCTCGGCCACCTGGCCGCGCGCCTTCTCGACCGCCTCTTCAGCCTCCCAGCCCCATGCATGGCTGCGCGACGCCGGGTTGCCGAAGTGTTCGCGCAACCAGGGAATCATGGCGTCGACCACACGCGGGTCGACCGGCGTGGTGGCGCCGTAATCGAGATAGATCGGGAAATGAGGAGTTACGTCCATGGCTGGCTCGTGCTGGCGTGGGGGTTGTTTTTTGATCTGGGCTGCTGCTCGTGCCGGCGCCCGAAGGCGCCGCCGGGAATCAGAAGTCTCGAAGGAGGTCTCAGGACTTCGCGAAGGCGTTGCCGAGGGCGAACACCGAATTCGGCGCGTTCACGCGAATCGGCTTGACCACCGGTTGGGCCGAGATCGCGCGCTTGACGACCGGCTTGTTCTCGATCTGCACGCCCTTGGCGATCTGGTCGTCAACCAGCTTCTGCAAGGTGACGGAATCGAGGAACTCGACCATGCGCTGATTCAGCGAAGCCCAGAGCTCGTGCGTCATGCAGCGGCCGGCTTCGCCCAGACAATTTTCCTTGCCCCCGCACTGGGTGGCGTCGATGGGTTCATCGACGGAAACAATGATGTCGGCAACGGTGATGTCCGCAGCCTTGCGGCCAAGGCTGTAGCCGCCACCGGGGCCACGGGTCGATTCGACTAGTTCGTGACGGCGCAGCTTGCCGAACAGCTGTTCGAGGTAGGACAGCGAAATCTGTTGCCGTTGGCTGATCGCAGCCAGCGTGACCGGACCGGTGTTCTGACGCAACGCCAGATCGATCATTGCCGTGACCGCAAAACGGCCTTTGGTAGTGAGACGCATCGCAAGCTCCTTCAAGTGCTTACCGTTGAAATGACACCGTGGTCCTGGACCGCGGTGACCTCGTCTCCGCCCTGCCCGACCCCTGACGCTGGTGAACCAGCCGGTAGGAGTCGGTCCTTCATCGCGAAGTTCTTTTCTTGTTGTTGAGTATTTCGCTCAAGTATAACAGAAGCCCCCGGACTCTGCTGGGGTAAACCCCAGCGCCGCCCGCTTGAAGAACGCGAACGTTTGAACTAACGCGACTAGAGCGCGATGTTGTCGCCGCCGGCAGCCCCGAAAGCCTGCTCGCGCAGCAGCGCCAGTTGGTCGCGCACACGGGCCGCCTTCTCGAATTCGAGGTTCCGGGCGTGCTCCAGCATCTGCTTTTCGAGCCGCTTGATTTCCCGGGCAATGTCTTTCTCGCTCATGTCCTCGACCTTGGCGCGCTCCAGGTCGAGCTTGGCCATTTCCTTGCCCGTCTTCTCGCTGTAGACGCCGTCGATCAGGTCGCGCACCTGCTTGACGATGCTGCGCGGCGTGATGCCGTTGGCCTCGTTGTGGGCGATCTGGCGGGCGCGGCGACGCTCGGTTTCGTCGATGGCCTTCTTCATCGAGTCGGTCATGCGGTCGGCATAAAGAATGGCCTTGCCATTCAGGTTCCGCGCGGCCCGGCCGATGGTCTGGATCAGCGAGCGCTCGGCGCGCAGGAAGCCTTCCTTGTCGGCATCGAGGATCGCCACGAGCGACACCTCGGGAATATCCAGCCCCTCGCGCAGCAGGTTGATGCCCACCAGCACGTCGAAGGTGCCCAGGCGCAGGTCGCGCAATATCTCCACCCGTTCGACGGTGTCGACGTCGCTGTGCAGGTAGCGCACCTTCACGCCGTTGTCGCCCAGGTAATCGGTCAGTTGCTCGGACATGCGCTTGGTCAGCGTCGTGATCAGCACGCGCTCGTTCTTCTCGACGCGTACGCGGATCTCGCCCAGTACGTCGTCCACCTGGTGGGTGGCGGGCCGCACCTCGACCTCGGGATCGATCAGGCCCGTGGGCCGCACCAGTTGTTCGACCACGTTGCCGGCATGGTCCTTCTCGTACTGCGCCGGCGTGGCCGACACGAAGATGCACTGGCGCACCCGCGCCTCGAACTCTTCCATCTTGAGCGGCCGGTTGTCCAGCGCGCTTGGCAGGCGAAAGCCGTATTCGACCAGCGTGGTCTTGCGCGCCCGGTCGCCGTTGTACATGGCGCTGAGCTGGCCGACCATCTGATGGCTCTCGTCGAGGAACATCAGCGCGTCCTTGGGCAGGTAGTCGGTGAGCGTGGCCGGCGGATCGCCCGGCGCGGCGCCCGACAGATGGCGCGTGTAGTTCTCGATGCCCTTGCAGTGGCCGATTTCGGCCAGCATCTCCAGGTCGAAACGGGTGCGCTGCTCAAGCCGCTGTGCCTCGACCAGCTTGCCCGCGCCCACCAGCTCCTTGAGCCGTCCGGCCAGTTCGATCTTGATGGTTTCGACCGCCGCCATGACCTTGTCGCGCGGCGTTACATAGTGGCTCGACGGATACACCGTGAAGCGCGGCACCTTCTGCCGGATGCGCCCTGTGAGCGGGTCGAACAATTGCAGCGACTCGATCTCGTCGTCGAACAATTCGAAACGGATCGCCAGCTCGCTGTGTTCCGCCGGAAACACGTCGATGGTGTCGCCCCGCACGCGGAAGGTGCCGCGGGCAAAGTCCTGCTCGTTGCGCAGGTACTGCATGCGGATCAGCCGCGAGATCAGGTCGCGCTGCCCGACCTTGTCGCCGACGCGGGCTATCAGCCGCATCTCCATGTAGTCCTCGGGCGTGCCGATGCCGTAGATCGCGCTCACCGTGGCCACGATGACCGTGTCGCGCCGCTCCAGCACGCTCTTGGTGGCCGACAGCCGCATCTGCTCGATGTGCTCGTTGATCGACGAGTCCTTCTCGATGAACAGGTCGCGCTGCGGCACGTAGGCCTCGGGCTGGTAGTAGTCGTAGTAGCTGACGAAGTACTCGACGGCGTTCTTCGGAAAGAACTCGCGGAACTCGCTGTACAGCTGCGCCGCAAGCGTCTTGTTGGGCGCGAACACGATGGCCGGGCGACCCAGCCGCGCGATCACGTTGGCCATGGTGTAGGTCTTGCCCGAGCCGGTCACGCCCAGCAGGGTCTGGAACACCTCGCCGTCGATCACGCCCTCCACCAGCCCTTCGATGGCCTTGGGCTGGTCGCCCGCCGGCGGATAGGGCTGGAAGAGCTCGAACGGGGAGTCGGGGTACCTGATGAATTCACCCTGTTTCGCGGGGCCGATCGGGTCCAGTTTCTTCAGGTCTGCTATGGCTTCGTTGTTGTCTGGCATGGCTGTTCCCGACAGGTGGCGCTCGCGCCGGTAAAATTCAAGGCAACCGGAAAGCATAAAGCCTAGTCCGGTTGCAGCGAAGCTTTCATCCCAAAGGACCTTTCCATGTCTATGTTCACCGCGGTCGAAATGGCACCGCGCGACCCGATCCTCGGCCTCAACGAGCAATTTGCAGCCGATACCAACCCCAACAAGGTCAACCTCGGCGTCGGCGTCTATTACGACGACAACGGCAAGCTGCCCCTGCTGCAGTGCGTGCAGGCCGCAGAACAGAACATGATGAAAGCGCCCACCGCGCGCGGCTACCTGCCCATCGACGGCATCGTGGCTTACGACAACGCCGTCAAGGCGCTGGTCTTCGGTGCCGACAGCGAACCAGTCACCTCGGGCCGCGTGGCCACCATCCAGGCCATCGGCGGCACCGGCGGCCTGAAGGTCGGCGCCGACTTCCTCAAGAAGCTCAGCCCCTCCGCCAAGGTCCTGATCAGCGACCCGAGCTGGGAAAACCACCGCGCGCTGTTCACCAACGCCGGCTTCGAAGTCGAAAGCTATCCTTACTACGACGCGGCCAAGCGCGGCGTCAACTTCGACGGCATGCTGTCCGCCCTGAACGCGGCGCCGGCCGGCACCATCGTCGTGCTGCACGCCTGCTGCCACAACCCTACCGGCTATGACATCACCGCCGCCCAATGGGACCAGGTGGTCGCCGCCGTCAAGGCCAAGGGCCTGGTGCCCTTCCTCGACATGGCCTACCAAGGCTTCGGCTACGGCCTGAAGGAAGACGGCGCCGCCGTCGCCAAGTTCGTCGAAGCCGACCTGACCTTCTTCGTCTCGACCTCCTTCTCCAAGAGCTTCAGCTTGTACGGCGAGCGCGTCGGCGCCTTGTCGGTGCTGTGCGCCAGCAAGGAAGAAGCCGGCCGCGTGCTGTCGCAGCTCAAGATCGCCATCCGCACCAACTACAGCAACCCGCCCACGCACGGCGGCGCCGTGGTGGCGGCAGTGCTCGGCAACCCCGAGCTGCGCGCCCTCTGGGAAAAGGAACTGGGCGAAATGCGCGTGCGCATCAAGGCCATGCGCCAGAAGCTGGTCGACGGCCTGAAAGCCGCCGGCGTGAAGGAAGACATGAGCTTCATCACCACCCAGATCGGCATGTTCAGCTACTCGGGCCTGACCAAGGACCAGATGGTGCGCCTGCGCAATGAGTTCGGCGTGTACGGCACCGACACCGGCCGCATGTGCGTGGCCGCGCTCAACAGCAAGAACATCGACCACGTCTGCGCGTCGATCGCCAAAGTCATCTAGGTGACAGCAAAGTGTGAGGGAATCCGTCCCAGCGACGATTCCTTCACGCTCATAGGCAAAAGGACCCTCGCAGCGGGGTCGGTGTAGGGGTTAGGCCCCCTGCAACGCAGCGAATGCGCTGATATATTGCACCGCAACATTCCACTCCAAGATCAGCGATGCTCTATCAACTCTACGAAGCCCAGCGTTCCTTGATGGAGCCGTTCTCGGACTTCGCCCAGGCAGCCTCCAAGCTCTACGGCCAGGGCGCCGTGTGGGGCCAGCTGCCGATGGCCCAGCGCATGGCCGCAGGCTACGACCTGCTCTACCGCCTCGGCAAGGACTACGAGAAGCCCGAATTCAACATCAAGTCGGTGAAGGTCGACGGCGCCGACGTCGTCATCCAGGAAGCCATCGCGCTCGACAAGCCCTTCTGCGAGCTGCGCCGCTTCAAGCGCTTCACCGACGAGCCGGATATCCTCAAGACGCTCAAGAGCCAGCCCGTGGTGCTGGTCGTCGCGCCCCTGTCGGGCCACTACGCCACCCTGCTGCGCGACACCGTGCGCACCATGCTGCAGGACCACAAGGTCTACATCACCGACTGGAAGAACGCGCGCCTGGTGCCGCTGTCGGACGGCGAGTTCCACCTCGACGACTACATCAACTACGTGCAGGAGTTCATCCGCCTGCTGCAGGCCGAGTACGGCAACTGCCACGTGGTGAGCGTGTGCCAGCCCACCGTGCCCGTGCTCGCGGCCGTGTCGCTCATGGCCAGCCGCGGCGAGCCGCTGCCGCTCACCATGACGATGATGGGCGGCCCCATCGACGCGCGCAAATCGCCCACGGCGGTCAACAACCTCGCGATGAACAAGAGCTTCGAGTGGTTCGAGAACAACGTGATCTACCGCGTGCCGCAAGGCTTCCCCGGTGAAGGTCGCCGCGTGTACCCGGGCTTCCTGCAGCACACCGGCTTCGTGGCCATGAACCCCGACCGCCACGCAAGCAGCCACTACGACTACTTCAAGGACCTCATCAAGGGCGACGACGCCAGCGCCGAGGCCCACCGCAAGTTCTACGACGAGTACAACGCCGTGCTCGACATGGACGCCGATTACTACCTCGAGACCATCCGCACCGTATTCCAGGAGTTCGACCTGGTCAACGGCACCTGGGACGTCAAGGATCCCGACGGCAAGGTGGAGCGCGTGCGCCCGCAGGACATCCACGGCACCGCCCTGCTCACCGTCGAGGGCGAGCTCGACGACATCTCCGGCTCGGGCCAGACCGAAGCCGCGCACAGCCTGTGCACCGGCATCGACGACGCCAAGCGCGAGCACTACGAAGTCAAGGGCGCCGGCCACTACGGCATCTTCAGCGGCCGCCGCTGGCGCGAACTGGTCTACCCGAAGATGCAGAAATTCATCGAGGCCAACGACCAGCCGCAACGCCGCGCAAGCGCCCGCGACGCACTGGCCGCCGAAGACACGGTGAAGCCGGCTCGCAAGGCGCCGGCTCCCGCGGCCGTCGCCGCCAAGAAGGCCGCGGCTAAAACGGCCACGACCGTCGCCGTGAAGAAGCCGGCCGCGCGCAAGAAGCCCGGCACCAGCGCCGCGCCGCGCTGAAGCGCGCGCCATTCCCAAAGTGATCGGGCTCGCCGCACGCATCAACGACGCACTGCCTCAAACGCAGTGCACACGTTGCGGCTACCCGGATTGCGCGAGCTACGCCCAGGCCGTGGCCGACGGCGAGGCCGGCATCAACCAGTGCCCGCCCGGCGGTGCCGAAGGCATCGAGCGGCTCGCGCGGCTCACGGGCCGGGCGCCGCTGCCGCTCGACCCTGAATGCGGCATCGAAGGCCCGCGCGCCATGGCCGTCATCGACGAGGCCTGGTGCATCGGCTGCACGCTGTGCCTCGACGCCTGCCCCACCGACGCCATCGTCGGCATCAACAAGCGCATGCACACGGTGATCGAAGCCCATTGCACGGGCTGCGAGCTGTGCATTCCGGTCTGCCCGGTCGACTGCATCTCGCTCGAGGTCGAAACGCCCGGCAGCACCGGCTGGCAAGCCTGGTCCGCAGAGCAGGCCGCGAGCGCGCGACGCCGCTACGACCTGCACGGAAAACACCGCAACACCGACGCCCGCCTCGCGGAGAAGCCGCCCGAGGCCGACGCTCCGCAGGACGCCAGCGCGCGCAAGCGCGCCATCGTCGAAGCGGCTCTGGCGCGGGCCCGCGCCGCTTCGCAACAACGCGCGCAGGCCGCCAACAAGCCATGACCCTCGACACCCTGCTCATCTATGTGGTCGCATCGCTCGCGCTGGCCCTGATTCCGGGACCGACGATGCTGCTGGCGTTGTCCAACGGCATCGAGGGCGGCATGCGCCGCGCGAGCTGGGGCATCGCGGGCGCGTCGCTCGGCAGCATCACGCTGATCGCGGTCGTCGCGCTCGGGCTGGGTTCGCTGCTGGCGGCTTCGGAATGGCTCTTCAACGCGATACGCGTCGCCGGCGTGGCTTACCTCGTGTGGCTGGGCGTCAAGCTATGGCGCAGCGAGGCAACCGACCTCGGTGCCGCGTTGGCCAAGTCACCGCTCGAAGTTCGCCCGCACGGCCGCATCGCGCTGCTGCGCAGCCTGGCCGTGGCGCTGTCGAACCCCAAGACTGTCTTGTTCTTCGCGGCCTTCCTGCCGCAGTTCGTCGACATCGCGAAGCCGCAGGGCCCGCAGTACCTGCTGCTGGGCAGCGTGTTCGTCGCGCTCGACACCTGCGTCATGCTGGCCTATGCCGGCGCCGGCACGCAGGCCGTGCGCTTTCTTTCTCAGCGCGGCGTGAAGGCGATGAACCGCGGCTGCGCGGCCGGCATGTGGCTGCTGGCGGCCACCCTGGCTATCTGGCGCCGCCCCGGCGCATAACAAAGACTCGCCCCCAGGCTTCGCGCACTTCGTGTCGCTTCTCCTTCCCCCTACCGGGGGCAACACCTGCGGCCCGGCAAAGCCGGTTCCGCGGTGTTTCGGGAAGTGAATCTCAGGC
Source organism: Variovorax paradoxus (assembly GCF_022009635.1). Classification (NCBI taxonomy): domain Bacteria; kingdom Pseudomonadati; phylum Pseudomonadota; class Betaproteobacteria; order Burkholderiales; family Comamonadaceae; genus Variovorax; species Variovorax paradoxus. The sequence goes on from NZ_CP091716.1 coordinate 4,596,419, forward strand.
TCTTCGCCTTAAAAGCAGCAACAGCACGCCCGCCAGCACCACGCCCACGGCGTACCACTCGAAGCGCGTGACCGTCTCGTTGGCGATCCACACGCCCAGCAGCATCGCGATCACCGGATTCACGAAGGTGTAGCTCGATGCCAGCGCGGCCGGCGCCCTGGCCAGCAGCACCATGTAGGCATTGAAGGCGATCAGCGAGCCGAACACCACGAGGTAGACCCACGCGGCCGCGGCCTCGGCCCGCAGGGGCCAGCTCATCGTTTCGCCTGAGACGGCGGCCAGCCCCATCAGCACCACGCCACCGCACAGCATCTCGCTCGCGAAACCCATTGCACCGGGCGCCAGCGGCAGGCTGCGCTGGCTCAGCACGCTGCCAAGCGACCAGCAGACGCAGGCAATGCAGATGGCCAGCAGGCCTTCAGGCGACGACCGGAAGCCGTTGCCCTGCGTGAGCATCAGCACCCCGACGAGCCCCAGCGCGATGCCCGCGGCCTCCAGCCGCGAGGGCTTCACGCCCCAGATCAGGTTGAGCAGCGCGATCAGCAGCGGAATGACGGCGATGAAGGCCACCACCAGCCCCGAGCCGATCGACACCTCGGCATGGGCCGTGCCGCCCATGCCGCCGCCCAGCATCAGCGCGCCGACGACGAAGGCATTGCGCCATTGCACCGGCGATGGCCACGGCGCGCCGCGCCAGCGCATCCACACCGCGAGCAGCACGCCCGCGCACAGGAAGCGCGAGCCCATCTGCAGGAACGGCGGAAAGCTGACGAGCGCGTATTTGATCGCGAGGTAGGTCGAGCCCCAGACCAACCAGGTGGCGGCGAGGCACAGCCACAGCAGCGGCGGCAATCCGGAACGCGCGGCGGATGCGGCGCCGGCGGGAGAAGCAAGGGTCGACATGTTCGAGGGAAGTCTCTTGTTGGTATGGGGCGGCAGCCATGGTATGAAAGCCGACCTCCGGCATCCATGCGACTTTCATGGTTCTGCCCTCCCCCAACCGTCGATTTAAAGGAGTTGCATGGACTTCGCCTTGAACCCCTCATTGGACGCGCACGACACCCGCATCCTGGCCGAACTGCAGAACGATGCGCGGCTGACCATGGCCGAACTCGGCCGCCGCGTGCACTTGAGCCAGCCCGCCGTGACCGAGCGCGTGAAGAAGCTGGAGGCCGCGGGCGTCATCAGCGGCTACCGCGCCACGGTGAACCTGGGCAAGCTGGGCTACGGCATCCGCGCCATCATCCGCGTGGGCCGCGCCGACTACGCGCGCGTGGTCGAACTGGTGCAGCAGACGCCCGAATGCGTCAATGCCTACAACGTGACCGGCGAAGACAGCTGGATCCTGGAGATCGCGGTGATCGACGTGAGCCACCTCGATGCCGTGGTCACCAAATTCTGCATCCTCACGGAAACGGCCACCTCAATCATCCTGAACCCGGCGCGCGAGCACCAGGCGATGCTGCCGCCTCAGCGCTCGGACGTGAAGCCGCCCATCAAGAAGGTGCTCAACGCGTAGCCGCGAGCGCGCCGAATGCCGCGACGACTTCGGGCGGCGCCTGCACCATCTCGATCAGCACGCCCTCGCCCGCGATCGGGAACTCGTCGTTCGCCTTCGGGTGCAGGAAGCAGATGTCGAAACCGGCCGCGCCCTTGCGGATGCCGCCCGGCGCAAAGCGCACGCCCTGCGCCGTCAGCCACTCGACGGCCTTGGGCAGGTCGTCGATCCACAGGCCCACGTGGTTCAGCGGCGTCGTGTGAACGGCCGGCTTCTTCTCGGGGTCCAGCGGCTGCATCAGGTCAACCTCGACCTTGAACGGGCCCACGCCCATCGCGCAGATGTCCTCGTCAACGTTCTCGCGCTCGCTCTTGAATGTGCCCGTGACCTCGAGCCCCAGCATGTCGACCCACAGCTTCTGCAGCCGCAGCTTGTCGGGCCCGCCGATGGCGATCTGCTGGATGCCCAGCACCTTGAAAGGGCGTGCGGTGGCGGCGGTCATGCGGCGCAACCTTCGGGTTGCTCCTCGACCTGCCGGGCATTGAGCCCCAGCTTGCGCAGAAGCACCGTGTCGGCCTCCACGTCGGGGTTGCCGGTGACGAGCAGCTTGTCGCCGTAGAAGATCGAATTCGCGCCGGCCATGAAGCACAGCGCCTGCACCGCGTCGCCCAACTGCTGGCGCCCGGCCGAAAGCCGCACGCGCGCGGTCGGCATGGTGATGCGCGCGACCGCGATCATGCGCACGAAGTCGAAGGGATCGACCGGGTCCGAATCGGCCAGCGGCGTGCCGGGCACGCGCACCAGGCTGTTGATGGGCACCGATTCCGGATACGGATTCAGGTTGGCCAGCTGCGCGATCAGCCCCGCGCGGTGCACCGGCTGCTCGCCCATGCCCACGATGCCGCCGCAGCACACGCTGATGCCCGCGCTGCGCACGTTGGCCAAGGTGTCGAGCCGCTCCTGGTAGGTGCGGGTGTCGACCACGTCGGTGTAGTACTCGGGCGCGGTGTCGAGATTGTGGTTGTAGTAGTCCAGGCCAGCGGCCTTGAGCTGGTGCGCATGGTGCGGCTCCAGCATGCCCAGCGTGGCGCAGGTCTGCATGCCCAGGCCCTTCACGGCCTCGACCAGCACCGCCACCTTCTCCACGTCGCGGTCCTTCGGCGCGCGCCATGCCGCACCCATGCAGAAGCGCGTGGCGCCGGCGTCCTTGGCGGCCTGCGCGGCGCGCACCACCTCCTCGACCTCCATGAGCTTCTGCGCCTTCACGCCGGTATCGAACTCGGCCGATTGCGGGCAGTAGCCGCAGTTCTCGGGGCAGCCGCCGGTCTTGACCGACAGCAGCGTGGCCAGCTCGATGTCGCCAGCAGGGAAATGCTGGCGGTGCACGGTCTGCGCCTCGAACAGCAGGTCCATCAACGGCTTGTCGAGCAGCGCCTGGATCGCCTCGACGGACCAGCGGTCCGTGGCCTTGGGAACGGCCGCCTTGGCGGGCCGGTGCAGCGTGATCGCCTGTTGCAGGTCGTTGGCACCCATCAGTTGAACTCCATGATGATCTGGTCCACCGCGAGGGACTCGCCCTTGTTCGCGGAAATCTTGCCCACCACGCCGTCCTGCGTGGCGAACAGCACGTTCTCCATCTTCATCGCCTCGATCACGGCGAGCTTCTCTCCGGCCTGCACCTGCTGACCCGGCTGCACCGACACCTCGACCAGCAGGCCCGGCATCGGCGACATCAGGAACTTGCTGAGGTCCGGCGGCGCCTTGTAAGGCATCAGCTCAAGCAGGCGCGCGCCCAACGGCGACAGCACCATCGCCTCGAGCTGCGTGCCGTCGTGCGACACGCGCAGCGCCAGCGGGTTCTTGCCCGCGCCGCGCTCCACCTGCGCGGTAAAGGGCTTGTCGTTGACGATGCCCTGCACGCGGATCGCGCCCAGCGCCAGGCTGCTGTCGATCTTGTAGCTCTTGCCGCCCACGGCCACCGCGCTCGCGCCGGTCTTGCCCTGGAAGTCGGTGACGGAAACGGGGTGGTGCACATGCTTGCCCTCGGGGCCCAGCTCCACCACCACGAACTGCTCGCCCACCTTCACGCCGTGGCCTTCGAGCTGCCCGCTGATGCCCGATGCGCGCGCGCGATAGCGGCGGTGCACATAGGCGGCCAGCGCGATCAGGAAGGACGGATCGGCGTGCGGCACGTCTTCCGCGTGGAAGCCCTTGCCGTAGTGCTCGGCGATGAAGCCGGTGTTGAAATCGCCCGCCACGAACTTCGGGTGCGCCAGCAGCGCCGCCTGGAACGGAATGTTGCTGCTGATGCCGCGGATCACGAAGCCGTTGAGCGCCTCGCGCATGCGTGCGATCGCATGCTGGCGGTCCTTGCCGTGCACGATGAGCTTGGCGATCATCGAGTCGTAATACATCGGGATCTCGCCGCCGTCGTACACGCCGGTGTCCACCCGCACGCCGTTCAGGTGCGCGGTGTCGCTCGCGAACATGGTCTCGGTCGGAGGCTGGAACTTCACCAGCCGGCCGGTGGAAGGCAGGAAGTTGCGGAACGGATCTTCGGCGTTGATGCGGCACTCGATGGCCCAGCCATCGCGCTTCACCTCGGCCTGCGTCAGCGGCAGCTTCTCGCCGGCCGCCACGCGGATCATCAGCTCGACCAGGTCGAGGCCGGTGATGCACTCCGTCACCGGATGCTCCACCTGCAGGCGCGTGTTCATCTCCAGGAAGTAGAAGCTCTGGTCCTTGCCGACCACGAACTCCACCGTGCCGGCGCTCTGGTACTTCACGGCCTTGGCCAGTTGCACCGCCTGCTCGCCCATCGCCTTGCGCGTCGCGTCGGAGATGAAGGGCGACGGAGCTTCCTCGATCACCTTCTGGTGGCGCCGCTGGATCGAGCACTCGCGCTCGTTCAGATAGATCACGTTGCCGTGCGAATCGCCCAGCACCTGGATCTCGATGTGGCGCGGCTCCTCGACGAACTTCTCGATGAACACTCGGTCGTCGCCGAAGCTGTTGCGTGCTTCGTTGCGGCACGAGGTAAAGCCCTCGAAGGCCTCCTTGTCGTTGAAGGCCACGCGCAGGCCCTTGCCCCCGCCGCCGGCTGAGGCCTTGATCATCACCGGGTAGCCGATGTCGTTGGCAATCTCCACGGCGCGCTCGGCCGTCTCGATGGCGTCGTTCCAGCCCGGAATGGTGTTGACCTTGGCCTCGTTCGCGAGCTTCTTCGAGGCGATCTTGTCGCCCATCGCCGCGATCGAATAGTGCTTCGGCCCGATGAAGGCAATGCCCTCTTCCTCGACCTTGCGCGCGAAGGCTTCGTTCTCCGACAGGAAACCGTAGCCCGGGTGCACGGCCTCGGCGCCGGTCTTCTTGCAGGCTTCGATGATGCGATCGGCCTGCAGATAGCTTTCGCGGCTGGGCGCGGCGCCGATGTGCACGGCCTCGTCGGCCAGCTCGACGTGACGGGCTTCCTTGTCGGCGTCGGAATAGACGGCCACCGTCAGGATGCCCATCTTCTTCGCAGTCTGGATCACGCGGCAGGCGATTTCACCGCGATTGGCGATCAGGATTTTCTTGAACATTTGCCTTACTCATTTCTCATCAAGATGATGTTCCGTACTTGTCAGATTTGCCGGCCAAACGGCCTACATCTCCGTCAGACATTTTTCAAGCCATGCACCCGTCACTCGCGTGATTGCCATCGGCTCACGGTACGAGTCGACGGGATAGGCGTAGAAGAACTCGATAAGCCGCGTATTGCTCGCATCGGAAGTCTCTGTGCCCATGTACTTCAGCGTGGACTGAGCTTCGGACAAGGGGCGCCCTTTGAAGCGCATGACCGCAGGGATGAAAGAGGTTTGCCACGTTTCGCCGCACCGCCCGACAGTAGCCTCGGACGCCTGCGGAAACAAACGCGCCGCACATGCGGACGCAACGACTTTCAACTCATCGGAGGCTCCTGACGCGGGCAACGACTTTCCCCAGCCAGCAAGCAGACGTTCATACTCACCTTTGAGCGGGGCCAGCAGTTGTGCAAGAGCCTCCGCACGCGCCGTATCGGGCGAGTCCGACGAGCGATTCGCCTCTGCTTTTGCGGGGACGTGTAGTGCCTTGAAGAGCAGTCCGCATTGGACGCCACGCGCGTCGAATGCCGGCAACTTTGAATCGGCGGCACTGCACCCCGATGCGATTCCCAGCATGGCCAGTGCGGAAACCAGGAGCTGGACAGAGCGTTGAATCACAACGGAATGTTCCCGTGCTTGCGCCACGGGTTCTCGAGCTTCTTCTCGCGCAGCATCACCAGCGAGCGGCAGATGCGCTTGCGCGTCTCGTGCGGCAGGATCACGTCGTCGATGTAGCCGCGCGCGCTGGCCACGTAGGGGTTGGCGAAGCGCGCCTTGTATTCGGCCTCGCGGGCGGCAAGCTTCTCGGGGTCGTTCTTGTCCTCGCGGAAGATGATTTCCACGGCGCCCTTGGCGCCCATCACCGCGATCTCGGCGCGCGGCCAGGCCAGGTTGACGTCGCCGCGCAGGTGCTTGGAGGCCATCACGTCGTAGGCGCCGCCGTAGGCCTTGCGCGTGATGACGGTGATCTTCGGCACCGTGCACTCAGCATACGCGTAGAGCAGCTTGGCGCCGTGCTTGATGATGCCGCCGTACTCCTGCCCGGTGCCGGGCATGAAGCCGGGCACGTCGACGAAGGTCACGACCGGAATGTTGAAGGCGTCGCAAAAGCGCACGAAGCGCGCGGCCTTGATGCTGCTCTTGATGTCCAGGCAACCCGCCAGCACCAGCGGCTGGTTGGCCACGATGCCGATGGTCTGGCCTTCCATGCGGGCGAAGCCGATCACGATGTTCTTCGCGTAGTCGGGCTGCAGCTCGAAGAAGTCGCCGTCGTCCACCACCTTCAGGATCAGCTCCTTGATGTCGTAGGGCTTGTTCGGGTTGTCCGGCACCAGCGTGTCGAGCGAATAGTCGGGCCGGTCGGCCGGATCGCCCTGGCCGTTGTTGCCCAGGCGCACCGGCGGCTTCTCGCGGTTGTTCAGCGGCAGGTAGTTGTACAGGCGGCGCAGCATCATCAGCGCCTCGACGTCGTTCTCGAACGCCATGTCGGCCACGCCGCTGCGCGTGGTGTGGGTGATGGCGCCGCCCAGTTCCTCAGCCGTGACGCTCTCGTGCGTCACCGTCTTCACCACCTCGGGGCCGGTGACGAACATGTAGCTGCTGTCCTTCACCATGAAGATGAAGTCGGTCATGGCGGGCGAATACACCGCGCCGCCCGCGCAGGGGCCCATGATCATGCTGATCTGCGGCACCACGCCGGAGGCCATCACGTTGCGCTGGAACACGTCGGCATAGCCGCCGAGCGAAGCCACGCCTTCCTGGATGCGCGCGCCGCCCGAATCGTTCAGGCCGATGACCGGTGCGCCGACCTTCATGGCCTGGTCCATCACCTTGCAGATTTTCTCGGCATGCGCTTCGCTGAGCGCGCCGCCGAAGACGGTGAAATCCTGGCTGAACACGAACACCAGGCGGCCGTTGATCATGCCGTAGCCGGTGACCACGCCGTCTCCGGGGATCTTCTGCTCGGCCATGCCGAAGTCGACCGAGCGGTGCTCGACGAACATGTCCCACTCTTCAAAAGTGTTGTCGTCGAGCAGCAGCTCGATGCGCTCGCGCGCGGTGAGCTTGCCCTTGGCGTGCTGCGCGTCGATGCGCTTCTGCCCGCCGCCGAGACGCGCTTGGGCGCGGCGCTTTTCGAGTTGTTCGATCAGTTCTTGCATGGTGTGCTTCCGAAGCTGTGGTCCTGAATTTCTTGTCTCATGGCTTGGCCGTGACGGCGGCCGCGGCAAGCAGGCTGCGCGCCGCCGTCGAAGCCGGCAATGTGCCCTGTGCCACCTGCTGCGTGAGCTGCGGCAGCAGCTCGCGCACCTGCGGGTGATGCCTGAAGGCCTGCTTGAGGCCGGCGTCGATGCGTTCCCACATCCACGCGGTGGCCTGCTTTTCGCGGCGCCTGCCGAGCTTGCCGTTGGCGGTCTGCAGCTGCCTGAATTGCGTGACGGCGTCCCAGAAGGCGTCGACGCCGGTGCCAGCCAACGCGCTGAGCTGCAGCACCCTGGGCAGCCAGAAGCGCACTTCGGCGCCGCTGTGCGCGTCATGCACGGCATGCGCGTGGTCCGGGTTGCCCTGGTGGCCGAAAAGCCGCAGCGCCGAAGTGATCTGCGCCTGCGCGCGGGTGGCGGCGTCCTTGTCGATGTCGGCCTTGTTGATGACGACGAGGTCGGCGATTTCCATCACGCCCTTCTTGATGGCCTGAAGGTCGTCGCCGGCGTTGGGCAGCTGCATGAGCACGAACATGTCGGTCATGCCGGCCACGGCGGTCTCGCTCTGGCCCACGCCGACGGTCTCGACGATCACGATGTCGTAGCCGGCGGCCTCGCAAACCAGCATGGCTTCGCGCGTTTTCTCGGCCACGCCGCCCAGCGTGCCGCTCGACGGGCTCGGCCGTATGTAGGCGCGCTCGTGCACCGAGAGGCGCTCCATGCGCGTCTTGTCGCCCAGGATGGAGCCGCCCGACACGGTGGAAGACGGGTCGATGGTCAGCACCGCCACGCGGTGGCCCTTGCCGATCAGCAGCAGCCCCAGCGTCTCGATGAAGGTCGATTTGCCCACGCCCGGCACGCCCGAGATACCGAGCCGAAACGAACTGCCTGTGCGCGGCAGCAAGGCCGTGAGCAGCTCGTCGGCCTGCGTGCGATGGTCGGCGCGTGTCGATTCGAGCAGCGTGATCGCCTTGGCGATGGCACGGCGCTGCGCCATGCCTTCCGTGCCGGTGACCGTCGCTTCGAGGGCCTGCACGGAATTCAGCACGCAGCAGCCTCCGACGCGACGCGCCAGCGGTAGTACAGGTCGACGCCCTCCTCGCCTTCGAGCACGAAGCCGTGCCGCAGATAGAAGCGGTTGGCGTCGCTCTTCACCAGCGCGGTGAGCTTGATGTCGAGCTGCCGTTCGCGCGCCTGCGCCTTGGCCCAGTGCATCACCCATTCGCCGATGCCGCGGCCCTGGAAGCCGGTGCGCAGGTAGAGGTGATCGAGCCGCAGCGCGTCCGTGCCCTCGGGCTTGAGCGTGACGAAGCCGACGCGCTGGTCGCCGTCGAGCACGATGTGGTGCATGTACGGCACGACGAAGCCGGCGCTCAGGCGTTCGCGCGAGCGCGCGAGGTCGAAGCGGCCGACTCGCTCCAGGCTCGGGCGCATCGCATCGATGCGCACCGCCAGCATGTCCTCGAAATCGCCGGAATCCACCGGCTGCAGCGACAGCCGCGACAAGAGATCGCCCACGTCGCGCGCCTCAGGCCGTGACCGCCGCGCGAATCTGCTCCAGCACATCCTTGGCGCTGGCCGGAATGGGCGTGCCCGGCCCGTAGATGCCCTTGACGCCGGCCTCGTACAGAAAGTCGTAGTCCTGCCGCGGAATCACGCCCCCGACGAACACGATGATGTCGTCCGCGCCCTGCTTGCGCAGTTCGTCGATGATGGCTGGCACGAGCGTCTTGTGGCCGGCCGCGAGCGTGCTCACGCCGACGGCGTGCACGTCGTTCTCGATAGCCTGGCGCGCGCACTCTTCGGGCGTCTGGAACAGCGGGCCCATGTCCACGTCGAAGCCCAGGTCGGCAAATGCCGTCGCGACGACCTTGGCGCCACGGTCATGGCCGTCCTGCCCGAGCTTGGAGATCATCACGCGCGGGCGGCGGCCCTGCTCCTCGGCGAAGGCGTTGATTTCGGTCTTGAGCGTTTCCCAGCCCTCGGCCGAGTCGTAGGCGGCGGCATACACGCCGGTCACCTTCTGCGTGTCGGCACGATGGCGGCCGAACGATTTTTCGAGCGCGTCGGAAATCTCGCCCACCGTGGCGCGCAGTCGCACCGCATCGATGCTCAATGCCAGCAGGTTGCCGGTGTTGTTCTCGGCGGCTTCGGTGAGCGCGTCGAGCGCGGCCTGCACCTTGGCGCCATCGCGCGAGGCACGGATGCTCTGCAGGCGCGCGACCTGCTGCTCGCGCACTTTCACGTTGTCGATGGAGAGGCTGTCGATCGCGTCTTCGCTCTTGAGCTTGTACTTGTTGACGCCGACGATCACGTCCTTGCCGGAGTCGATGCGCGCCTGTTTCTCGGCGGCGGCCGCCTCGATCTTGAGCTTGGCCCAGCCGCTGTCCACGGCCTTGGTCATGCCGCCCATCGCCTCGACTTCCTCGATGATGGCCCAGGCCGCGTCGGCCATGTCCTGCGTGAGCTTCTCCATCATGTAGCTGCCGGCCCAGGGGTCGATCACGTTGGTGATGTGCGTCTCTTCCTGGATGATGAGCTGCGTGTTGCGCGCAATGCGGGCGCTGAACTCCGTGGGCAGCGCGATGGCTTCGTCGAGGGCGTTGGTGTGCAGGCTCTGCGTGCCGCCGAACACCGCGGCCATCGCCTCGATGGTGGTGCGCACCACGTTGTTGTACGGGTCCTGCTCGGTGAGGCTCCAGCCCGAGGTCTGGCAATGCGTGCGCAGCATCAGGCTCTTGGGGTTCTTGGGCTCGAACTCCTTCATGATGCGGCACCACAGCAGGCGCGCCGCGCGCATCTTGGCCACTTCGAGATAGAAGTTCATGCCGATGGCCCAGAAGAAGCTCAGGCGCCCGGCGAAGCCGTCGACGTCGAGGCCCTTGGCCAGCGCGGTCTTCACGTACTCCTTGCCGTCGGCCAGCGTGAAGGCCAGCTCGAGCGCCTGGTTGGCGCCGGCCTCCTGCATGTGGTAGCCGCTGATCGAGATCGAGTTGAACTTCGGCATTTTCTGCGCCGTGTACTCGATGATGTCGCCGATGATCCGCATGCTCGGTGCGGGCGGGAAGATGTAGGTGTTGCGGACCATGAACTCCTTGAGGATGTCGTTCTGGATGGTTCCGCTCAGCTGGTCCTGCGCCACGCCCTGCTCTTCCGCCGCGACCACGTATCCCGCGAGCACCGGCAGCACGGCGCCGTTCATGGTCATGGACACGCTCACCTTGTCGAGCGGGATCTGGTCGAACAGGATCTTCATGTCCTCGACCGAATCGATCGCTACGCCGGCCTTGCCCACGTCGCCGGTCACGCGGGGGTGGTCGCTGTCGTAGCCGCGATGGGTGGCAAGGTCGAAGGCCACGCTCACGCCCTGCCCGCCGGCGGCCAGCGCCTTGCGGTAGAAGGCGTTCGACTCCTCGGCTGTGGAGAAGCCGGCGTACTGGCGGATGGTCCAGGGGCGCACCGCGTACATGGTGGCCTGGGGGCCGCGCAGGTAGGGTTCGAAGCCGGGCAGCGTGTCTGTGTACTTCAGCCCCTGCAGGTCGGCCGCGGTGTAGAGCGGCTTCACGCTGATGCCGTCGGGCGTGATCCAGTTCAGCGCGCTCACGTCGCCACCGGGCGCCGACTTGGCTGCGGCCTTGGCCCAGGCTTCGAGATCGGCGGGCTTGAAAGAGGGTTCGGGTGTGCTGCTCATGAGGGGCCGCTTCGCAGTGTCTTGCAGAGGTATTTGCAAATTTGCTTGCACGAATTTGCAAGTCGTTCGGGAGTCTAACCCATCCATAATTATTAATTCAAACCCGATTTTGAAGTACAGTGCGGCCCATGTCCGCCGTCACCCTTACTCCCCGCGCCCTCTATGAAGAGGTGGCCGAGCTGCTGCGCCAGCGGATCTTCCGCCGCGAGCTGGAGCCCGGCAGCTGGATCGACGAGCTGAAGCTGGCCGAGGAGTACGGCATCAGCCGCACCCCCCTGCGCGAGGCGCTGAAGGTATTGGCGGCCGAGGGCCTGGTGACGATGAAGGTGCGCCGCGGCGCCTACGTGACCGAGGTGTCCGAGCAGGACCTGGCCGACGTGTACCACCTGCTCTCCCTTCTGGAGAGCGACGCCGCCGGCGTGGTGGCCGAGCGTGCCACCGACGCGCAGCGCGCCGAACTGAAGGCGCTGCACGCCGAACTGGAAGCCGCCGCCACCCCGAAAGACCGCGAGCATTTCTTTGCCGTGAACGAGCGCTTCCACATGCAGCTGCTCGCCATCGCCGACAACAAGTGGCGCGACCAGATGGTGGCCGACCTGCGCAAGGTGATGAAGCTCAACCGCCGCAACTCATTGCTGAAAGCGGGGCGGATCGCGGAGTCGCTGTCGGAGCACCGCGCCGTGATGGCCGCCATCGAGGCGCGCGACGCCGAAGCGGCCATGGCCCGCATGCGCGAGCACTTCAAGAACGGCCTCGAAGCCGCGAACTAGGCGCAGCCCCTTTCGGGGGCCGGCGCTTCAGTCGTGATGGCCGAGGGTGCCGATTTCCCTGGCGATGGCCCGCGCCGTTTCCAGCAGCAGCGGCGCGATGCGCGCCACCATCGCGTCCTTTGGCATCAGGTAGGCCGGGCCGCCGCAGCTGACGGCATAGCGCTCGCCTCGCGGCCCCTGCAGTGCGAAACCTAGAGCATGGATGTGCGGGTTCCAGTCGCCGAAGGAGCCGCAGTAGCCCAGGTTCGCATATTCCTCGACCTCGGCCGTCAGGCGCGGCTCGATGGTCGGCCAGCTCTCGCCGCTCTCGATCCGGATCTGATCCAGCAGCTCGGCCTGCTCCGCCGCGGGCAGCGCCGCCAGAAAAGCCCGGCCGGCTGCCGAGGTGGCGATAGTCATGCGGGTGCCGACCTCGATGCGCGAGCTGATCACCGCCGAGCGCGGCCGCAGCGAATCGATCACGAGCATGTCGAGCTCGTCCCGCACCCCCATGTGCACGCTGACGCCGGCCGCCTCCGCCAACTCGGCCAGGTGCGGCCGCACCACCGTGCGCAAATCGAAATGCAGCAGATAGCGACTGCTCATATCGAGCAGCGCCGGCCCCAGGCTGAAGCGCTCGTTGTCTTGCGACTGTCGCAAATAACCCGCACTCACCAGCGTAGCGGTGAGCCTCGACACCGTGGCCTTGGGAATTCCCGTGGTGTCTGCCAGTTCGCGATTGCCTATGGGTGCCGCCGCCATGCCGATGACCTTGAGGAGGGCCAGGCCGCGGGCGAGCGCGCTCACTTCTTCTTTGCCGCCAATCGCGTCATTCATGTATTCGAAACCTTCTTATTTCCCTGATGCACCTCATTTTTCAGCAAAAAACGGTTGACGTGCCACTTATCACGAAGTAGCAATTTCGAAACAGCGTTTCATTTGGCGGCAAACGGGCGTGAAAACACCCGTGCCGGAAGCCGAAACAGGCGCGCCGGGATCAGGCCGCCTGGGCCGCCGGCTCGTGCGCGATCGCCATCACTTCGTGCGGCGGCAGCGTCTTGTGCCGGTGGTCGCTCCAGACCTGGCGCCAGCGGCGCGCGCCCGGCAGGCCGTTGCGCAGGCCCAGCATGTGGCGCGCGATCGACGACCACTGCGTGCCGTGCTCGGCGGCTTCGCGGACCATGTAGTCGCACATCAGCGACTCGACCTCTTCGCGCGTCAGCGTCTGCGGCGCGGCGCCGTAGAACTCGGCGTCCCATTCGGCGAGCCACCACGGGTTGTGGTACGCCTCGCGCCCGATCATCACGCCGTCGAGCAGCCGCAGGTGCTCGTGCACCTGTGCATTGACCGAGATGCCGCCGTTGATTGAGAAATTCAGCGCGGGAAACTCATGCTTCAGCCGGTGCACCAGTTCGTAGCGCAGCGGCGGGATCTCGCGGTTCTGCTTCGGGCTCAGGCCCTGCAGCCATGCGTTGCGCGCATGCACGATGAAGGTGTGGCAGCCAGCCTCGCTCACCTGCCCGACGAAGTCGCGCACGAACTCGTAGCTCTCGATCTTGTCGATGCCGATGCGGTGCTTGACCGTGACGGGCACGCTCACCACGTCGACCATCGCCTTCACGCAATCGGCCACCAGTTGCGGCTCGTTCATCAGGCAGGCGCCGAAAGCGCCGCGCTGCACACGCTCGCTCGGGCAGCCGCAGTTCAGGTTGATTTCGTCGTAGCCCCACTCCTCGCCCAGCTTCGCGCAATGCGCCAGGTCGGCAGGCTCGCTGCCGCCGAGTTGCAGGGCCACGGGGTGTTCTTCGGTGTTGAAGCGAAGGTGCCGAGGTACGTCGCCGTGTATCAGCGCGCCGGTCGTGACCATCTCGGTGTAAAGGAGCGCGTGGCGGGACAGCAGGCGGTGGAGGTACCTGCAATGGCGATCGGTCCAATCCATCATCGGAGCGACCGAAAGCACTTTCTTGTTTGAATTCAACAACTTATCTCTATATCCCATACGTTCACCGCCCATCGGCCCGGGTGAGCTGGCCAACCGGTGGGGCACCGGCTGCATCGGTGTCGTAGTTTCTCATGCAGCCACTGCTCATGGGATTTGCGGCCCGGCAGAGCCGGTGGGATGGGTTCGATCGCTCAGCCCGTCACCATCGCGCGATGCACGATCTTCCGTGCCGCAGCCTGCGTGACCGTCCCACCCAGCGTTCCGTAGTGCGATCCCCATGCCCCCGAAGCACCAGGGCCGCGCGTGCTCATGAAAGCATCCACCACCTCTTGGCTGCCGTGGCGCAGAAGTTCCGCGCCCTGAAGCGCCCGTGCAACCGCCTCGGTCATCGGCCGCGCCAGGAATTCGTCGTCGATCGCGGCGCGCACCAGCCGCTCGGCATGGCTGACCAGTGCATCGAAGCGGCCGTCCTGCCCGGCCAGCGGCTTCAGTTCCTCGAACAACGCATCGATCGTCCGCGAGTCCTTGCTCATTGCGCGCCGAACATCCATGCACATCATGTTCGCGGTCCCCTCCCACACGCTGTTGAGCGGAGACTCGCGGTACACGCGCGCCATCGGCCCCTCCTCGATGAAGCCGTTGCCGCCGTGGCACTGCAGGGCCTCGAAGGCAATGGAGGGAGCGCGTGAGCAGTTGAAGAACTTCGCAGCCGGCGTGGCGATGCGGGCCAGCAGCCTCTCGTGCTCGCTGGCGTTCATCAGGTCGGTGGCCTTGGCCACGCGCAAGGCCATCAGCGTGGCGGCCTCGACTTCCACGGCCATGTCGGCCAGCACGTTGACCATCATCGGGCGGTCGGCAATCGACGAGCCGAAGGCGCCACGCGTGGTGGTGTGCCGCAGCGCCAGCGTGAGCGACTGGCGCATCAGCCCGGCAGATCCCACTGCGAAATCCAGCCGCGTCAGATGCGCATGCGAGAGGATTTCGCGAATGCCCTTGCCTTCCTGCCCCACCCGGATGGCGAGCGTGCCGGCGTACTCCACCTCGCTGGAGGCGTTCGACCTGTTGCCGCACTTGTCCTTGAGGCGCTGCACGAAGAAGCGGTTGTGGCTGCCGCCGGGCAGCGTGCGCGGCAGGAAGAAGCAGGTGACTTCGCCATCCACCTTGGCCAGCGTGAAGAAACCATCGGACTGCGGCACCGAGCAGAACCACTTGTGGCCGGTCAGTTCGTACCAGTTCGCAGTGGCGCCGTGGTAGTCGCTCGTGTGCGAATGGCGCGCCGTGGTCTGCGTCTGGCGCAGGTCGGAGCCGCCCTGCTTTTCCGTCATGGCATAGCCGACGACCACTGACGGCTTCTCGCCCACTTCCTTGCGGCTGAACTCGTAGGTCGTGCCTTTCGATTTTTCCGCCCAGATCGCAAGCGCCGGCTCGGCCTCGAAGCCGGCATGGGAGGCATAGGCCATGCCGGTGGGGCAAGCCGTTCCGTGCTCGACCTGGTTCCACAGGTACGACAGCACCGCGCGCGCGAAGTGGCTGTTCTTCTCCTGGGTGCGCCATGTGAGGTTGGGCACTTCGTGCTTCCATGCGAGAGTCATCAGTTCATGCCAACTCGGATGGAAGTCGACCCAGTCGATGCGATTGCCGAAGCGGTCGTGCGTCTGGAGTTCGGGAACATGGCGGTTCGCCAGCCTCGCCAGCTCCTGCACGTCCTCGTCGCCAGCAACCGCTCCCAGCGCTTCGCAACGCGATGCGGCCCAGGGCGCCTCGCGCTCGATTGCCGCCTTCAGCACCGCGTCCCCGCTGAAGGCATTGAAGCCGCTGGCCGGCAGCGCCTGGTTGAGCACTTCATGCGTGTCGTAGCGATCCGCGGGCGCTTCGAGGATGTCCGCGGCAAGGGGCTTGTTCATGGGGGTCTCCGAGAGAGTTTCCGAACCGTGGCGGGAGAAGCGGAAGAAGCCGACACGCTGGCGCACGCCAGCCTGGCGATCTGGTCCGCCAGCATGGCCACTTCACGCTGGTAGTCGTCCGTGTCCTGGTGCTGCTGGCGGCTGAGGGGCGACAGCGGCCCGATCAGCCCCTCCATGAACCCGCCCACGATGACGGAGGCGGCAATCTCGGGCTGCATGTCAGGCGTCATTTCCCCCGATGACTGCCCCGACGCGACGATGGCGCGTATCACCTCGCTGATCGCAGCCCGGTACACCAGCCGGACCTCGTCGATCTCCTTGTCGCACGGCTCCGCGATCAGCGCGTAAGCCAGGCGCGGGTTGCGCATGGCCCGCCGCACGAAGGTCGCCACGGCCGAGCGCAACCGGCCCAGGGCCGAGTCGTGCGTCGCGGCGATCTCGGCCAGCACGTCCACTTCGCGCTGCGACACGGCGGACAGCACCTCGGCGAAAAGCTCGGCCTTGGACGGGAAGTAGCGGTACACCGTGCCGGTGGCAATGCCGGCCGCCGCGGCGACGCTGGCGACCTGCGCCTCCCTCCAGCCGCCCTCGCTCACCAGTGAGCGGGCAACCCGCAGGATGCGGGTGCGGTTGTCCTGCAGGCGGGCTTCGACGGCAGCGGTCTGTCTGTAGGCCATGAATGAAATGAACCGGGATTCACCAATGATGTGAATCCCGGTTCATTCATTCAATCGGTAGAGACCCGCATCGGGGCTCCCGTGCCATGTAGTTGCCCGGAGTCACGCCGAAGCAGCGACGGAACCACCGCGAAAAATGCGCCTGGTCGGCAAAGCCGCATTGCGCCGCCACGTCGGCCTGCGCGCGGCCTTCGCGCAGCAGGGCCTTGGCCCGGCCGATGCGGGCAAGCCGCGCATAGTGGGCCGGCGCCATGCCGACGGCGACACGGAACAGGCGATGGAAGTGCTCCCTCGACACCCCGAGCCGCGACGCCAGCGCGCCCGGGTCGATGCGGCAGGCGTCTTCGGTCTCCAGCGCGGTGCAGATCGCCTCGACGCGCTCGTCGCCCGCGCGGCGCTCGACCGGCACCAGCTCGCGGCCGGTCTGCGCGCGCAAGACGTGCTCCAGCAGCCGCCCGACCGCCACGCCGTCTCCGGACCGCGCGGCGCAGGCGAGCGCGTCGGCCATCGCCGCGTCATGCCACACGCCGTTCAGCAACTCGCCGCGCAGCCCGACAGGCCATCCGAGGCGCGCCTCGGCCCATGCATGCGGCACATACAGCATCACCATGCGAAAGCCCTGCGCACTCACACCGGCCGTGTGCAGCATGAAGGGCGCCATCAGCACGATGTCGCCCGCTCCGGCAATGCGCCGTTCGCCGGCGCAGGTGAATTCGCAGCGCCCTTCGAGAATCGCGCCCACGCTCCACTCGGCATGCCAGTGCAGTTCGAAATGCGCCTTGGGGTCGGCCGAGAACATGGCCTCGACCTGCACGGCGCCTTCCATCGGAAGACCGATGACATGCGAAGCGGCGGCGGGAGAACTCATCCCGCCAAGCGTAGCGCCGCCCGCTTCGTCACGCCTGCAGCGCACCGCGCACCGTGATGCCGGTCCAGCCCGCGCTGGCCGCCGTCGCCTCCACCGGCCCGAGCAGCGCGAGTTCTTCCACCGGATGCTCATGAAAGCGCAGGCTCGCGCTGCCGGCCATCCAGCCCGATTCGACGCGGTCGATGATGTCGGCGCGCAGATAACGCGGTGTCGCCCTGCTGCCCGGCTGCGTCAGGTCGGGCCAGCCGACGGCGCCCACGGTCGGCGCAGAAAGAAAGCCCAATCGCCGCTCGGCCTTCTCGCCCGACAGCTTGACCGAGGCGTCGACCAGCCGCCGCTCCTTCACGCTCAGGCTCGCGCCGAGCCGGCTGCCCGCGCTCAGCGGCGCGGCCGCGGGGTGGATCAGCGGCATGCTGCGCGTGAGCCAGGTGCTGCCGATCTTTTTGGGCCAGCCTTGCAGCCAGCCGCGCAGCAGCGAGATGTCCTGGTCGACGTAGATCAGCGGGCAGTAGAAGCGCGCATCGCCGCCGCCCTGCCCGGCCGCGATCTCGAGCACCACGATGGTCTCGCGGTACTGCGCATACACGGGGTCGAGCAACTCGCGCCCGTCGTCGCCGCACGATTGCCAGTCGGCGAAATGAACGCAGCCCTTGCCGGTGGCCGTGCCGAGCGCCGCGGGCACCAGCGCGGCAGCGCGGCCGGCGTCGAATTCGAAGGCGACATTGACCAGCCAGCCGGCGTAGTGCCAGGGCGGCGCCTGCACCAGCGCGCTGCGGCCGGAGGAAGTGAAGGGAGGAGTGAAGGAAAGCGCGGAAGACGATGACATGGGGTGCGTGCGAGTTCAAGACCGCCGCACGATAGGCCGCAGCCCGCGGTCCCGTCTTGTACGCCAGTGATCCCGCCTGCCAGGCCCGCTGCCTCTCCGTCTATCTCACCGCGGCCAGCGAACGCTCCAGCGTCTGCGTCAGTTGCTCGATGGTGTAGGGCTTGCGCAGCCACACGGTGCCCTTCATCGCCGTGGCCGGCTCGGCCTGCCCCGTCACGAAGACCACGGGCACGCGGTGATCATTCAGCAGCCGCTCGGCCAGATCGCGGCCCGACAGCGCGGGCAGGCCGATGTCCACCATCACCACGTCGAACGCGCCATCGAAGAAGCGGGCGATCGCGGCCTCGGCGCTCTTCACGCCGGTGGCCCAATGCCCCAGGGCCTCGAGCAGCTTCAAGGTGGTGGCGAGCGTGTCGGCATCGTCCTCGACCAGGAGCACCCGGAGCTTTTGTTGTTGTGTTGTCAGCGGCGGTTCTGTTGTCATTGAAATGCATTTTTCCAGACAAATCGCCGTCGCGCAGCGCGTGCGCACCCTTGGGCGCAGACATCTACGCCAGATAGCGGCCTTGTCCGACTCGGCATGTCGGCCGAAGGGGCGCGGGCCGCCGCCTTATCATGCAAAGCCCGCCAAGCTGGCGGCAGCTGCCACGCAGGCACGCGCATGAACACACCCACATTTCTTCCCCTCGACGCCGCCGCGCTGCGGCAACTCGCCCTCGCATCCACTCCCGGCGCATCGCCCTGCGCCTGTCGCCTCCAGGACACCGCCGCCTGGGAAAGCATCACCGAAGAACGCTGGCCCGAGGCCTTGATGCAGCAGATCGGCACGCTGCGCGACCCCGACCTCTATGAGCCGACCTTCGAGGAATGGCACCCCGGCGGCACGCGCTACGACTCGCCAGACGCGCCGATCTCGGTGAAGCACTTTCCCTTCAACCGCTGCAACGTGTACCGCTGCACCGCGTGCTCGCTGCTGGTGCTGCGCTACACCGAATTCGGCGGCTACTACATCGACCACCGCGTGCGGCGCGTCGATGCGGCATTGATCGTCGACTGACGGCGGCGCACCGACCCGCCGCTCAGCGCGCCGCGTCCAGCACGGCGCCGGCCAGCAGCGACAGCCCTTCCTCGAAAACATCGTCGGGAATGGTCAGCGCGAACAGGAAGCGCACCACGTTGCCGTGCACGCCGCAGGTCAGCAGCAGCAATCCGCGCTGCAGGCCGGCCGCATGCACACGCCGGGTGAAGTCGGCATCGGGCTCGCCCGTGCGCGGGTCGCGGAACTCGACCGCGACCATCGCGCCGAGACCGCGCACGTCGCAGATGCGCGGCTCCTGCGCCTGCAGCGAGCGCAGCTGCGCGGCGAGCCGTTCGCCGAGCATGCTGGCGCGCTCCACCAGCTTTTCGTCCCCGATCACGCGGATGGTCTCCAGCGCGGCGGCCACCGCGAGCGGATTGCCCGCGTAGGTGCCGCCGATGCTGCCCACCAAGGCAGCATCCATGACCTCGGCGCGCCCGGTCAGCGCCGACAACGGGAAGCCGCCCGCCAGGCTCTTGGCCATGGTCACCAGGTCGGCCTCCACGCCGTAGTGCTCCAGCGCGAACAGCTTGCCCGTGCGGCCGAAGCCGGTCTGGATCTCGTCGCAGACCAGCAGGATGCCGTGCTGGTCGCACACCGCGCGCAGGTGCTCCAGCAGCTTCGGCGGCGCAACATAGAAGCCGCCCTCGCCCTGCACCAGCTCGATGACGATGGCCGCCACGCGGCGCGGATCGACGTCGGTCCTGAACAGCCGGTCGAGCGCCGCGATGCTGTCTTC
This sequence comes from Variovorax paradoxus, assembly GCF_022009635.1. NCBI lineage: Bacteria > Pseudomonadati > Pseudomonadota > Betaproteobacteria > Burkholderiales > Comamonadaceae > Variovorax > Variovorax paradoxus. The sequence continues at coordinate 4,616,212 of NZ_CP091716.1, forward strand.
CACCGTCACGCCCAGCGGCGCCGCCGGGAACGGCACGTGCCAGACATCCGCGGGCATCGGCCCGAAGCCGGCCTTGTACGGCGCGACCTTGCCGGTCAGCGCCATGCCCATGAAAGTGCGGCCGTGGAAGGCGCCCGAGAACGCGACCACGCCGCTGCGCCCGGTCGCCACGCGCGCCACCTTCATGGCGTTCTCGACAGCCTCGGCACCGGTGGTGAAGAGCGCGCTCTTCTTGGCGAAGTCGCCCGGCACCAGCCGGTTGAGCTGCTCGCACAGCGCCACGTACTCTTCATAGGGCGTGACATGGAAGCAGGTGTGGTGAAAGTCGTCGAGCTGCGCGCGCACCGCCTCGACGATGCGCGGATGCCGGTGGCCCGTGGCCAGCGTGGCGATGCCGCTCGCGAAATCGACGAAGCGCCGGCCCTCCACGTCCCACAGCTCGGCATTGCCGGCGCGCGAGACGAAGTGCGGGGTGAGCGTGCCGACGCCCTGGGCACAGGCGGCGTTCTTGCGGGCCTGCAGGCTCGCGTTGGTCGTGACTTGGGTGAGCATTGAAAAAGCGAAGAAAGAGAAAAGCGAAGAAAGAGAAGTGAAGGAAATCAGCCGCCGTGGCGCATCAGGTGCTCGGCCAGCGCGCGGAATGCCGGCATCGAGGTCGGCAGGTGCGCGTTCGCGGCCAGCGGATGCGAGGCGAAGCGCGCCACCACCATCTCGGCAGTGGGGTCGATGTGCAGCGCCTGGCCGTGGATGCCCTGGGCGGTGAAGGTGCGGTGCGCGTCGTGCGCCACCCACCACATGTTGCGGTAGCTCCAGCCCGCCAGCCGCGTGTAGCCCGCGAGCGCGAAGCGCGCCGGGTCGGCGCCGTTGCGGATGTCAGCCACCACTGCCTCGGGCACGATCTGCGCGCCGTTGAAGAAGCCGCCGAGCCGCATCGTCTCGCCCAGCCGCGCGAGGTCGCGCAGCCCGGTGCACAGGCCGCCGCCCGCGAATTCCGCGCCCTGGCCGTCCAGGGCGAACGAGGCGTCCTGTTCGGCGCCGATGCGCGACCAGATCAGTTCGCTCAGCACCTTCGCCACTGGGTGCCCGGTGGCGCGGGAGATGAGCCAGCCCAGCACGTCGGTATTGACGGTGCGGTACGCGAAGGCTTCGCCGTGCGTGCCCTGCCCCTGCACCGTCTGCAGGAACTGCCGGTAGCCCTCGGCGCCCGCGTAGCCCGCCGGGCGCGGCAGCAGTTCGCCGGCACGCGCGTGCTTCCACACGCCGGCGTCGGGGTTTGCGTATTCCTCTGAGTAGTCGATGCCGGTCGTCATGTCCATCACCTGGCGCACCGTTGCCTGGCCGAAGGCGCTCGCGGCCAGCTCGGGGATGTAGCGGGTGACGGCGGCGTGCTCGTCCAGCGTGCCGTCGGCCGCCAGCATCGCGCCGACCGTGCCCACGACCGACTTGGTGACCGACATCGCCATGTGCTGGCCATGCTCGTCGAGCGCGCCGAAGTAGCGCTCGTACACGATGCGCCCGCGGTGCAGCACCACCGCGCCGTCGGCGTGGATGGTCTCGAGCGCGGTGCGCCAGTCGGTCTGCGAGCCGTCGGCCGGCAGCGTGAAGCGCAACTCGTCGAGTTCGGGACGCTCGGCGCGCGGCAGCACCGACACCGGGCCGTTGCCGCGCGGCACGTTGCGCGTGGGCTGCAGCTCGCGCAGGTGCGAAAAGGCCCAGCGGCTGTGCGGAAACTCGAAGACCGGCCGCTCGCGCGGGCGTTGCACGGCGGCGCCGGCCGTGGGAAATCCGTCGCGCCAGCCCGCGGCCAGCGCTGTGTTGTCTTGGATCATGAGATGAAAAGGAGTGGTTGTCAGTCGCCCAGAACGCCCATCACGCGGCGTTCGAGCAGGTCGCTGGCGCGGCTCAGGTGGGAGTGCATGCGCTCGGCGGCGGTTTCCAGGTCGTGGTCCTCGACCGCGTCGAGGATCTCCAGATGCTCGTGACACGACTTGTGCAGCAGGTCGATGTTCACCAGCGGGTAGTCCGACAGGTCGGACATGCGGCGCAGCCGGTTCTGCTGGCGCACCGCGTCCAGGATGAAGCGGTTGCCCGAGGCGCTGGCCAGCAGCTCGTGGAACTGCGCGTTGGCCTCGAAGAAGTCCATCCACGAATAGCGCGACGCATGCGCCAGCAGCCCCTGCTGCCGCTCGCGGCAGGCCAGCAGGCGTTCATGGTCGACCTTGAAGCCCGGCTCGCGCAGGGCGGCGCATTCGACCGTCAGGCGGAAGCGGTAGCTCTCGCGCTCGCTCTCGACCGAGTCGAGCGTCTCGGTGAACTCCCAGCGTTGGTAGTGCCGCCCGCGCAGCACGCCGTCCTGCAGCAGTGTGGTGAGCACGGTGCGCAGCAAGGGGCGCGGCACAGCGTAGGTCTGCGCCAGCTCCAGCTCGTTGACGCGGGTGGGCAGCTTGCCGGACAGGCGGTCGCGCAGCAGGCGGTAGTAGAGCGTCTTTTCCTCGTCCTCCGGCATCTCGCGCCGGGCCAGGCCCAGCGCCTCGCGGTCGGCGACGAGGGTGTAGCCCCGGTTGGGCACATGGGCCAGCAGCTGGCGCTCATGCAGGAAGCGCAGTGCGGCGCGCACCGGCGTGCGCGAAATGCCGAGCCGGCCGGCAAGGTCGGCCTCGGTCATGTGGCGGCCGTTCTCGTAGCCGCCGGCCAGCGCCTGGTCGAGGATGTAGCGGCTCACGCGCTGGGTGAGCGGCGGTATCGACGCACGGGGCTTCTCCATCTGTGCTGCGGCCATCGAAGGGGTCTCCGGAATCACGGTCTGGGCCCCGATCATCGCGGATGGTTTGTATTTTTTGGCTTAAAAAACCATGTACATCTCGTGTCAAAAATACAATTTAAATTTCAAGATCGGCCCCACGACGACCCGAGAGCCGGGTTGCTGCTTCCAACGGAGAACCATCTCGTGGCCCATGCCGACACCCTCGCCTCCCCCGCGTCGCTCGACGCGTTCTGGATGCCCTTCACCCCCAACCGCAAGTTCAAGCAAGCGCCGCGCCTGATCGTCGGCAGCGAGGGCCTGTACTACGACCTGGCCGACGGCCGCCGCGTGCTCGACGCCATCGCGGGCCTGTGGTGCGTGAACGCCGGGCACCGCAACCCGCGCATCAGCGCCGCAATGAAGGCGCAGATCGACGTGCTCGACTACGCCTCCAACTTCCAGATCGGCCATCCCGCCGCCTTCGAGCTGGCACAGCGCCTGGCACAGATGGCGCCGGCCGGCATGAACCATGTGTTCTTCACCAACTCGGGCTCCGAGTCGGTCGACACCGCGCTGAAGATCGCGCTGGCCTACCACCGGGCGCGCTGCGACGCCGGCCGCTACCGCCTCATCGGACGCGAGCGCGCGTACCACGGCGTGGGCTTCGGCGGCATCTCGGTGGGCGGCATCGGACGCCAGCGCAGCACCTTCGGGCCACTGCTCAACGGCGTCGACCACCTGCCGCACACGCTCGACCTCGCGCGCAACGCCTTCTCGCGCGGCGAGCCGGCGCACGGCATCGACAAGGCCGACGCACTCGAGGCCCTGCTAACGCTGCACGATGCATCGACCGTGGCCGCGGTGATCGTCGAGCCCGTGGCCGGCTCCACCGGCGTGCTGCCGCCGCCGCGCGGCTACCTGAAGCGCCTGCGCGAAATCTGCGACAGGCACGGCGTGCTGCTGATCTTCGACGAGGTCATCACCGGCTTCGGCCGCCTGGGCACCAACTTCGCGGCCGACCTGTTCGGCGTGACGCCCGACATCATCACCACCGCCAAGGGCCTGACCAACGGCGCGGTGCCGATGGGCGCGGTGCTCATGCGCGACGCGGTGCACGACGCCTTCATGCAGGGCAGCATCAGCGCGGTGGAGCTGTCGCACGGCTACACCTACTCGGGCCATCCGCTGGCCTGCGCGGCCGCCACGGCCACGCTCGACGCCTACCAGCAGGACGGCCTCATCGACCGGGCCGCGGCGCTGTCGCCCTACTTCGAGGAATGCCTGCACGCATTGCGCGGCCTGCCCGGCGTGATCGACGTGCGCAACGTCGGCCTGCTCGCCGGCATCGAGCTGCAGGGCTGGGCCTCCGGCCCCGGCACGCATGCGCAGGCCGTGGCGCAGCACTGCCTGGACCACGGCGGCGTGCTGGTGCGCTCGGTGGGCGACACCATCGCGCTGTCGCCGCCCTTCACGCTGGAGCGCAAGCACATCGACCAGATCGTGGACAGCCTGCGCGCCGCCATCGCGCAGACCGCCCAGCCCACCGACACCGCGGCCTGAGCCCGCAAGCAAGGAGACAAGACAGATGGACATCGAATCGTTCCCGCTCTACGACATCGAAGGCGACGCCTACCAGCGCGGCCAGCAGTACGGCCGCGCCGCCGGCGACCGCATCGACCTGAGCCTGCGCACCTACCGCGCCGCCTTCGAGCGCGTGGGCCTCGGCTGGGACCGCACCCGCGCGCTGGCCCGCCGCTTCATGCCGCTGGTCGCGGCCTTCGACGCCGGCATGCTGCGCGAGATCGAAGGCGTGGCCGAGGGCGCGGGCGTGCCGGCGGAAGACATCGTCGCGCTCAATGCGCGCAGCGAAATGCTCTACGCCTTCCAGCAGCTCGAAGCCACCGAGCCGCCCGACGGCTGCACCGGCGTGGTCGTCATGCCATCGGCCTCGCGCAGCGGCAAGCTCATCCACGCGCAGAACTGGGACTGGCGCGTGGAAAGCCTGGAGCTGGGCGTGGTGCTGCGCATCCAGCCCGATGAAGGCCCGTCGATGCTGACCTTCGCGGAGGCAGGCACGCTGGCGCGCGCGGGGCTCAACAGCGCGGGCATCGCCGTCACCGGCAACTTCATCAAGGCCGACAACGACGGCAAGCAGCAAGGCGTGCCGCTCGCGCTGATCCGCCGCGGCATCCTGCAGTCGACGCTGTACGCCAACGCGCTGGGCGTGGTGTGCCGCACCGCGCGCTCCATCTCCAACAACATGATCATCACCCACGCCGAGGGCGAAGCCGTGAGCCTGGAGACCTGCCCCGAGCAGGTGTTCTGGCAGCAGCCCGAGGCCGGCGTGCTGGTGCATGCCAACCACTTCAAGACACCGGCCGCGCTGGCGCGCGTGGTCGACCGCAGCCTGGAGACCACGCCCGATTCGCTCTACCGCGACCGCCGGGTGACGGAGGCCTTGCAGCAGCAATGCAAACGTGCCGGAGACCTCACCGAACAGGACGTGCTCGACGCGTTGCAGGACCGCTTCGGCGCGCCGCGCGCCGTGTGCCGCAGCCCGAGCGCGGGGCCCGGCGGCGCCTCGTCGGCCACCGTCGCGACCATCGTGATGGACCCGGCGGCACGAAAGATGCGCATCGCGCCGGCGCCCTTCAAGGCGCATCGCTTCACCGAGTATTCCCTCTGAGTTTTTCGACTGTCCCTTGATCCGATCGGCCCAGCCCACGCCAGGAGTGTTGTCATGAACGTACCCGTGCCCCCCTCTCGCCCACCCTCCGCACCGCGCGCCGGTGCATTGCGCGCCGCCGCCCTGGCATTGGGCTTGACCGCCGCAGCCTCGGTCTGCGCCCAGCCCGCGGCTGGCGCCGGGCAGACACTGCGCATACAGATCAACTCCGACATCCGCTCCACCGACCCCGGCGGCAACCGCGACGACAACACCGACAACGTGCTGCTGCACGTGGGCGAGGGCCTGGTCGCGCTGCGCGAAGACACCTCCGTGGGCCCCATGCTGGCGAGCAAGGTCGACACCTCGGCCGACGGCCTGACCTACACCTTCACCCTGCGCGACGGCGTGAAGTTCCAGAACGGCGCCACGCTCACCGCCGACGACGTCGTGTGGAACTGGCAGCGCTACCTGAAGCCCGCCACCAACTGGCGCTGCCTGCCGGAGTTCGACGGCAAGGGCATGACCAAGGTGCTCTCGGTCGAGGCACCCAACCCGAAGACGGTGGTGTTCAAGCTCGAGCGCGCGAGCGCCCTGTTCCTCACGATGATGGCGCGGCCCGACTGCGGCAGCTCGGCCATCGTGCACCGCAGCTCGGTCGGCCCCGACGGCCAGTGGAAGGAGCCCGTGGGCACCGGCCCCTACAAGCTCAAGGAATGGAAGCGCGGCCAGTACGTGGAACTCACCCGCTTCGACGGCTACAGCTCGCGCGCCGAGCCGCGCGACGGCCTCACCGGCGGCAAGAAGGCCGAGGTCGAGAACCTGCGCTTCGTCGTCATTCCCGACTCGGCCGCCGCCAAGGCCGCGCTCTACAGCGGCGGCATCGACGCCTTCATCAGCCCCAGCCCGTCGGACGTGATCGAGATGCGCAAGCGCAGCGACGTGCTGGTCGACACCACGCCGGTCATGACCATGGTCGCGCTGCTGCTGCAGACCAACGACCCGGTGCTCAAGGACGTGCGCATCCGCCGCGCGCTGGCGCTGGCGCTCGACACGCCCGAGATCGCGCGCTCAGTGACCGAAGGCCTCTCCGCCGTCAACAACTCGGTCGTGCCGTCGTCCAGCCCCTACTACGACGCGGTGCAGGGCAGCGGCTTCAAGCGTGACCTCACGGCCGCGAAGAAGCTGCTGGCCGAGGCGGGCTACCGCGGCCAGTCGATCCGCATGATCGCCAACAAGCGCTACGAGGCGCTCTACTCCGCCGCCGTGCTGGTGCAGGCCATGGCCTCGGAGGCCGGCATCAACGTCGAGCTCGAAGTGCTCGACTGGGCCACCCAGCTCGACCGCTACACCAAGGGCCAGTACCAGAGCATGGCCTTCGTCTACTCCGCGCGCATCGACCCCGCGCTCAACTACGAGATGGTGTCCGGCGACAAGGCCGCGCAGCCACGCAAAGTGTGGGACAGCCCCTATGCCCAGACCCGCCTCACCGAAGCCATGGTGTCGCGCGACAAGGCGCGCCGCCAGGCGCTGTTCGACGAGATGCACAAGCAGATGCTGCAGGACGTGCCGATGATCGTGCTCTTCAACGCCAGCGACGCCACCGCCATGCGCAAGAACGTGGTCGGCTTCAAGGGCTGGGCGCCTGCCAAGCCGAGGTTCTGGAACGTGCGGCTCGCCGCTGCCGCCGGCTGACCCCGGGGCCGCGTCTTCATGTTCGCGTACCTCCTGCGCCGGATCGCGATGACGATCCCGACGCTGCTGCTGGTGTCCATCGCCGTCTTCACCCTCATGCGGCTGATTCCGGGCGATCCGGTGCTGCTCATGCTGGGCGAAGGCGCCGACCCCGCGCAGCTCGCCCTCATGCGCCACCAGATGGGGCTGGACCAGCCCCTGCCCGTGCAATACCTCGTGTGGCTGCGCCATGCGCTCACGGGCGACCTGGGCGTCTCGACCACCAACGGCCTGGCGGTGCTGCCGCTGATCTGGGAGCGCTTCCAGGTCAGCGCCGTCATCGTGCTGGTGGCCGTGGCGCTGGCCTCGCTGATCGCGGTGCCCGCCGGCCTCGTTGCCGCCTGGCGCAAGGACAAGCCGACCGACCTCGCCATCATCGGCGCGGCCACGCTGATGCTCTCGGTGCCCAGCTTCTGGCTGGGCCTTCTGCTGCTGATGTTCTTCGGCCAGTACCTGGGCTGGCTGCCGGTGGTGGGCTACGTGCCCATGTCGGAGAACTTCTCGCAGGGCGTGCTCTACGTGATTCTTCCCATCGCCACGCTGCTGCTGGTGGAGACCGGCGTGCTCACGCGCATGTCGCGCGCCAGCACCATCGAGATCCTGCGGCTCGAATACGTGACGCATGCGCGCGCCAAGGGCGTGCCCGAGTCGCAGGTGCTGCGCCGCCACGTGCTGCCCAATGCCTTCAACCCCACGCTCACCATGATCGGGCTGATCCTGGGCCACCTGCTCAGCGGCATCGCGGTGCTCGAGACCGTGTTCACGCTGCCGGGCCTCGGCCGCCTGATGATCGACTCGATCTTCGCGCGCGACTACCCCGTGCTGCAGGGCTGCCTGCTGTTCACGGCCTGCATCTACGTCGTCATCAACCTCGTCGTCGACCTGTGCTATCCCCTCTTCGACCCCCGGGTCTCGGTGCAGTAGCGTGAAGAAGCTCAAGACCCATACCCTCATCGGCGGCGTGCTCATCGCGGTGCTGCTGGTCCTGGCCGTGGTGGCGGCCGTGTGGACACCCTACAACCCGCTGGCCATCGACCTGCGCTCCAAGCTGCAGCCGCCCTCGATGGCGCACTGGCTCGGCACCGACGAGTTCGGCCGCGACGTGGCCAGCCGTGCCATGCAGGGCGCCGCCACCAGCTGCCTGGTGGCGCTGCTCACGGTGACGCTGGCCACCGCCATCGGCCTCGTGGTGGGCGTGGTCGCGGGCTTCGTGCGCGGCTGGACCGACCGGGTGCTGATGGCCTTCAACGACACGCTGCTGGCCTTCCCGGGCCTGCTGCTGGCGCTGGGCGTGATGGTGATCGTCGGCGCCAACAAGTGGGGCATCGTTCTGGCGCTGAGCATGGCCTATGCGCCGTCGGTGGTGCGCGTGGTGCGCGGCACCGTGCTGTCTCTGCGCGAGCGCGAGTACGTCGAGGCCTCGCGCATGATCGGCAACAGCGAGCTCTACACAATGTGGCGCCACATCCTGCCCAACTGCGTGGCGCCCGTCGCGGTGCTGGCCACCAGCATGTTCGGCTGGGTGCTGCTGTCGGAAAGCGCGCTGAGCTTCCTCGGCCTGGGCGTGCCGCCGCCCGCGCCCACCTGGGGCAACATGCTCGCGAGCGCCCGCCCCTACATGGCCTCGGCCGTGTGGCTGTGCGTGGTGCCGGGCCTGTGCATCGCGCTCACGCTGCTGGGCATCAACCTGCTGGGCGAGTCGCTGCGCGACCGGCTCGATCCGCGCACGGAGAAGGCATGAACACTCCATCGAACCAATCCGCCAGGCCCGTGCTGTCGGTCGAGCACCTGAAGATCGAGCTGCGCCACGGCGCCCGGCCGCTGGTGCACGACCTGAGCTTCGAAGTGAAGCCTGGCGAATTCCTCGCGGTGGTGGGCGAATCGGGCAGCGGCAAGACCATGGCCGCGCGCGCCATCCTGCAACTGCTGCCGCCGGGCATCCTGCAGACCGGCGGGCGCATCGTGTTCGACGGCGAAGACCTGGCCGCGCGCGACCCCAAGGCCATGCGCCCCATCCGCGGGCCGGGCATCGGCATGGTGTTCCAGGAGCCGATGGTCTCGCTCAACCCGGTGCACCGCATCGGCGAGCAGATGGCCGAGGGCCTGCGCATGCACACGCAATTGCCGGCCGCCGAGATTCGCGCGCGCATCCTCGACATGCTGCGCCGCGTGCAGATCGCCGACCCCGAGCGCTGCATGCACGCCTATCCGCACGAGTTCTCCGGCGGCATGCGCCAGCGCATCATGCTGGCCAGCGTGATGCTGCTGAAGCCGCGCCTCTTGATCGCCGACGAACCGACCACCGCGCTGGACACGCTGAGCCAGCGCGAAGTGCTAGACCTGATGGTGGGCCTGGCGCGCGACAACGGCACCGCCGTGCTGCTGATCACGCACAACCTCGGGCTCGTGGGCCGCTATGCGCAGCGCGCCATCGTGCTGGAGAAAGGCCAGCTGGTCGAGACCGGTGACGTGCCCGGCATCCTGGTGGCGCCGAAGCAGCCGTACACCCGCAAGCTGGTCGACGCGCTGCCGCGCCGGCAGGCCGCCAAGCCGCAGGGCGATGCGCCGCGGCAGCCGCTGGTACAGGTGCGCAGCCTGTGCGTGAGCTTTTCCGGCGCCCGCGCCGGCCTGTTCAAGCGTCATGCGCCCGTGCACGTGATCGACTCGCTCGACCTGGACATCCATCCGGGCGAGATGGTCGCGCTGGTGGGCGGCAGCGGCTCGGGCAAGACCACGCTGGGCCGCGCCATCCTGCGGCTCGCGCCTTCGCAGAGCGGGCAGATCCTGTTTCGCGGCGAAGACGTGCGCACCGCCGGCCGCGCCGCGCTGCACCGCTTCAGGCTGGCCTGCCAGCTGGTGTTCCAGGACCCGTTCTCCTCGCTCGACCCGCGCATGCGCGTGCAGGACATCGTGGCCGAGCCGCTGCGCCACCTGCCCTCGCTCGACGCCGCGGCGCGCGTGCGACGCGTGAAGGAAACACTCGACGAAGTGGGCCTGGACGGCCTGGGCGCGCGCTACCCGCACGAGCTGTCGGGCGGCCAGCGCCAGCGCGTCGCCATCGCCCGGGCGCTGGTGCGCCGGCCCGCCTTCGTGGTGGCTGACGAGCCGGTGTCCGCGCTCGACATGACCATCCAGGCGCAAGTGCTGAGCCTGTTCCAGAGCCTGCAGCAGCACCACGGCTTCGCCTGCCTCTTCATCAGCCACGACCTCGCGGCGGTCGAACAGATCGCCGACCGCGTGATCGTGATGGAGCGCGGCCGCATCGTCGAGCAGGGCGCGCGCGACGCCGTGTTCGACGACCCGCGCCATGCCTACACGCAGGCGCTGCTCGCCGCCACGCCGAGGCCGCTGGCCTCGCTCGACATCGCACCCGCCGCCATTTCCGAGAAAGCTTTCGCGTGACATCTTCTTCCCCCTCGCCCTACTCCTGGCAGAACCCGAGCGCGCCGCCGCCGCTCGATCCGCAGATCGTCGAGTTCATGCGCCTCATGGGCGCCGAAGGTGCGCGCTACCCGAAGCGCCACACCATTTCCATCGCCGAAGGCCGCGCGAATGCCGAGAAGGTGCGCGCGCCGTGGACGCGAGGCGGCCCCGAGATGGCCAGGATGGTCGAGCACGCAGTGCCCACGCGCCACGGCAACGTGCGCATCCGTGTGCACTACCCTGAGAACCGCACGCTGCAGGGCGCGCTGGTCTACATCCACGGCGGCGGCTTCGTGCTCTTCAGCCTCGACACCCACGACCGCGTGATGCGCGAGTACGCGGGCCGCGCCGGCATCGCGGTGATCGGCATCGACTACACCCGCGCGCCCGAGGCACAGTTTCCGCAGCCGCACGACGAATGCGTGGACGTGATGCGCTGGCTGCGGGCCAACGCCGGCACGCTCGACATCGACCCCGCGCAGTTGTTCATCGGCGGCGACTCGGCCGGCGCTAACCTTTCGGTGGGTGCCTGCCTGGTGCTGCGCGACGAAGGCGACGCGCTGCCGCTGGGCATGCTGCTGAACTACGGCGCCTACAGCACCGAGCTGTACCGCGAATCGGTGGTGCGCTACGGCGCGGGCGAGTACGGCCTGTCGCTGCACATGATGGTGTGGTTCTACGGCCTGTACCTGCGCAAGCCCGGCGATGCCGCCGATCCGCGCGTGCACAGCCTCACGGCGCGGCTGGAGGGGCTGCCGCCCGCGTGCATGGTCGTCACCGAATGCGACCCGCTGCACGACGACAACCTGCTCATGGCCGCGCGCCTGCGCGCCGCCGGCGTGGCGGTGACCGACACGCTCTACCCCGGCACCATCCACGGCTTCCTGGAAGCCGTGTCGGTGGCCGACGTGGCGGCCCGCGCCTTCGACGAGACTGTACGCTGGCTGCGTACGCTGGCCGCCCGCTGACACCGCCAACTGCGATGTACACGCCCAAGCCCTATGTCGAGGCCGACCTCGCGACGCTGCATGCCGGCATGCGCGCCTGGAGCTTCGCCACGCTCGTCACCGTCGGCCCGTCAGGCGCCAGCGCCACGCACCTGCCCTTCCTGCTCGATGCGCAGCACGGCGACAGCGGCCAAGGCCTGCTCACCACCCATCTCGCGAAGAAAAACCCGCAGCTCGAAGACCTGCGCGCGGGCGCCGAGGCGCTGGTGATCTTCCAGGGGCCGCACGCCTTCATCACGCCGAGCTGGTATGTGAAGCAGAGCACCTTCCCGACCTGGAACTACACCGCCATCCATGCGCGCGGCACGCCGCGCGTCGTCGAGGAGCGCATGGCCGTGCACGCGGTGCTGCAACGCACGGTGGCCCAGTACGACACGCCGCTTCGCGAGGCCTACGGCGGCGACTGGGACTACGACGCCATGCCCTTCGACTACGTGGCGCCCAGGCTGGACATGATCGCCGTGGTCGAAATTCCGGTGCGCTCGCTCGAAGGCAAATACAAGCTCAACCAGGATCGCTCGGAAGAAGACCGGCGCGGCGTGATCGCGGCACTGGAGCGCTTGGGCGAGCCGCAAGGCGTGGCGGTGGCGGGGATGATGCGACAGCAGATGGCCGCCGCCTGAACGGCCGATGGCGCGGACGGGCGCGGCACAATCGCCCGCGTGCACTTCATCAGACACCGCCTGCTCGCGCCACTTGCGCTGGCCTTCGCCGCAGCGACCAGCTTCGCGGCGAGCGCCGCCGAGCCGCTGTTGCTCGTCACCGCGCCCGCCGCCCTGCAGACCGCAGAGCGCTCCGGTGCCGGCTTCGCCCGCTGGTTCGACACGGCGGCGCCCGCGGCGAACGGCGGCATCGCCGCCAACGAGGCGCTGGCGCGTTCGCCCGCATGGCGCGCCATCTCCGGCCCGCTGGGCGACAGCCTCGCCGGCATCCAGCGGCGCGACCGGCAGGCCGGCGTCGGCATTGCGCGCTATCCGCACCGGCTGTTCGACGTCCGCTGGCTCGCGAGCGCCGATGCATTCTTCGAGCTGGTCGGCGTCGCCAACCGCATGGACCGGCGGCCCTTCCAGGACGGCGCCTGCGGCGAGACGCGGCTGGTGTACCGGCTGGCCTATCGCAGCGCCGCGATGCAGTCGCGCCTGCCCATGACCGTCAACGTCGAACTGCGCGGCGACGCGCCCGATGCCGACGGCGGTTGCGCGGCCACGGCCCGCCTCTGGCAGCCGCCGCAAAGCGCAACAAAAGACGAAGCGCTGGGCCGCTGGCTGGTGTCGGCCGACGGCCCGCTGGCGCCCAAGCGGCTGGCGCACGCGCGCATCTCGCAGGTCACGACCAACCTGCAGAGCGTGCGCTGGCCCTCGGCGGTGCGGCCCGACCTGGGCGGCCATGCCGAATACATGCTGCGCGCCTTCAGCTGGAACGCAGGCACCAAGCGCTACGACGTGAGGCCGCTGGAGAACACGCCCGATGTCGCGAAGCTCAAGGCCAGCGCGCCGCTGCGCAAGGAGCTGCTGCAGTGGCTGCGCCAGCCCGACAACCTGCGCGCGCTCGACGAGGCGACCCTGCGCATCCCCGACCGGTTCCTGGCGACAGAAGCTGTGTCGGTCGCGCCGCGCGGACTCGAACGGCTCGCGAACCGCCCATTCGAGCAAGTGTTCCAGCCCGGCGAATGGCAGGCAGTGCCCGGAAGTCGCACGCTGCGGTCGCCGCAGGCGCTGCTGCGCCGCCTCGACGACCTGAGCTGCATGGGCTGCCACCAGAGCCGCGCGGTCGCCGGCTTTCATCTGCTGGGCGTGGACCGGCGCGGCGCATCGCGCACCTTCACCAACGGGAACGCGCTCGCGGTGCCGCACTCGCCCCACGTGCAGGACGAACTGGCGCGGCGCGGCGCCTACGTGGCGGCCTCGCTGTCGACGGCCCGGCCCGATCCGTTCCGGCCGCTCGCCGAGCCGCTGGAAGCAAGCGCCGCCGCCGAGCCCGCGACGGTCGGCTCGCGTTGCGAGCCCACGCGCATCACGCCATCGACCAACCCATGGCTCGACCGCGCGGAGAAGCTGCCGCGCATTTCCTGCGAAGGCGCTGCCTCCGTGTGCGAGAAGACTTCGGTCGGCTTCCCCGGCGGCATGTGCTCGGGGCCCTGCGATCCGAAAGATGCGAACGGCACCTGCGGCGGCATCGCCATCCTGAGCGACTTCAACAGCTGCCTGGCCGCGAAGAAGCCTTTCGGCGAATGCCTGGCCAGGCACACGCGCCCCGGCAACCTGCGCAGCTGCTCGGCGCAGCAGCCCTGCCGGGACGACTACATCTGCGCCCAGGCCGAGGGCCAGCCCGAAGGGCGTGGCGCCTGCATTCCGCCCTACTTCCTGTTCCAGATGCGGGTGGACGGGCACTCCTAGGGCCCAGGGCTGCGCCCTAGGCCTGAACCGTCGCCATGTCGATCACGAAGCGGTACTTCACGTCGCTCTTGAGCATGCGCTCATAGGCTTCGTTGATCTTGGGCATGGCGATGGTCTCGATGTCCGAGACGATGCCGTGCTCGGCGCAGAAGTCGAGCATCTCCTGGGTCTCGGCGATGCCGCCGATCATCGAGCCCGCGATGCGGCGGCGCTTCATGATCAGGCCGAACACGCCCGGCGAGGGATGCGGCGTGCTCGGCGCGCCGACGAGCACCAGCGTGCCGTCGAGCTTGAGCAACTGCACGAAGGGGTCGAGGTTGTGCGAGGCCGCCACGGTGTTGATGATGAGGTCGAAGCTGTTGCGGTGCGCCGCCATCTCGGCCTCGTTCCTCGACACCACGACTTCGGCGGCGCCGAGCCGCTTCGCGTCTTCCGCCTTGCCGGGCGTGGTGGTGAACAACACCACGTGGGCGCCCATGGCCGCGGCCAGCTTCACGCCCATGTGCCCCAGCCCGCCGAGGCCGACCACGCCCACCTTCGAGCCCGGCCCCACCTTCCACTGGCGCAGCGGCGAATAGGTGGTGATGCCGGCGCACAGCAGCGGCGCGACCGCGGCCAGCGAGGCTTCGTCGTGCGAGATCTTCAGCACGAACTTCTCGAACACCACGATGTGGTCTGAATAACCGCCCAGCGTGTTGGCGCGCGACACCTGCTCCTGGCTGTCGTAGGTGCCGGTCATGCCGTTGTCGCAGTACTGCTCGAGCCCGTCCTTGCATGGCTGGCAGTGCTGGCAGCTGTCGACCATGCAGCCCACGCCGACGAGGTCGCCGACCTTGAACTTCGACACCTCCGCGCCGACCGCCCGCACGCGCCCGACGATCTCGTGGCCCGGCACGCAGGGGTAGGTGGTCGGGCCCCATTCGCTGCGCGCGGTGTGCAGGTCGGAGTGGCAGACGCCGCAGTAGAGGATGTCGATGGCCACGTCGCGCGCGATGGGCGCGCGGCGCTCGAAGCTGAAGGGCGCCAGCGGCGTGGTGGCGGAGCTGGCGGCATAGGCGTGTGCGAGTGTCATGGCTTGCTGTGTCTTTCTTCAGGTGGCGACCCGTCCTTCGACGGGATAGCCGGGATCGGAATAACCGGGCGTCGAGGCATGGCCCGGCGGCACCAGGCCGTCGACCAGTTTCTCGTCGTCCGGGCCCAGGGTCAGCCGCAATGCGTCGGCATAGCTGTCCCATTGCGCTTCGGTGCGCGGTCCCGCGATGGTGGCGCTGATCAGGCGATTCTTCAAAACCCACGCCAGCGCAAAGGCGATCGAGGTCGTGCCACGCGCGGCGGCGTGCGCGCCGATGGCCTGTGCGATCTTCAGCGACTCCGGCCGCCATTCGGTCTGCTGCATGCGCTTGTCGCCCCGTCCGGCGCGGCTGTCGGCGGGCGGCGGCGCGTCTGGCGCGTACTTGCCGCTGAGCACGCCGCGCGCCAGCGGGCTGTAGGAGACCACGCCCAGCCCGTAGTGCGCGGCGGCGGGGAGCTGCTCGACCTCGGCGGTGCGGTCGACGATGTTGTAGAGCGGCTCGCTGGCCACCGGCCGGTCGATGCCGAGCTGGTCGGCAATGCGCGCGATCTCGGCGATGCGCCAGCCGCGGAAGTTGGACACGCCGAAGTAGCGCAGCTTGCCCTGGCGGATCAGGTCGCCGATGGCGCGCACGCCCTCTTCCAGCGGCACGTCGGCCAGCGCGCGGTGAAAGTACAGGATGTCGATGTAGTCGGTTTTCAGGCGCCGCAGGCTGGCCTCGACCGACTGCACGATCCACTTGCGCGACTGGCCCTGCTCGTTCGGCCCCGCCGTGGCGGTGGCCGGAAAGCCGAACTTGGTGGCCACCACCCAGCTGTCGCGCCGGGGCGCGATGGCGCGCCCCACGATCTCTTCGGAGCGGCCGGCGTGATACACGTCGGCGGTGTCGATGAAGTTGACGCCCTGCTCGAAGGCCTTGTCGATGATGCGCGTGGCAACGGTCTCGTCCGTCTCGCCGCCGAACATCATCGCGCCCAGGCACAGCGGCGACACCTTCAGGCCGCTGCGGCCGAGTCTTCGGTATTCCATGGTGCTTTCCTTTGCTTGCTGTCTCGCAGCATTCTGGGCGGCGGCGCCTTTTTCGACTAGCCGCTTGAATGCGCATGCACCAATGAGCACAATTCATGAATGCCCCGAGAGAACATCAACGACATCCTTGCCTTCCTCGCGGTCGCCCGCGAGCGCAGCTTCACCCGCGCGGCCGCCAGGCTGGGCGTGTCGCAATCGGCGCTGAGCCACACGGTGCGCGGGCTCGAGGCGCGCATGGGCATCCGCCTGCTGACGCGCACCACGCGCAGCGTGTCGCCCACCGACGCCGGCGAGCGGCTGCTGAACACGGTGGGCCCCAGGTTCGAGGAAATCGAGGCCGAGCTGTCGGCCCTGGCCGAACTGCGCGACAAGCCCGCGGGCACCATCCGCATCACCACCACCGACTACGCGGCCGACGCCGTGCTGTGGCCCAGGCTCTCGCGGGTGCTGCCCGACTACCCCGACCTCAAGATCGAGATGATCGTCGACTACGGGCTGGCGGACATCGTGGCCGACCGCTACGACATCGGCGTGCGCTTCGGCGACCAGGTGGCCAAGGACATGATCGCGGTGCGCATCGGCCCCGACGAACTGATGGTGATCGTCGGCGCGCCTTCCTACCTGGCGAAGCACGCCGCGCCAAAAAAGCCGCAGGACTTGCTCGCGCACAACTGCATCACGCTGCGGCTGCCGACGCGCGGCGGGCTCTACGCCTGGGAACTGCGCAAGGGCAAGCGAGAGCTGCAGGTGCGCGTCGACGGGCAACTGACCTGCAACGGCGCCTACCAGATGATCAACGCGGCCCTCGACGGCGCCGGGCTGGCCTTCGTGCCCGAATCCATGGTCCGGCACCATCTGGCGGAGCGCCGGCTCCAGTGCGTGATGGGCGACTGGTGCCCCACCTTCCCGGGACTTCACATCTTCTACGCCAGCCGCCGCGAGTCGTCGCGGGCGATGGCGGTGGTGATCGACGCATTGCGCTACCGGCCCTGACACTTCGGCAGGCCGACGAATGCCGCGCGGCATTCATGAGCCAACCTCATCAGTGTTTGCGGTTTCAGATGGCTAGTGCCGGCCGGCGCCGGCCTATAGATTCGTCGGCATGAAACCGCTCACCGCCACCGCTCTCCACGGCCTGCTGCTGATCGCATCGGCCGCGCACGCGCAAGACACCATGACCGTCACCCGCCACGGCACGCAGCCTTCGGCGAAGGCGCCGGCGCAGAACTTCACCGGCGCGGTGCGCGTCGATCCTTTGTTCGCGGCGACGGCGCCTTCGCGCGTTGCCGGCGCCTACGTCACCTTCGAGCCCGGCTCGCGCTCGGCCTGGCACACGCATCCGCTCGGCCAGACGCTGGTCGTCACCGCGGGCAGCGGATGGGTGCAGCAGGAAGGCGGACGCAGGCAGGAACTGCGGCCCGGCGACGTGGTGTGGACGCCGCCCGGCGTGAAGCACTGGCACGGCGCGACTGCGGCGAACGGCATGACGCACATGGCCATCCAGGAGTCGCTCGACGGCAGGAACGTCGAGTGGCAGGAGAAGGTCAGCGACGAACAGTACGGCAAGTGAGGACACCGACCATGAAACTGCTCTCCACCGCCCTCGCCTCGCTGTCGCTGATGGCCACCACTGTCGTTCACGCGGAGCGCGCCTCCGGTGCCTCGGCCGCGTCCCCCGGAGATGTTCGCAGCGTCGCCCCGGCGCTCGAACGCTATGCGCAGGACGTGCTGCTCGGCGACGTATGGAAGCGCCCCGGGCTTTCGGCGCGCGATCGCGGCGTGGTCACCGCCGCGGCGCTCATCGCGCGCAACCAGACGGCTGAGATGGCGGCGTACTTCGACCGCGCGCTCGACAGCGGCGTCAAGCCGGCGGAGCTTTCGGAAATCATCACGCACCTCGCGTTCTATTCGGGCTGGGGCAATGCGATGGCGGCTGTATCAGTCGCGAAGAACGTCTACGCGGAACGCAAGATAGGCGCCGACCAGTTGCCGCCCGCCAGCCCCGAGCTGCTGCCGCTGGACAAGGCGGCCGAAGCGCAGCGCGCCGCACGCGTCGAACAGGACGTGGGACCGCTTTCGCAGGGCGTCGTGCAATACACGGGCGACGTGCTCTTCAAGGACCTCTGGCTGCGCCCCGCGCTCGCGCCGCGCGACCGCAGCCTGGTCACCGTGACCGCGCTGATCGCATCGGGCCAGGTCGCGCAGATTCCCTATCACCTGAACCGCGCGATGGACAACGGACTGACGAAGCCGGAGGTGTCGGAGATGCTGGCGCACCTGGCCTTCTATGTCGGATGGCCGAATGTGTTCACCGCCATTCCGGTGGTGAAGGGCGTGGTCGAGAAACGCCCCGCCTGAGGCACGCCATGACCTGCGAGGTCATGGCGTGGACGAACGCTCGCGCGGTAGAACCGTGCATGCGCCACATCGTCACCGCCGCCTTGCTCCTCGTCGGAATCATCCATCTGCTGCCGCTGGCCGGCGTGCTGGGCGCGGCCCGGCTGTCGGGGCTCTACGGCATTGCCGTCGAAGAGCCCAACCTCGAGATCCTGATGCGCCACCGGGCGGTGCTCTTCGGCCTGCTCGGCGCATTCTTCTGCTACGCCGCGTTCCGGCCGCAGCAGCAGGCGCTGGCACTGGTGGCGGGCTTCGTCAGCGTTGCGTCGTTCCTGCTGCTCGCCTGGACGGTGGGCGGCAGCAACGCGCAGCTCGCCAGGGTCTTCGCGGCCGACCTGCTGGCGCTCGCGCTGCTGCTCGTGGGCGGCGGGGCTTTCGTCTATTCGAAGGCCACCGCCTGAGGACACCGGCCCGTCAAGCCTCTTCGTACCAGCGGTCCTTCGCCAGCATCACGCGGTGATGGCCGTGCCCCGCCGGCATCATCGGGAAGCAGTTCTCCTGCGCGGCCACCTCGACATTGAGGAAAAACGGCCCGTCGCTCGCCAGGCATTCGGCCAGCGCATCTTCCAGTTCCGCCGGGTCGGTCACGCGGCGCGCGCCCCAGCCGAAGGCCTTGGCCAGCGCCACGAAGTCGGGCAGCGCCTCGTTCCAGCTATGGCTCAGGCGGTTGCCGTGGTTCAGCTCCTGCCACTGGCGCACCATGCCCATGTAGCCGTTGTTGCACAGCACCAGCTTCACCGGCACGCGGTGCTGCACCGCGGTCGACAGCTCCTGGATGTTCATGAGCACCGACGCATCGCCGCTCACGCACACCGTCAGCGCTTCCGGGTGGCCGATCTGCGCGCCGATGGCGGCCGGCAGGCCGTAGCCCATGGTGCCGGCCCCGCCCGAGGTGAGCCAGCGGCGCGGGCTGTCGAAGCGCAGGTACTGCGCGGCCCACATCTGGTGCTGGCCGACATCGGTCGACACTATCGCGTCGCGCCCTGCAATGGCGCGGTTCAGCGAAGACATCAGCTGCTGCGGCAGGATCGCGTCCTCGCGCGTCTCGAAGGCCAGGCAGTCTTCGGCGCGCCAGCGTTCGATGCGCGCCCACCAGGGCGCGAGCCGCTCGGGCGCGAAGCTCTCGGGCAGCAGCGCCAGCAGGCCTTCGAGGATCGCCGCGCAGTCGCCCACCATCGGCACGTCGACATGCACCACCTTGTTGATGCTGCCGGGGTCGATGTCGATGTGGATCTTGCGCGCATGCGGGCAGAACTCGTCGAGCTTGCCGGTCACGCGGTCGTCGAAGCGCGCGCCGATGCACACCACCAGGTCGGCCTCGTGCATCGCGAGGTTGGCTTCGAGCATGCCGTGCATGCCCAGCATGCCGATGAACTTCGGGTCCGACGCGGGGAAGGCGCCCAGCCCCATGAGCGTGAGCGTGCACGGCGCGTGCAGCAGGTTCACCAGTTGCGTGAAGGCCTCGCAGGCCTCGGGGCCGGAGTTGATGAGCCCGCCGCCGCCGTAGATCACCGGCCGGCGCGCGGTGGACAGCAGGTCGGCCGCGCGCTGCAGCATGGCCTTGGGCGGCATCGCGGCGCGGCTGGTGCGCAGCGCGCGCAGCGGCGCTGGCTCGGGCGCGTGGCTCAGGCGGTCGAGCTGGATGTCCTTCGGCACGTCGAGCAGCACCGGGCCCGGGCGGCCGGTGGTGGCGATCTCCATTGCGCGGCGCACCAGCGAAGGCACGTCGTCCGCCGAGCGCACCTGCCGGTTCCACTTGGTCACCGAGCGCGACATGCCCAGCGCGTCGCTCTCCTGGAAAGCCTGCGTGCCGATGACGGCGGTCGCCACCTGCCCGCTGATGCACAGCACGGGCACCGAGTCGCTCATGGCGTCGAGCAGCCCGGTGATGGTGTTGCTCACGCCAGGGCCGGAAGTGACCAGCACCACGCCCACCCGGCCGGTGCTGCGCGCATAGCCTTCGGCCGCGTGCACCGCCGCCTGCTCGTGGCGCACCAGCACGTGGCGCAGCCGCGGCTCGCCGTGCAGCGCGTCGTACAGCGGCAGCGCGGCGCCGCCGGGGTAGCCGAAGATGGTGTCGACGCCGCACTCGACCAGCGTGTCGAGCAGGGCTTCGGCGCCGTTGCGCACCACGGGGGGCGTCTCGGGGTGGAGGGACAGGGAGGGCGTGAGGGGTAGGTCGAGCAGTCGCATGCCGTCAATTCTTCCGGTTTGAGCGCAAAATATGCTTCTTTCTTTTGGCTCTTTGGACTCGATTCATGAAGATCAATCGGCAAATCATCGGTGACAACGAAGGATCTTTCGACAAGACCGATCTGGCGATCCTCCGGGTGTTGCTGCTCGACTCCCGCAAGACCCTGCAGGAGATCGGCAACGAGGTCGGCCTGTCGCCCACCAGCTGCTGGACGCGCATCAAGAAACTCGAGGCCACGGGCGTCATCAAGCGCTACACGGTCGACGTCGATCCGGCCAAGCTGGGCTACCACGACTCGGTGATCGTGCAGGTCACGCTGGAGAGCCACACCGACGAGACGCTCTACGACTTCGGCCGCGTGCTAGCCACCATCCCGGAGATCCAGGAGGCCTACCTGGTCTCGGGCGACTACGACTACTACATCCGCATCGCCGTGCGCGACACCCGCGACTACGAGCGCCTCCTGCGCGAGAAGCTCTACAAGATCCCCGGCATCCGGCACAGCAAGTCGCACTTCGTGCTGCGCGTGCTGAAGGAGACCAGCGTGCCGGTCATCTGAAGAAGATGCGAACATCGCGGGGCACTGAAACTCCCCAAAGGATCTTCGGATGTTCGACTTCTTCAGGAAAAAACCTCCGCCCGCCCCCGCCATGGAGACGGGCCCCGCGGTTCCCGCGCCGCTGGCGGGCCGCGACGGGCACCTGGGCGCCATCGAGGCGATCAGGCTGGACGGCACCCTGCATTTCTTCGGCTTCGACTTCCGCAGCGACCTGGCGCTGTCGCCGCTCATTGCCGACCCCGCGCTCATGGCCCGCTTTGCCAGCCGTCACATGACACAGCGCGACGGCACGCACGACGAGGCCTACTGGAGCCAGCTCGTGGGCCATGCCGTCGAAGGCTCAGAGCTGTGCAGCGACGAGACCGGCCGCACCATCGACAGCCGTGCGCTGGCCGCCACCATCGCAAGCCTGGGCCGCGTGCGCCGCGAAGGCACGCCCGAGCCCGGCTTTGGCCTCCCCTACCACCTGCGCTACCTGCTGGGCGCGGCAGGCGGTTGGGAAGTGCCGGAAGAAGCCGGCGCCGAAGACGCCGATGTGTGGATCGGCCAGGTCGCGGGCGACGAGCCGGTCGCGGGCAGCACCACGCTGCAGGAAGTGGCCGCGCGGCTGCAGGCGCACCTGAATGCGCTGGTCGGCGCGGCGCCCGGCAACTGGGCGACGCTGTTTGCGGCACTCAAGAGCTGAAGAATCCGGCCGCTCAGAGCCGGACCAGCTCGACCCGCCGGTTCTTCGCGCGCCCCGCCTCGCTGTCGTTGGGCGCCACCGGCTCGGCCGAACCGGCGCCGCGTGTGGTGAAGCGGCGCGGGTCCACGCCGGCCTTCACCAGCACCGCGATCACCGCCAGCGCGCGGCGCTTCGACAGGTCGTCGTTGTGCTTCGCGTCGCCCTGCGCATCGGTGTGCCCCACCACCGACAGCTTCAGCGGCGGATTGCCGCGCATGAGCTTGGTCATTTCGTCGAGCGTGGGCTGCGACTCGGGCCGGATGATGTCCTTGTCGAGGTCGAACAGGATGCCGTAGAGGTTGATGCGCCCCGTCTCCGCCAGGCTCTTCTGCATGGCCGTGGCGTCGACGAAGACGATCTTGTTGTCTTCCATCGCCTTGGTCTCGACCACGCGCACGAAGGCATGGTTGCCCACATCGGCGTTGTGCTCGGCCAGCGCGATGCTGGCGTACACGGTGCCCGAGGGACCGGTCTTCTTCGCGAGCAGGTAGCGGCCGCTCACCGCGAAGTAGTTGCGCGCGTAGTCGCCCCGGCTGCCCAGGCGCGGCCATTCGGGGTTGTCGAAGGCCAGCGCGAAGTCATAGGGCGTGGTCGTGTCCACGCTGCCCGGGCGCGGCTTGTAGCACGACGCATTGGCCGTGCCGCAGCTGAACAGCACCTCGAAGCCCTTGGCCTTCAGGCTCGACTCGTAGTTGCGCTGCACCTCGAGCAGCGAGCGCTCCCTGGGCAGGCGGTAAAGGTAGAGCGTGACCTTGCCCTCGACCGGCAGCAGGTCGGGCTTGCCGCCGGCCCAGTTCTGGAACGGCTCCTTGATGAGGCCGACCTCGTCGTAGGCGGCGGCCTTGTAGCCGTCGAGCACCGCGCCCTCGTAGCGGCCGACCAGCGGATGGTCCTTGGCGGGCTCGGCGGCGAAGGCGCTCGCAACCGGCAGGCAGAGCAATGCCGCGCCCGCGATGCGCGCGAATCGGGCCATGAAAGCAGTCTGGGTCATCGGAGGCGTCTGCAAGAGCGGCGATGCGCTGCATGCTAGGCAGGGAAGCCGCCGCTGTGCATTCGACGGATGGCCTATGCCGTGGGCGGACTGCCCGGCCACGGCTCAATGCCTCAGCGCATCAACGTATTCGACGGCAAGGTCTCGTCCAGCAGCTTGCGTGCCGTCTCGATGCCCGCCACCGGCAGCAGCTTGGGGTCGAGCAGGCCGACCTGCACCAGCACGCTGGCCTGGTCCCAGTAGATGTGCTCGTGATAGAGCTTGTTGCCGCGGAACTTGATGACCGCCAGCAGCGGCACTTCCACGCGCTTGCCGGTGGGCGCCACGCCGGGCAGCATCCACGGGATCTCGGTGGTGTGCGTAAAGCTGAACAGCAGTTCGTCGACCACCTGCGTGGCGCCGATGGTGCGCGAGATCGAGGTGAGCGCCGTGTCGGGCGGATTGCTGTTGACGAAGTGGTTCGTATAGAACGCGTGCAGGTCCTTGTAGCCCACGCCGCCGGTCATGGTCGGGATGTGGTTGACGTACGGCTCGGCCACCATGGTGCCCATGGTGTCGTCGACGTTGCGCGTGCCGAACTCGTATTCGCAGTGCTTGTCCCACAGCGCCGAAAGGTCGTAGTTCGGGCCGATGGCGTCCTTCAGCGTGGCGATGCTGCGCTCGTGCGCCATGAGCGCCGAGGGCTTGTGGAAGTGCTCGCCGCCCGCGCGCGCGAAGGCATGGTCCATGCCGGGATAGACGTACAGCGACACGCCGGGCCGCCCCTTGAGCGCGGCCAGGATGCGGTCGCGCGCCTCGGGCGGGCAGAACTTGTCGAGCTCGGCGATGTGCAGGGTCAGCGGGCATTGGATCTTGTCGGCCTCGTCCAGCGCGGCGTCGATGCCCACGCCGTAGTAGCCGACCACCGCGTCGGCGTCGGTACGGCAGGCGCTGAGGTAGGCGAGCTTGCCGCCGAGGCAGAAGCCGAGGACGCCGACTTTCTTTTCTGTCACCTCGGCGCGGGCGCGCAGCGCGTCGATGGCGGTCTGCATGTCCTGCATGCCCTTGGCCTCGTCGAAGCCGCCGTAGAGGGCAAAGGCGCGCTGCCAGTCGGCTTCGCTGTAGCCCAGTTCCACGCCGGGTTCCTGGCGCCAGAACAGGTCGGGCACCAGCACCACGTAGCCTTCTTCGGCGTAGTAGTCGGCCACCTCGCGCATCGTGTGGTTGATGCCGAAGATTTCCTGGGCGATCACGAGGCCGGGGCCGGTGCCGGCCTCGGGCAGCGCGAGGTAGCCGCGGAAGGCGCCGCTGCCGTCGGCGGCCTGCATCTGGATGTATTGGCCCGAAGCCTTGGTTTTCTCTTGCATGTGGGTTCTCCGTTCTATTGCAAACATTCCGGGTGCCGCGTCGTCACCTGGTAGTAGCCCGAGTGAAAGACCAGCGGCTCGCCGTCGAAGCGGTCGTAACGCTCGACCTCGCCGATGAAGATGAGGTGATCGCCCCCGTCATACTGCCTGACATTGCGGCAGACGAAGCGCGCGATGACATCGTTGAGCAAGGGCACGCCCGCCGTGCCCTCGCAGCAGTCCACGCCGCCGAACTTGTCGGCCTGCGGCGTCGAGAACTGGCGCGACAGGTGATGCTGGTGCGCTGCAAGCACGTTGATCGCGAAATGGCTGGCGCCGGTGAAGTCCGCCAGGCTCGGCGCATTGCGCGCCAGGCTCCACAGCACCAGCGGCGGATCGAGCGACACCGACGAGAACGAGTTGGCGGTCATGCCCACGCGGCGCCCGTCGATGGCGCGCGTGGTGATGACGGTCACGCCGGTGGAGAACTGGCCCAGCGCCTTGCGGAAGTCGCGCCGGTCGAAGCGGTCGACCGCGGCCTCGCGCGCCCTGGCCTCCAGGAAGCGGTCGGCCTCCGCCGCGTCGAACCACCAGGGCGCGAAGGCGCGCGGATCGTCGAAGCCGTTGACCACCGTGCTCGCGACTGAAGGCATGTGCGTCGCGCTCTGCAGCAGCTTGTGCAGGTGCGGCGTGGGCGGCGCGAGCAGGCTGCGGGTCCAGTCGGTGGCCCAGCGGGCGTAGCCCTCCCAGTAGCGGTCGAAGGTCTGCTGCATCCATGCCGCGTCGAAGGAGGCGTCGCCGTTTTCGAGGATGCGCTCGAGGTAGATGTGGGCGCTCTTGGCCGCGTTGTTCGAGCCCTGGCCGGTGATCGGGTCGTTGAGCACCACCACGTCGGCCAGGCCCAGCACCTTGCGCCCCGAAGGCAGCGTGGCGATCGGCTTGCGCACCGTGGGCGCGAAGCTGCCGGCGAGGATGCCGTTGTCGTCGGTCAGCTCGATGTCGCGACAACGCTCGGCCTCCCAGGGCAGGAAGGTTTCGAGGATCTGCTTGCTGCGCGCCAGGTGCTCCTGCGGCGTCTTCACGTCGGCCCAGCAGCCCATCGGGCCGCCCGGAAGGCCTTCGAACACCATGATCTCGCACGGTCCGCTGGTCGTGAGCGCGGGGAACACGAAGTACTCGCCCACGCCGGGAATCAGGTTGAAGCACACGCGCGAATACGGCTGCGCCGGCCTCATGCCCTTCACGTAGGTCAGCGCCAGCACGCGCTGCGGTGCGTCGAATGCGCTGCGCTCGGCGTCGCGCTCGAAAAGCTTCGCGATCTCGCCCTTGCCGCTGGCCACGACCACCAGTTCATGCGTGAGAGCGCACGCCTCCAGCGCCTCGAGCCCCACGGCCTTCAGCACGAGCCGGCCGCCGCGTTGCTCGAAGGCGTTCATCCAGCCGTGGATCTTCACGCGCTGGTCGACCGACTGCGCCGCGCCGTCGAGCCGCGCGCTCCACTCGATGGCCTTGCCGCCCTGCGGGTTGCGCACCGTCATGCCGATGCCTTCCACGCGCGGGCAGTCGTCGGCCCAGAAGCAGAGGCCGAGTTCGCGCTCGGTCTGCAGCGCGGTCTCGAACATGCACTGGCTGGACATGACAGGCCCCTCGAAAATCTCCCGCGCGCTGCGGTTCGAGTAGACCGTCACCTCGTGCCCTGCCGCCTGCAGGCCCAGCGCGAGCTGCATGCCGGACTGGCCGGCACCGACGATGGCAACGCTGCGTTTCATCGCGCTCTCAGGCCGCCGCTGCGGCGCAGGTGTCGATGTAGCGATCGGCCTCCACGGGGTCTGCGAACCACGGGAAGAAGGTGCGCGGATCGTCGAAGCCGTTGGCGAAGGCGCTGGCCAGCGTCGGCATCGCGCCGGCGCTGCCGAGCAGCTTCAGCACATGGGGCGGCGGCGGCGCGAGCAGCATGTTGGTCCACTGCGTGACCCACTGCGAATAGCCGAACCAGTAGCGGTCGAAGGTCTGCTGCATCCACGAGGCATCGGCCGCGCCGTCGCCGCGCGCGAGGATGCTCTTGAAGTAAACGTCGGCGCACTTGGCCGCATTGTTCGAGCCCTGGCCGGTGATCGGGTCGTTGAGCACCACCACGTCGGCCAGGCCCAGCACCTTGCGCCCCGATGGCAGCGTGGCGATGGGCTTGCGCACCGTGGGCGCGAAGCGGCCGGCGAGGATGCCGTTGTCGTCGGTCAGCTCGATGTCCTTGCAGCGCTCGGCCTCCCACGGCGTGAAGGTGTCGAGAATCCACTTGCTGCGCGCCAGGTGCTCCTGCGGCGTCTTCACGTCGGCCCAGCAGTCCATGGGGCCACCCGGAATGCCTTCGAACACCATGATCTCGCAGGGGCCGCTGGTCGTGAGCGCGGGGAACACGAAATACTCGCCCACGCCCGGAATCAGGTTGAAGCACACGGCCGAGAAGGGCTCGCGAGGCTTCATGCCCTTCACGTAGGTCAGGGCCAATGCGCGCTGCGGCTTGTCGAAGGTCGATTTGTGGGCGTCGCGCTCGAAGAGCTTCGAGATCTCGCCCTTGCCGCTCGCCACCAGCGTGAGGTCTTGCGTCTGGGTGCAGGTCTCGAGCTCGTCGATGCCCGCGTCCTTGAAGACCAGCTCGCCGCCCTTCTTCTGGAATTCGGCCATCCATGCCGGGATCTTCACGCGCTGGTCGACCGACTGCGCGCTCGAATGCAGCCGCGCCGCCCAGTCGATGGCCTTGGCGCCCTTCTGCTCGGGGTGCGGCACGGCCAGGCCGATGCCGTCGACCGTGGGGCATTCCTCGGCCCAGTGATCAAGCCCGAGGTCGCGCTCGATCTGCAGCGAAGTGTTGAACATGCACTGGCTGGACATGACCTTGCCGTTGCGTATGTCTTCGCCCGTGCGGTTGCTGAACATCGTGACTTCATAGCCCGCGCCCAGCAGGCCGAGCCCCAGTTGCAGGCCCGACTGGCCCGCGCCGACGATTGCGATTCGCTTCATTGCCTTGCTCCTTGCTTGCTTGTTGGCTTGCTTGCTAGTCCATCAACTTGGGAATGGCCGGCACGGCCTGCTCGGGGCCCATGGCCGCGTAGCCGCCGTCCACCGCGTAGTCGGCACCGGTCACGAAGCTCGCGTGGTCGGAGCACAGGAACAGCACCACCTGCGCCACCTCGTCGGGGTCGCCCACGCGGCCCAGCAGGTGGAAAGGCGCGGCCACGCGATCGGTCTTGGCGCGGTCGCCGTTGCTCAGGCGGTCCATCACGGCCGACCATGTCCAGCCCGGCGACACGCTGTTCACGCGGATGCGGTCGCCCGCCAGGTCCATCGCCATGTTGCGGGTGAGCTGCGCCATCGCGGCCTTGCTGACCGGATACAGCCAGCGCCCCGTCTGCGCCACGCGCGAGGAAATGCTCGTGAAATTGACCACCGCGCCGCCACCGGCCGCGACCATGTGCGGATGCACCGCCTGCAGCATCGCCACGGCGCTCGCCACGTTCACGTTGAACGAGGTGAGCCAGTCGGCGCGCGGCGACTTGAAGCCGTCGTCCACATACGAGCACGCGAGGTTGACCAGAAAGTGCACGCCGCCGTGCCGCTGCGCGGCCTGCGCCACGCAGGCCGCCACCTGGGCGTCGTCGGTGATGTCGGTGTGCGAGAAGAGCGCGCCGGCGCCCAGCGAATCGGCCAGCGCCTGTCCGTTGGCGGCGTCGATGTCGGCAACGGTCACCTTCACCCCGGCCGCGTGCAGCGCGCGCACCACGCCGGCTCCTATCAATGTGGCACCGCCGGTGACGATGGCGCTCCTGCCTTCGAGTCCCTTGAACATGACGCTTGCTCTCCTCTTGGTGGATCGACCGGGCCGGGCTGGCCCGTGGGGTCGTACGTTAGGAGGTCGAGCGGCGCGGACGCATCCCGCAAGCGCAGGCGCTGTCCCTGCCGCGCATGTTTTTCGGCGAGGGACAGTCCGAATTGTGGGCGGGGATGGTTTTTGCTACGGTGCCCCAGCCCCATGGAAACCGCCGCCACGACCCCACGGCTGCCGCTGCAGCGCTACCGACTGTTCGAAAGCCACGACGTGGACGAGGCGCGCGAGAGCGTGGCCCGCGTGTTCTGCCCGCACGGCCTGAACATGCTGCGCCCGCGCACCGAACTGGACGCCTGCCACCACAGCGCACGCCTGCACCGGGACGTGAGCCTCAACTATGTGCAGTACGGGCCGGGCGTGCAGATCGAGCCGGGCTACCTGCAGGACTTCTTCCTGCTGCAGATTCCGCTGCGCGGCGGCGCCGACATCCGCTGCGGCGCGCAGCAGGTCGACGCCACGCCCAGCCTCGCCTCGCTGCCCTCGCCCACCGAGCCGCTCTCCATGCGCTGGGCCGACGACAGCCCGCACCTGATCGTGCGGCTGGCAAGGCCGGCGCTGCAGTCGCGGCTGGAAGCGCTGCTGCAGGCACCCGTGCGGCAGGCGCTGGTGTTCGAGCTCGGCGTGCCGCTCGACAACCCCGCGCTGGCGCCGCTGGTGCATTTCATCGACTACCTGCGGCTCACGCTCGATGCCGGCAACGCCCTGCAGACGGGCGGCAACCGCCTGGCCGAGCATGCCGAGGGCTACCTGATGTCGAGCCTGCTGATGTCGGCGCGGCACAACCACTCGGGCGCACTGGCCGGCGACGCGCAGCGCGGCCTGATGCCGCGCGTGGTGCGCAGGGCGCAGGAATTCATGTCGGCGCACGCGGAGCAGCCGGTGTCGCTGGCCGACGTGTGCCGCGAGGTCGGCTGCAGCGCGCGGGCGCTGCAATTGGCGTTTCGTCAGCACGCGGGCCAGGGGCCGATGGAGTTCCTGCGCGAACTCAGGCTCGACAAGGTACGGGCCGACCTGCTGGCCGCGGCGCTGAGCGACGACGGCGGCGGCGTGCGCGAGACGGCGGAGAAATACGGATTCCTCCACCTTGGCCACTTCGCGGCGCAGTACCGCGCCCGCTTCGGCGAAAGGCCCTCCGAGACGCTTGCGCATGGCGCACGCGCCGGCAAAGCCGAGATATCATGAGAATAGTTCTTATTTGATACGAGGCATCGAATCGGCCATTCGTTCGAGGCCGCCGCACCGCGCCGCCTCGACGATCGCATGACCGCTTCCGCCAACATCTCCAAGTCCCGCATCGTCTGGCGCATCGCCGCCGGCATGCTCGGCGGCTATGCCTTCACCTGGGGCTTCATCGCCCTGGCCATCGGCCTGCTGTTCGCAGCCCGCATGGAATTCCACGATGCCGAGGCCCTGGGCTACATCGTGGGCTTCATCGTCTTCCTGGTCGCGTTTCTCTGGGCCTTTTCGGCGCAGAGCCTGGCGCGCGTGTGGGTGGTGCTGGCTGGCGGCGGCGCGCTCATGACCGGTGCCGCCTGGCTGGTGCAGCGCGCGCTGCTTTGATTGTTGGCGCGCACGCGCAAGGAGACCCAAGTCCGTGTTCCAGAATTTCCGCCTCTCGATGGCCTGGCTTCATACGTGGTTCGGCCTCGTGCTGGGCTTCGTGCTGATGGCCGTCTTCTTCTTCGGCTCGCTGTCGGTGTTCGACCGCGAGATCGACCGCTGGGCGATCCCCTCGACCCGCTTCGCGCCGCAGCCCATGCCATCGTTCGACAAGATGCTGCTGCCCGTCTTCCAGGAGATGAAGCCCAGCACCCAGAGCATCGAGCAGGCCCGCGGCCGCGTGAGCGGCCCCATGGCCGACAGCTTCCCGGTGGTCAAGAGCTGGGGCGCCTACACCACGCACCGCGACCCGGTGCTCAGCCTGTTCGCCAGCTATGAGCTGCCCAATGCCAAGGACCCCGAAGACAGCGTGTTCGGCGACCGCACCATCGACCCGCGCAACGGCAAGCTGCTGCCCGACGATCACCTGAAGATCGGCAGCCAGTTCTTCTACCCGCTGCACTACAGCCTGCACCTGGAGTGGAAGAACCTGGGCTACTTCATCGTCGGGTTCTCGGCGCTGGTGATGCTGGTGGCGCTGGTCAGCGGCGTCGTCATGCACCGCAAGATCTTCCGCGAGCTCTTCACCTTCCGCCCGCGCAAGCACACGCAGCGCAGCGCGCTCGACCTGCACAACCTGACCGGCGTGGTGGCGCTGCCCTTCCATTTCATCTTCGCCTTCTCGGGGCTGGTGATCTTCGGCAGCATCTACTTTCCGATCACCGACACCCAGCTCAAGCCGCTGCACGACCTGCATGAAAAGCACGAGGCGCTGGAAACCGGCCTGCCGCACGACCGCGCGGGCGTGCCCGGCACGCTGGCCTCGGTGGACGCCATGGTGGCCGAGGCCCGCCGCCGCTGGGCGGCGAAAGAGATGGCGGGCGATGTCGGCTTCCTCAGCGTGCAGCACGTGGGCGACGCCAACAGCTACGTCAGCGTGTACCGCGCCGGCACCGACCGCATCGCGCTGACCGGCGAAGGCATCCACTTCAAGGCCTCGACCGGTGAAGTGCTGCGCGAAGACCCGCCGCTCACGCCGGTGGCCAGCGTCAACACCTTCCTCACCGGCCTGCACCTGCAGCACTTCCGCCACTGGCTGCTGCGCTGGCTGTACGTGCTGGGCGGCCTCTCGGGCTGCGCGTGCATTGCCACCGGCTTCATCTTCTTCGTGGAAAAGCGCAAGCGCCAGCATGCGAAGCAGGAACGCGGCGGCGCGCGCTGGGTCGACGCCTTCGCTGTGACCACCGTGACCGGCATGCTCGTCGCCACGCTGGCCATGCTGATCGGCAACCGCCTGCTGCCGGACGATCTGCCCGCGCGCGGCGACTGGGAGAAATACGTCTTCTGCGGCGCCTGGCTGCTCGCATTCGCGCACGCCATCTGGCGCACCGCGCCCGTGGCGCAGGCGCGCATGGCGCCGGCCTGGGCCGAGCAGTGCTGGGCCATCGCCGTCATGGCCGTGTCCGCGGTGCTGCTGAACTGGGTGACCACCGGCGACCACCTGCTGCGCACCATCGGCCAGGGCTACTGGCCGGTGGCGGGCGTCGACCTGTTCATGCTCGCCAGCGCCGCGGTCGCGGTCATGGCCGCGCGCAAGCTCGGCAACCGCGCCGGCGTGGCCACCGCCCCAGCCACGCCTCGCGCAACGCCCACCAACGTGAAGGAGAGCGCCCGTGCCTGACGCCATCCTCCTGCTGCTGGCCGTGCTGGCCAACATCGCCGGCCTCGGCTGGCTGGCGCTGGCCATGGACGTTCACTGGGAACAGGCATTCGGCCCGGTGCCCGCGTCGCGCGGCACGGTCGTGCTGCTGAGGGTGCTCGGCGTGGCGGGGCTGGTCGTCTCGCTGCTGCTGTGCCTGGCGGTCGACCACGCCTCGATGGCCTCTCTGGTGTGGTTCATGACGCTGGCCGGCGCCGCGCTGACGATTGCCTTCACTGCAGCCTGGAAGGCGCGCTGGCTGGCGCTGCTGGTGGCCTGGGTTCGGCCGGCTTCCTGAACATTTCGGCGGTCACCCCGGGGCCGCTTCGCCGATGCCGTGCCAGGACGGCGCGGACTCGAGGTGAACATGCCGCTGCTTCGACGGGGTGAACGGCGTATCGAGCGTCCCCAGCGAAAACGATATCCAGGCGGCGGCATCGCCGTGAATGCTGTGCCACGTCAACGGGGAGCCGCACCCCGAACAGAAGGTCCGGGTGACCCCGGGCGATGAACCGCGGCTGCGCACCAGCCCGTCGCCGGCCTTGACCACGAAATCGCCAGTCGGCACGCTGCCATAGGTGGCGAAGGCGGCCCCATGGGCCTTGCGGCACATGCTGCAGTGGCAGTGAGAGACCGCCCTGATCCTGGAGCGGACTTCGTACCTGACACCGCCGCACAGGCAGCTGCCCTCGAAAAAAGCCGGTGCGGCACCCGTATTCACACGGGTTTCTCGGGAGTCTTGTTCAGGCTTCATGGCGCCATTCTGCGTGAGCGGGCTCCCCCGGAATACCATGAAAAAGTATTCCCCCGGGCGCCGGGAAGACGGGTTGGCCGAAGACATAATTGCGGCCGCACGCGAAAGCGGGCCGGTCCCAGCATTCATCCGGCGCACCCAAGCAAGCTGAACACGATTTCCAAGGCAGAAGCGATCTATGAGGCTAGGCAGCAAAGGCTGTTGGCGAATTGGCTGGTCGATCGCAAAGCTCTGGCTGGCTCTCCTGCTGGCCATCCTGCCCTGTGCGCACGCCGACGAATCGCCGCGGAACGAAGACACCGCCGTCCACATCACGCGGGCGGAACTGCTTTCCGTGACCGGTACCGGCTATTCCCTCCCCCCTCAGCACATCGAAGCCGACACGCTGCTGAGCGACGGCTGGAAGCCGGTCGACCTTCCGTACACCGCCGCGCGCGAGCTCGTGCCCACGGCCTCGAGCGGCATGCGGGCCATCACCGACTGGTACCGCATCGACCTTTCCGGTCAGCCCCGCACGACGCAACAACGCGTTCTGTACCTCCCGCGCTGGAAGACCCTGGGACACATCTCGGTGTACGGCGACGGCGTGCTGCTCTACCAGTCGCACGGCAGCCCGATCCACAACGGCTACAACCACCCGCTGCTGCTGCCGCTGAACGCGACCGCGAACACGCTGTCGCCGACGTCCGTGCTGATCCGCGTCGACCGCCTGCGCAACAGCGGAAGCGGTTTTTCGACGGTGTGGGTGGGCGACGAGCACGCCCTGGCCTGGCGCTACCAGTCGCGCCAGCTGCTGCAGGTGCAGTTGCCGTTCATGGGCAGCGCCGCGTTCCTGGCGGTGGGCGCCTTCGCGTTCGCGGTGTGGCTGGGCAAGCGGCGCGAGTCGCTCTATTTGCTGTTCTCCGCCATCTCGGGCGTGGCGTTCCTGCGGATGCTGCACTACTACGTGGGCGGCAGCTACATCCCGATTTCGGACGAATGGTTCGAATGGATGACCGTGTCCAGCCTGCTCTGGCTGATCGTGCTCATCCACCTGTTCCTGCAGCGCCTGCACCAGCAGCCCTCGGCCTGGCTGACCCGCGTGGCGCTGGGCCTGACGCTGGCCTGCAATCTCGCGACGCTGCCGCACGTGTCGACCTCGATCGTCAGCCTGTACCTGTTCACGCCACTGCTCAACCTGGCGGTACTGCCCGTCGCGGTACTGATCTTCGCAGTGAACCTGCGCAAGGCCCTGCGGGCGCAACTGCCCGAAGGCCGGCTGGTGGCGGGCTGGACCGTGTTCGCGGTCGTGTTCACTTCCTATGACGGGCTGCTGCAGAACAACCTGGTCAGCCCGGAGAGCGTGTACACCTCGCCCTACGCCATCATCAGCCTGTTCTTCGTCTTCTCGTTCATCATGTTCCAGCGCTACACCGGCGCGTTCGCCGAGGTCGGGCGGCTGAACACCGAGCTGGTCCTGCGGCTGCGCGCGCGCGAAGCCGAGCTGGAGCAAAGCTACCAGCGCCTGCGCGTCATCGAGAACCAGCAGATGCTCAATGCCGAGCGGCGGCGCCTGATGCAGGACATGCACGACGGCCTGGGCTCGTCGCTGATCAGCGCCATCCGCTCGGTGGAACGCGGCACCATGAACGAGGCCGAGATTTCCAGCGTGCTCAAGAGCTGCATGGAAGACCTGAAGCTGGTGATCGACTCCATGGAAAGCGTGGACGCCGACCTGCTGCTGCTGCTGGCGACCCTGCGTTTTCGCCTGGCGCCGCGCATCGAGAGCGCCGGCGTCGCGCTGCGCTGGGAAGTGCAGCCGGTGCCGGTGCTGGCCTGGCTGGACCCGAACAGCGCGCTGCACATCCTGCGCATCGTGCAGGAATGCGTGGCCAACGTGCTGCGCCACACCCGGGCTTCCTCCATCTGCTTCAGCACCATGACGGTGCACGACGGCGTCTGCGTGGTGATCGAGGACAACGGCGAGGGCTTCGCCGTGGACGAGGCCCTGCGCCGCAACGGCCGCGGGCTGCGCAACCAGCAGCAGCGCGCCCAGGCCATCGGCGGCGCGGTGAGCTGGGAGTCCGGCAGCGCCGGAACCCGCTTCACGCTCTGGCTGCCGCTTCACCGCGAAGCCGACGCCGCCAGGACTCTCGATCCCGCCTGAACCCGGGCTTCAGGGCAGCACCGGATTCGCGGTCGCGTTGGCGATAGCGGCGTCGGCATCCACGCGCAGCATGAAGCGCTTGGCCACCAGGTCGTTGGCGGCGGCCGTCACGGCAGCCACGTAGCCCGCCTGGTCGGTATAGCGCTCCTGCAGCGACAGGCGCGGGTCGGTCGTGCCGGCACGCACGGCCGTCGTCTTCACGAACGGGAAGTACGCGCCGAACAGCCCCGCCTGATCGATGCGCCCCGGCTGGTTGGTGGTGTTCCAGCCGGTGTTCGTGCCCACGGGCACCGCCACGTCGAGGCTGCGGATGCCCGCGATGTCGTTGCCGTCGGCGTCGACCTGCGGCACCAGGATCGCGTAGTCGCGCCCCAAGTAGGCCGGCGGCACCTGGGTGGCGATGCCGCTTTCGTCCTGCGGGCGGTAGTTGGGGCCCCAGTCGAGCAGCGAGTAGCCGTTCACCAGGCCCGTGTAGCTCACGCCGGGAATGGCCGGAAAGCCGACCCGTGCCGGGCGCACCAGCGTGCCGTCGGCGATCTTCGGCACCTGGTTGTCGGGCGGCGTGGTGCCCTTGACGACCCAGTCTTCCAGGTTCTGGTAGAGCGCACGAACGACCGGAACCACGCCCGCGTTGGCATTGGTCGCATAGAGCGCCCCCGCACCGGCGCCGGGCACCGACGCCAGCCCCAGCAGATGGTGCGAGCTGGCGTAGTAGTAGATGCGCGCGTTTGCAGGCTGCACCAGGTCGGTCGTGCCCCAGGCGTCGGTCAGCAGCGGCGAGCCCTGCAGCGTCCAGAACTCGGTGCCGCTGAAGCCGATGAACAGCTTGGGGCAGGTGCCGCTCGCCTCGCAGCGCGACAGGATGCCGCCGCGCCGCTGCGCCACGTCGTCCACGTAGTCCTTCGAGAGGCCGCGCGTGCCGGCCTGGCCGAAGGCCGTGTGGTCGGCGCGCACGCCGCCGCCGCCGCCGGGCACGGAGAAGCGCATGTTGATGTTGGTCTGCCGCGCAGCGATCTGCGCGAACACGCCGTCGAACACCTTCGCGCCCGCACGGTCCTCGTTGAAGCCCAGATGCACGAAGGTCTTGATGAAGTTGCCGCACTGCGAGACGCCGGAGGCAATGGTGTTCCTGATCGCCGCCGCCACCGGGTTTGCAGTACCCGCCGCGTCGGCGGTGTCGCGATGGAAGAAGCTGATCATGTCGCGCAGCGCCGCGAGCCCCAGGCCCATGACCTTCGGGTCTTTCGCGATGTAGACCAGCTCGTACAGGTACGCCGGGTCCCACTTGTCCTTCAGGCACACGTTGGTCTCGTCGGGCGTGCCCGGGAACGGCGTGGCGGCGCCGCACTTGGCGAACTTCCAGTCGCTCGCGGGAATGAGCTGGCGCGCATCGCCCTCGTTGATGCGTCGGGTGAGCACATAGCCGGGTCTGGTGTTGTCCAGGCTGGCCGTGGCGTAGGCCTGCATCGCCGCGTTGAACGGGCCGCCCGGCAGGGGCAGCGAATCGTTCGTGGCCACAGTGGGCAGCAGCTCGGCGCGGTAGGTGCCGGTGATGCTGCTGCCGTCGGCGTTCTTGGCGACCGGCACCTTGAGCGTGAGCTTGCCCGGCCCCGCGGGCACGTCGCCCTGCCATGCGGCCGTGAGGAACACATAGCCGCGCGAGGCGAAGTACGGGTCGAGGTTGACGATGTTGCCGCGGTTCGGTGCGTCGTAGCGCAGCACGCCGCTGGCCTTGCTCATGTCCTTGGGCTTGAAGAGCACGAAGTCGGAGGTGTACTCGACCTTGCCGTTGGCGTTCAGCGGCGCGAGCGACAGGTCCTGGATGATGGCGTTGCGCGCGTCCTTGGGGTCGACCTCGCCGGTGAAGGTGCCGGTGATCTTCTCGTAGGCACCCGCGCTGCCGAAGGTGCCGGGCACGTCCTCCGTCGCGGTGATGGCGAGCTTGTACCTGGGCGCGGCGGCGGAGGCGGCCGGCGTGCTCGGGGTGGCGGGCGTGGCGGTGATGGGCAAAGGCAGCAGCAAGCCGCCGCCTCCCCCGCCGCTTCCGCCGCATGCAGTCAGAAAAAGGGCGGCCGAAGCCACCGTGGCAGCCTTGAGGCTCCAGCGTTTCATGGTTTGTCTCCTGTTGTGTGTCTTGTTTTGTCGCGGCGCCGATCCCCGCTACGGCGGGGGAACTACTCGGCCTCGATGCCGGCGGCCTTCACGATGCGGCCCCACTTCTGCGACTCGGCCGCCTGGAACTTCGCCAGGTCCTCGGGCGTGGTGGTGAACACCTCGGTGCCGGTGGGTTCGTAGAACGCGGTCTTCGCCGCCTCGCTCTTCGCAGCCTTCACCAGCAGCTCATTGAGCCGCTTGACCACGGCCGGCGGCGTCTTGGCGGGCGCATAAGCGGCGAACCAGTAGCCCATTTCGTAGCCCTTCACGCCGGCTTCGGAAATGGTGGGCACGTCGGGCGCGAGCGGCGAGCGCGCCGAGCTGGAGAAGCCCAGCGCGCGCAGCTTGCCGGCCTTGACCTGCGGCAGGCCGGTGGCGGTGTCGGTGATCATCATGTTGATCTGCCCGCCCAGCAGGTCGGTCACGGCGAGCGTGTTGCTCTTGTAGGGCACGTGCAGCAGCTTGATGTCTGCCATCTGCTGCAGCAGCTCGCCGGCCATGCGGCTGGACGAGCTGCCGCTGCCGAAGCTGTACTTGCCCGGCTCCTTCTTGGCGAGCGCGATGAACTCGGCCACGTTCTTGGCCGGGAACGACGGGTTCACCACCATGATCTGCCCGCCCTTGCCCAACGCGGCGACCGGCGAGAAGTCTTTCACCGGGTCGTAAGGCAACTTCTT
Source organism: Variovorax paradoxus (assembly GCF_022009635.1). Lineage (NCBI taxonomy): Bacteria > Pseudomonadati > Pseudomonadota > Betaproteobacteria > Burkholderiales > Comamonadaceae > Variovorax > Variovorax paradoxus. The sequence continues at coordinate 4,653,383 of NZ_CP091716.1, forward strand.
GAACAGGTGCTCGTTGGCTGCATGCGTGGTGTTGGTGGTGATCAGCACCGTGTAGCCGTCGGCGGGTGCCTTGGCCACGTTCTGCGAGGCGATGAAGCCGCTGGCGCCGGCCTTGTTGTCGATGATGACGGCCTGCTTGGTCTCGGTCGCGATCTGGTTGCCCAGCGCGCGCGCGATCTGGTCGGTGGCCGTGCCGGCCGCGAAGGGCACGACGAAGGTGATGGCCTTCTCTGGAAAGGCCTGCGCATGGCCCAGCAGCGGCGCGAGCGCCAGCGCGGTGGTCAGCACGGTCAGGGGAAATCGTTTCACTTTTTGTCTCCGGATTGAATGGGCAAGGGGAAAAAATCGAAAGCCGCCGCTACGGCCCGGCCAGCAAAGGCACGAGCGAGCGAGGCACGCGAACGGGCATGTCGAGCAGCAGGAAGGACAGCGCTTTGCCGTGCGCATCGAGGTTCAGTGCATCGTTCACGCCGCCGTCGAGCACGGCGTCGAGCACGAAGTTCATCGCATGCAGCTTCGGCAGCAGAAAGCGCTGTACCTGCGACGGCGCGCGGTGGCGGAACTGCTCGGCCACGCGCTCGGGGGTGAGCTGTTCGGCCAGCAGCGGATACAGCCCGGCATGCCAGGCGATGACGCTGATGTTGGAGCGGTCGCCCTTGTCGCCGGTGCGGCCGTGGGCCGCGCGGTAGAGGGGCACGTCGATGGTGTCTTCCAGAATCTCGTTCATGCGAGTTCCTCCTGGGTCAGCAGCGTGAAACGCACCGGCACCGCCTCGCGCGACAGCAGGCACGACAGCGTGTTGAGCCTCGGCGTGAGCGCGGTGCGCACGCCACCACCGCCGGCCGGGCCACAGGTGTAGAGCGCCATCACCTCTCGGCCCAGCCGCTCGGCCTGGGCGCGGTCGGCATGGGTGGCCGCGACGCGCAGGCGCACATCGCGCAGGCCGCTGTCTGGCGTGTCGGCCAGTGCGCGGCCGGCGTCGTCGCCGAGGATGCTCAGCGCGCCGATCAGGTCGACGCGCAGCGCCAGGCCGTCCAGCCGCTTCTTCAACACATCGGTCGCGAGCCGCGCGCGTGCCTCGGCACGCGGGCCCGCGTAAGAGATTTCGCCCTCGGCCAGCCAGCCGCCTTCATGGCAGACGTTGACCTTGTAGTTGCCCGGCCGCGCATGCCCGCGCACGCCGCGCAGCTCGACGCGGTCGGAACCCGGCAGCGCTCGCACCTCGGCATCGGAAATGTCGGCCACCACGTCGGGCGTCAGGTAGGCGGCGGGATCGTGCACTTCGTAGAGCAGTTGCTCCTTCACCGTGGCTTCAGTCACGAGGCCGCCCGTGCCGTCGGCCTTGCCGATGACGCAGCCGCCGTCGGCGTCGATCTCCGCGATGGGAAAGCCGACCGACTCGAGCCCCGGCACGTCCTTGTAGCCGGGGTCGGCAAAGTAGCCGCCGCAGACCTGCGCGCCGCATTCGAGCAGATGGCCGGCCATGGTGGCGCGGCCCAGCCTGTCCCAGTCGTCGGCGCGCCATCCGAAGTGCGACATGGCCGGCCCCACGGTCAGCGACGGGTCGGCCACGCGCCCGCACACCACGATCTGCGCGCCCGCGTCGAGCGCGGCGGCAATCGGCTCGGCGCCGATGTAGGCGTTGGCGCTGACCACGCTCAGACCTTCCATCCGCGCGCCGAGCGCTTCGCCCAGCACCGCGCGGTGTTCGGCGCCAGAGAGGTCGTCGCCCTCCACCACCGCGATGCGCGGCGCGCTGGCGCCCAGTTCGCGCGCCATGCGGGCGATGTGCCTGGCGGCCGCGCGCGGGTTGGCCGCGCCGAAGTTGCTCACGATGCGGATTCCGTGCGCCAGGCAGCGCGCCAGCACAGGCCGCAGCATGTCGTCGAGCAGCGGTTCGTAGCCGGCATCGGGGTTGGTACGGCGGCGCAGTTGCGCCAGGGCCAGGGTGCGCTCGGCCAGCGTTTCGAAGATGAGGAACGCGCGCCGCCCCGCGGGGCCTTGCGCGAGACGCGCGATCAGCGTGTCGACCACGGGGCCGGCGGCGTCGGTGCGGTCGCCCGAGAAGCCGGCCGCGCATCCGATCAACAGCGTGGGCGTTGCAGCAGTGGAAGTCATCGAGCCGCACTGTAGGCAGCCACCCATCATCCGTAAAATCGAAAATACGGATCGATTGATCCGCTTTTCAAATAATCGGCCAGACACCGAAACAGAGACATGAGAAAGACGCCAGACCTCTCCACGCGGCAACTGCGCGCCTTTCTCGCGTTGGCGGAGCACCGCAACTTCACGCGCGCGGCGCAGACCAGCCACCTGTCGCAGCCGGCCTTCAGCGCCTTGATTCGCACGCTCGAAGACGCCGTCGGCACACGCCTGTTCGACCGCGACACGCGCAGCGTGCAACTCACGCCAGAGGGCCTGTTGTTCGAAGGCTCGGCGCGCCGGCTGCTCGACGACATGGGCAATGCGATGGTCGACCTGGCCGACCATGTGGAGCGCCGCAAGGGCCGCGTGCGCGTGGCCGCCCTGCCATCGCTCGCGGCCGGCTGGCTGCCCGCGGTGTTCGCGGAATTCATGCAGGCCTGGCCCGGCATCCGCGTCGACCTGGACGACGCGCTGTCAGATGCCTGCATTGCGCTGGTGCGCGCCGGCCAGGCCGACTTCGCGCTCGCCGCCTCGGGCGCGGAGGCCGCGGCGGGCAGCGACCTGCGCGCGCGCAAGCTGTGCAGCGACCGCTTTCACCTGGTGTGCCGCGCCGACCATCCGCTGGCGCGCGAACCGCGCCTCACGGTGAAGAAGATCGCGCCCTACCCCTTCATCCAGATGGCGCGCAACAGCAGCGTGCGGCAGGCGCTCGACGCCGCGCTGCATCCGCAGCGGCTGAACGCGGTGTTCGAGGTGGAGCACCTGGCCACCGTCATGGGGCTGGTCGAGGCGGGCCTGGGCATCAGCGTGGTGCCGGCGCTCACGCTGTTCCACTTCCAGCGCGAGACGCTGGTGACGCGAGCGCTGCCGCTGCCCGCGCTGACCCGCACGCTGTATCTGGTGCAACGGCGCGAAGGCAGCCTGTCGGTCGCGGCGCAGACGCTGTACGACCTGATCGTCGCTCGGCTCGGCTCCCTGCGGCTGGATTGAGGCGAATGCGCCGGCACCGCGCGCCCGGCCATGCCGAAAAGCTATATCTCCCAGTGCGAACACGATATTGCTGCAAGCCGACTCCTCGGCAATAGTGAGGCGCAGCGGTGAGAGAGGCCGCGCCCACACAAAAGGAGACCCATGAGAGATTCCCGTCGCGGCTTCGTCGGCCTGATGCTGACCCTGGCTGCCGGCGCCGGCGCGCCGTATGCGCTGGCCGCCCCCCTGTCTTCCCGGCCGATCCGACTGGTGGTGCCCTTCGGTGCCGGCGGCGTGGCCGACCTTGTCGCGCGCAGCGTGGCGCAGAAGATGTCCGAGTCGATGGGCCAGAGCATCGTGATCGACAACAAGCCCGGCGCGGGCGGCGTAGTGGCTTCCGACACCGTGGCCAAGGCCGCGCCGGACGGCCACACCCTGCTGCTCATGTCCAACGGCAACGCGGTGAGCGCGGGCCTGTTCAAGTCGCTGCCCTACGACACGGTGAAAGACTTCGCGCCGGTCTCCACGCTCGGCTACTTCGACATGGCGGTGCTCGCGCAGGGCAACGGCAAGTTCAAGACCTTCGCGGACCTGGTGGCCTATGCCAAGGCCAATCCAGGCCGGCTGAACATCGGCACCATCAACGTCGGCAGCACGCAGAACCTGGCGGGCGAACTGCTCAAGACATCGCTGGGCATCGACGCGCAGGTCGTGCCCTTCAACGGCACGCCGGCCGTGACCACGGCGCTGCGCGGCGGCCAGGTCGACGTGGCGGTGGAAATACTTTCGCCAGTGCTGTCGCAGATCGAGGCGAAGGCGCTGCGCGCGCTGGCCGTGATGGGCGACAAGCGCGCCCCCAGCCTGCCCGACGTGCCGACCGTGGCCGAGAGCGGCACGCCGGGCTTCCAGGTCGCGTCGTGGAATGCGCTGGCCGCGCCCGCCGGCACGCCGCCCGACGTCATCGCCCGCCTGAACCGCGAAGCGCGCGCCGCCCTGGACTCCTCCGAAGTGAAGAAGCGCCTGCAGGCCCTGAGCGTGGAGCCGCGCGGCAGCACACCGCAGGAGCAGGCTCGCCTGCTCGACAGCGAGATCCAGCGCTGGTCTGTCGTGATCCAGCGCGCCGGCATTCCCAAGCAATGAGCAAGCAGTGAGAAATGGCCAGGACACTGCCTTGAAGACCATCGCCCCACCCCATCCCCACCCGAGCCGCCCGGCGTTCGCGCTGCCCGCCGGCGCCTGCGACGCGCATTGCCATGTGTTCGGCCCCGGCGACGTGTTTCCGTATTCGGACAACCGCCGCTACACGCCGCCCGATGCGCCGGCCGCGAAGTTGCGCGCGCTGCACGAGCTGCTGGGCATCGAGCGCGTGGTGCTCGTGCAGGCCAGCGTGCACGGCCACGACAACCGCGCGATGCTCGACGCCATCGCCCAATCGCCTGACAGCTACCGCGGCGTGGCCATGGTGGGCGCGGGCATCAGCGACGCGGAACTGGGCGCGTTGCACAAGGCCGGCGTGCGTTCGGTGCGCTTCAACTTCGTTCAGCACCTGGGCGGCGCGCCCGACCTGCCCACGGTGCTGCGCATGGCCGAGCGCATCCGTCCGCTGGGCTGGCACCTGGTGCTGCACCTGGACGCGGAAGACCTGCTCACCTACCGCGCCTTCCTCGACACGCTGCCGGTGCCCTTCGTCATCGACCACATGGGCCGCACGATGGTCGAGCACGGCCTGGAGCAGCAGGCCTGCACCCTGATGCTCGAGCTGATGCGCGACGAGCGCGCCTGGGTCAAGGTGAGCGGTGCAGAGCGCATTTCGCGCACGCTCTCCGCCGAGGGCCAGCCCTATGTCGACGCCGTGCCCTTCGCGCGCCGCCTGATCGAGGCCGCCCCCGACCGCGTGCTGTGGGGCACCGACTGGCCGCACCCCAACGTGCGCGAAATGCCCGACGACGGCAAGCTGGTCGACCTGCTGCCGCTGTTCTGCGACGACCCGACGCAGCTTCGCAAGCTGCTGGTCGACAACCCGAGCCGCCTGTACTGGTACGACTGAGCGCGCCGCCAGCCGCGAAGTCCGCCCTACCCCAACCCGACACATCCGCTCCCACGCCACGGCACCGCCGGGGCGTGCGGACGCGCTCGCCTGCGCCCGCGTCTTTTTTGCGGGCTACGAATTCACAACGAGGAGACAGCAAGCATGAAACGACTCACCCGCCTTCCGGCGCTTACCGGGCGCACTGCCCTGCGCGCGCTTCCCGCGCTGGCGCTTTGCACCGCCGCCCATCCCGCCTGGGCGCAGGCCGAGGCTTCCACCGCCAGCGTCCAGGTCTACGGCCTGGTGGATGCCTTCGTCGGCTCCATGCAGCGCAGCGACGAGAAAGGCCGCACCCGGGTGCTGGGCAGCGGCGGCATGACCACCGCCTACTGGGGCGTGCGTGGCGCCGAGAGCCTGGGCGACGGACTGCAGGCGCAGTTCGCGCTGGAGAGCTTCTTCCAGACAGACACGGGCACCTTCGGCCGCAACAGCACCGATCCCTATTTCTCGCGCAATGCGTGGGTGGGGCTGTCCGGCGGCTTCGGGCAGGTGTCGCTGGGCCGGCAGACCAATCCGATGTTCGCGGCCAGCGGAGCCTTCAACCCGTTCGGCGTGTCGCTGCAGTTCTCGCCCTTCATGCTGCACACCTGGCAACCCACCTACAACCGCGCGGTGATCGGCGACAGCGTGTGGGACAACGTCGTGCAATACAGCTCACCCACCTTCGCGGGCCTGCGTGCCAACCTGCTCTACGGCATGGGCGAAGTGACGAACCGCGACAGCGTGCGCAACCTGAACCTGACCCTCAACTACGCGGCCGGCCCGTTCGCCGCGGTGCTGTCGATGCAGCAGGCCAAAACAGGGCCGGGCTTCACCACGGCCATCGGCCGGCAGGACGCCGCGATGCTCGGCGCTTCCTACGACTTCAAGGCGGTGCAGTTGTACGGGCAGTTGCTGCGCACCCGCACGCCCGACATCCGCCTGACCACCGACACCGCGCAACTGGGCGCGGCGGTGCCCGTCGGCGCGGGGCGCTTCATGGCCTCGGTGGCGCGCACCGAACGCAAGGTGACGAACGGCGCCCAGACGCATCGCACCACCTGGGCGGCCGGCTACGACCACTTCCTGTCGAAACGGACCGACCTGTACGCGGTCTACATGCGCGACCGGCTGACGGACTTTCGCGGCAACGGCAGCGTGGGGTTCGGCATGCGTCACCGCTTCTGAGCGGCGCCCGCGCCCAGGTACTGTTCGACGAGCTCTCGCAGCAGCTCACCCATGGCGCGCTGCGTGCGCGTGACGGGGCGCTGCGAGCTGGCCGCCAGCGCCAGCCTGCTGCGCAGGCCGGGCTCGGCAATCGGCCGGATCGCATAGCGCTGCGAGCGCTCCGCAATGGCCACCGCATTGCGCGACAGCACCGCATGGCCCGCGCCGTCGGCCACCAGCGCGAGGATGGCGGGCACGCCGTCGATCTCCAGCGCGATGCTCGGCCGCCGCCCGATGGCGCCCAGCTGCGCCTCGACCAGCATGCGGATCGCGTTGGGCCGGGTCGGAATCACCAGCGGCTGATCGGCCAGTTGCGCCAGCGCGAGCGGCGCGCCGCGCCTGCCGCGTCCCGTGCCCTTGATGGCGCTCACGAGGAACAACTCTTCCTCCAGCACCGTCTCGCTGTCCACGTCGGTCGAAGGCTGCGGGTTGTAGAGCAGCGCGATGTCCAGCCGCCCGGTGAGCAGCGATTCCTGCATCGCGGTCGAGAGGCTTTCGGTGATCGAGAGCGCCGCGTCGGGCAGCCGCTCGCGCACGGAGCGCACCAGCGGCACTGTCAGCACGCCGGCCACGCTCGGCGGCAGGCCGACTGCCACACGCCCGGCCAGCGCGCCGCGCATGCGGCCCATGTCTTCCTTCGCACGCTCCACCTGGTGCAGGATGCCGCGGCCATGTTCCAGCAGCCGCTTGCCGGCATCGGTCGGCACCACGCCGCGGCCGTTGCGCACCAGCAGGTTCTGCCGCAGCTCGACTTCCAGCTGGCGCACCTGGCGGCTCAATGCGGGCTGGGCGATGTCGATCACCGTCGATGCCCGGGTGAAGCTGCCGAGCTCGGCCACGCGAATGAAGTACTCCAGCTGTTTCAGGTCCATGACCTGAGGTTATCGGCATGGCGCCGGGCGAGCCATGCGTATTTGTTCTATCCGGTGCTGGCTCCGCTAAGGCCGGCCTTGCCTCGGGAGTCCACGCTGGCACTGGCCACGTCGATCGCACTCTTGCCCGCCGCCTCCGCCATAGCGGCCAGCGCCGTCGGGTTGGGCGTCGGCTCGCCGACCTTGCGCAGCAGGTTGCGATCGGTGTGGCTGAAGGGCTCGGCCTGACCGCGCACGCTCAGCACGGTTTCCTGCTCGTACGACCAGCTGCGCTCGTCGTGGATGGTCACCGCGATGCTGTAACGCAGCGTCTTGAACGCATGCTCCAGGAACGGATTGGCGAGGATGCCGTTGGTCTCGCCGCCGCGCACCGCATCGAGCCTGAAGCTGCGGTCGCTTGCCTTCGCGCGGCCCGTGGCCATGGCCGTCAGGCCGCGCGGGATCGACAGCGTCTGCACCAGCGCGCCCGTGGCCGGCTCCCACAGCCAGTAGCCGACCTGGTCATGGAAGGTTTCCACGTCGTCGGGCTTGACGATGCGCAGGTGATAGCGCAGCCCATAGAAGATCTGCGGCCCATTGGTCTGCGCGTCGATGGGCTGGAACTCCGCATGCTCGATGAAGGTTTCGGCCTCGGGGCCTTCCAGCTTCGGGCTCACGTCGTGGCCGGAAGTGCCGATCCACAGGCCCGCAAGGCCCGTGAGCGGGCCGAGGTTGGCAAGCGTATGCGGATCGGGCTCGGGTTCCGTGTAGATGTCTTCGGGAAATTCGGGGGAGTCCGGGAGATCGGCCATGTTTTTCTTCCTGAAGTTCTTGCGGGAGTGTGAACGACAAGCGTGTCACTGATCAAGGCGGATACCGACCTTGGCGATGATCGCGCCCCACTTGCGGCCTTCGCTGTCGATGAAGGCCTTGAATTCCTCGCTCGAACCGCCGCCCGCCACCAGCCCCTGGTTGGCCAGCAGTTCGCGCACCGCGGGCTCGCGCAGCACGGCATTGACGTCGGCGTTGATGCGCTGTACCACCTCGGGCGGCGTGCCGGCTGCGGTGAAGAAGCCGTTCCAGGCCAGCGACTCGAAGCCGGGGTAGCCCGACTCGGCCACGGTCGGCAGCTCTTTCATGAGCTCCGAGCGCGTGGCGCTGGTCACGGCGATGAGCTTCACCCGATGGCCCTGGATCAGCGGCAGCAGCGCGGGCGCGACGGTGAACAGCGCCTGGGTGTCGCCCGCCGCGAGCGACAGACCAGCGGGCGGCGAGCCCGAGTACGGCACGTGCACCGCCTCGATCTGCGCCACGCTGCGCAGCAGCTCCATCGTGAGGTGCGACGAACTGCCCGCGCCCACGGAGGCGTAGCTGAACTTCGAGCCCTGCTTCTTCGCCCACTCGACGAACTCCGGCAGCGTGTTCGCGGGGTTGTCCGCCTGCACCGCCAGCACGTTGGGCTGCGAGGTCGTGAGCACGATGGGCACCAGGTCGCGGGCCGGCGCGTAAGGCATGCGCCTGTACATGTAGGGCCCGAAGGCGATCGGGCCGTTGAAGCCCACGCCCAGCGTGTAGCCGTCGTGCGGCGCCTTGGCCACCGCGTCCATGCCGATCAGGCCGCCGGCGCCGGCCTTGGTTTCGATCACCACCGGTTGCTTCCAGATCACGCGCAGGCGGTCGGCCAGCGTGCGCGCGATCACGTCGAGCGAGCTGCCGGCCGGCGCGGGCACGATCACGCGCACGGGCTTTGAGGGCCACTCCTGCGCCCATGCGCCGGCGGTCAGCAGGCTGGCGAGCAGGAAGGTGGCGATCCTGTTGTTCTTCACTGGGGTCTTTCGATGGGCGCGGGCGGGATGGCGCGAAGTTTTATCACCGTTCGATCGGAACACCCGACGCAGCCCGGTATCGGAGGTGAAAACAGCGCTGGCATTCATTACAAACTGAAGCACTACACAGGCAGCATGGCGGCGTCACCAGACTGCTCTTTTTCCGGCTATCGAAGTGAAAACGAAAGGCTTCCACAGCCGATCCGATGGGCATTCCGGCCTTTAACCACTTCGCGAATGGGCCGATTTTCGGGGGACTTCAAACCGGCTCGACATCGCGGCAAGATGCGCATCCGCCGATTCTTGCGTCACCCGACCAACTGAAGGAGCCCGCTCATGTTCGCCACGCCCGAACGCACCATCAAGACCCCCGGCCCCGAGCATCCGATCACCATTGCGCGCAACCCGCTGCGCGTGGTGGTGTCGGTCGATGGCCGCGTCATTGCCGACACGCGCGAAGCGCTGACGCTGCGCGAAGCGCATTTCGGAACCGTGCACTACATCCCCCGCAAGGACGTGAAGATGTCCTTGCTGGAACGCACCTCGCACGCAACCTACTGCCCGTACAAGGGCGAGTGCAACTACTACAGCATTCCCGCCGGCGGCGAACGCTCGGTGAATGCCGTGTGGACCTACGAGTCGCCATACGATCCGGTCGCGCAGATCAAGGACCATGTGGCCTTCTACCCCGATCGCGTAGGACCGATCGAGGAACGGGTGGTCTGACGGCCGCCCGGTGGAGTCCGCAAGCACGCGGGCTCCACTTCCCCCTTCCAGTGCCCGGCAGCACCCGGGCCCATCACGTGGAGAATGGCAGCGGCAACCATCCTCCACGTCAATGAACATTCGCCTCGCACTCTACGAACTGGCCCGCGCCCATCGACTGACGCCACCGCGGATGCACGCGCTGTTCGCGCTGGCTGAACTCGACGCACAACCGCCGCAACTACCGCAGCGCTTCTGGCGCGTGGTGGCGTTGCTTGCCGCCGGGCTCGGCGGCTTCGGCATCGTGATGTGGGTCGCGGCCAACTGGGGGTCGCTGGGCCGCACCGGGCAGTTCGCACTGCTGCAAGGCTGGGTGCTGCTGACGGCATTCGCCGCATGGCGCAGCGCGGCGCTTCGCACTTCCATGGGCCTGCTGTGCCTGCTGGGGACGGGCGCGCTGTTCGCCTACTACGGCCAGACCTACCAGACCGGCGCCGATGCCTGGCAGCTGTTCGCGCTGTGGGCCGTGCTCAGCCTGCCGCTGTGCCTGGGCGTGCGCAGCGACGTGCTGTGGTTCCCATGGGTGGTGGTGGCGTGCAGCGCAATCAGCCTCTGGGTCTATGCGCACACCGGGCACCGCTGGCGCTTCGACAACACCGACCTGCCGATCCACCTGATCGGCTGGGGCCTGGGCGTGCTGCTCATCGCCGCGCTGAGCCCGTGGGCGCGGTCTTGGGTCGGCGAAACGCACTGGTCGCAGCGGCTGGCAATGCTGGCGCTGACCGTGAGCGTGACGCTGAACTCGCTGGTCGCGCTTTTTCTCGGCAGCGAGGATTCGCCGCACTACTTTCTGGGCCTGGCGCTGATGATCGGCGCCGGCGGCATGCTGATGCAGCGGCGCTGGTTCGACATCGTCGGCCTCAGCGCCGCGGTGCTGTGCGTGGACACCCTGCTGGTCGCCGGCCTGGTTCGCATCCTGTTCGACGGCGGCGGCGTCGACACCATGAGCCGGTTGCTGATCATCGGGCTGGTGGCCGCGGGATTGCTGGCTGTTTCCGTGGCCCTGGTCATGCGCCGGCAGAACACCGTGCTGGCCGCCGCGCAACGAGACGGAGCAGCCGCATGATCGCCCCGTCCGAAATCATCCGCCGTGCATCGGCCCAGGGCCTCCTGCCGAATGACGCGCAATGGCCGCGCGACGAAGCCCGCCCCTGGCCGGTGCTGCTGCTCACGGCGCTGGGCGCATGGCTCGCCGTGCTGCCGCTGCTGGGTGCCGTCGGCCTGGCATTCGGCGACGCGCTGCTGCGCGAAGGCCCCGCCCTGTATGTCTTCGGGCTCGGCCTGCTGGCCGTGAGCGTGGTCATCCTGCGCCAGCGCGGAGTGCCACTGTTCATCGAACAGCTTTGCCTGCCGGCCACGGTGCTGGGGCTGTGCTGCCTGGGATGGGCACTGTTTCGCGACCTGACGGTGTCCATCGCCGCACTGGGCATGTGCGTGGCCAGCGTTGTGCTTGCAGCCCTCACGCCTCTGCATTGGCTGCGGACCCTGCTGGGAATGATGCTGGGCCTGTTCCTCACCATCGCCGCGATGGGCTGGTCGAGCGGCGAAAACGCCTTCGATCATCTTTTCCTGTCGGGCCGTTTCCGCTGGACATGGTGGCTGCAGGCACACCTGGGCCTGGCCATCTGGCTCGCGGTGCTCGGCCTGCTGCCGCGGCTGCCGGGTGCCCGCGCCGGCAGCCTGCTGAGCAGCCTGGCCGACGGCTGGTGCGCGCAACTCCTGCTGATGCTGGTGCTGCTGTCGGGCGCCACGTTCATGCTGGGCGGCATGGTTCCGGGCAGCGACATCGGGCACGAAATGGGGCAAGCCGGCGGCAGCCTCGATCTGCTCGGCAACACCCGGAACCTGGTGTCGGTGTCATGTGCCTTGGCTGCGGCGGCGCTGCTGGCATATCGCTGGCCGGCGCTGCGGCGGATGCCCTTGGCGGGCCTGGGCGTGGCACTGCTGCTGGCGGTCTTGTGCGCCTTCATGCCCAACCTCGGCGCGACCTGCCTCTGCACCGCCGCCCTTGCGGTAACGCAGCGCTGGCGGCTCGCGGCCCTGGGGTGCGCCGCCGCGCTGTGGATCGTGGGCAGCTTCTACTACCTGCTTGCATGGTCGCTCGCGGACAAGGCGCTGCTGCTGGTGCTGGTGGGCGCCGCGCTGGGCGCGCTGGCTTGGCTGGCAACGCGCGCCATGTCGCCTGCAACCGATGCAACCACCGCCGCGGCGGCTGCCGGCAGCTGGTGGAAGAACAGGCGGCTCGCGGGCATCGCGCTGGCAGGCATCGCCACGCTGGCGGTCGCGAACTTCGCCATCTTCGAGAAGGAACACATCATTCGCGACGGCCGCCCCGTGTTCGTGCGGCTGGCGCCGGTCGATCCGCGCTCGCTGATGCAGGGCGACTACATGCAGTTGAACTTTGCATTGCCCGACCGCTGGAGCCTGGCCGATCGCCCTCGCGGTGGCCAGCGGCCGACCGTGCTGGTGCGCCCCGACCCGAACCTGCTATCGGCCTACACGCTGCACCTGCCCTCCGCCCTGGAGCCCCGGCAGGACAACGACCTGGAGGTGCCGCTCAGCGCCAAGGACGGCAACTGGGTCTTCGTGACCGACGCATGGTTCTTCAAGGAAGGTGACGCGCACAAGTTCGAAGGCGCGCGCTATGGCGAATTCCGCATCCTGCCCAACGGCTCCGCGCTGCTGGTGGGCATGGCGGACGAGCAGTTGCAGCCGATCCGGTAGCGCACCGGTCCCCACGAAAAAAGCCGGCCCCCGCTTGCGCGGAGCCGGCTTCTTTTTTTGCCCGCTTGCCTTTGCCGAAGCGGCAAGGCAAGGGCCTTCGTCGATTACAGCGGCAGCGTATCGCCGCGAGCGGCAGCGCGGGCCGCGGCACGCACGGTGGAGCGGTCGACGCCGCTGGCCAGCACGGGCGCCACGCCCGACGAAGCGCCTTCCGCGTACGGGTTGTCGCTGTGCGCGGCGGCCACGGCTTCGGCGCGAACGGCGGCGCGGCTGGTGGTCGAGGCGGTCAGCTGCACCGGGCCCGAGTTGGCGCCATCGGCATAGGGGTTGGCGCTGTGGGCGGCGACAACGGCCTGGCTCGCGACCTGTGCGCGGCTGGTGGCGGAGGTCAGTTGATGCACGCCGTCATAGCTTTCGGCATGCGCAGCGCCGGCGGCGGCCAGCAGGGCGAGAGAGATGGCGGAGAGGAGTTTCGAGGCGGTCATTTGGAGGTCCTTCAATTGCTTGGTTTCGTTTCACCTGGATCAGCTGAAGGGCTGGTCCATGGAAAGAATTCTGCGCCGCCAACCTGGTAAAAACCCGCATCGAAAAGAACCGCGGTGTTCGTGCGAAAGAAACAATCGCGGCGCCTGCCCTCCTCCCGCCTTTCAGCCGCACTTTCAGCCGACGACGGCCCGCAGCCCCGGCATCGCCTCCCGTGCGAAGAGGCGCATCCGCTCCAGCGACTCCTCGCGCCCGAGCACGCCATTTCCGTTGAACACACACCTCAGCTGCCGCACGCCCGTGCGTTCGACCAGCCGCGCAATCTGCGCCACGCAGGCCCGCGGATCGCCGAGCACGAACTGGTCTCGCAGCACGCGTTGCACGTCCAGCGGCGGCACCTGTTCCGGCGCCACGCCGCGCAGCGCCGCGAAGTGCAGACGGCGCGCATAGAGCAGCGGCAGGAGCCGCTCGGCCTGCTGCATGGCATCGGCTTCAGTCGCTCCGATGCAGACATAGCGCGAGAGCGACGAAGCAGCCAGCATCCGCGCCTGCCCTTCTCGCCTGCGTTCGGCGGCAAAGGCCGCATCCACATGCGCGAGCTGCGCCGTCTCCGGCGGCTCCAGGCTCAGCAGCAGCGGAAAGCCGTGCGCCACCGCGAAGCCCATGGTCTCCGCCGTCGACCCCGCGATGTACAGCGGCGGATGCGGACGCTGCACGCAGGCAGGGCCGACCGTCTGCGCATCGAAACGCCAGGGCCCTTCGCCAGCCGACACGGCCTTGCCGGCCAGCGCATCGCGCAGCAGCAGGCAGGCGCGCTCGAAGCGTTCGCGCGTTTCGGCGGGGTCGATCTGCAATGCGCGCAGCGTCGAGGCATCGGTGCCCCGTCCGATGCCCACGTCGAGCCGGCCCTCGCCCTGCACGTCGAGCTGCGCGATCTCCTCGGCCAGCAGCAGTGGGTGATGCAGCGGCAGCACCAGCGCCGAGATGCCCACGCGCAGCCGCTGCGTGCGCGCAAGCAACGCAGCGGCGAGCAGCATCGGCGAGGGATACGGCCCGCCCGCCGGCAGCAGCCTGAATTCGTGGAACCACACACCGTCGAAGCCCAACTGCTCGGCCTCTTCGAACAGCGCCAGAAAGGCGCGGTGCTGGCCGAGCGTGGCCTCGCGCGAATAGCCGGCCAAGTCGATGCGCAGCGGCGCGGTCATGGCGTCCTTCATTGGCCGGGCACGCCGGTGAAGAAGCGCAGATCGCCGACCTCGTGCGACACGATCGGCGCGCCATACGCCGACGACAGCAGCGCCGGCGTCAGCACCTCGGCCGGCGTGCCTTGCGCGAGCAGCCGGCCGCCCGAAAGAAGCGCCAGCCGGTCGCACCACGCGCTGGCCACGTGCAGGTCGTGCAGCACCACGACGACCGCGCGTTGCGTCGCCGTCTCGCGCAGCATGGCCATCAGCCGGTGGTGATGCGGAATGTCCAGGTGCGCGGCGGGCTCGTCGGCCAGCAGCAGCGCGGGGCCGTGCGCCAGCGCGCGCGCCACGCTCACGCGCGCCTTCTCGCCGCCCGACAGCGTGGCGAAGCGGCGCTCGAGCAGGGGCTCCAGTTCGCAGCGCGCAACGAGTTCCGGCGACAACGCGGGCGCATTGAGCCGCAGCATTTCCGTCACGCTCAAGTCCCAGTGACTCGCGCCCTGCTGTGCCACGTAGCCGATGTGGCGCGCGAACTCGCGCGCGGGCCACTGCCCCAGGGCACGCCCGCCAAGCAGCACCTGCCCCGCCGACAGTGGCATGAGGCCGAGCGCCGCGCGCAGCAGCGTGGTCTTGCCCGATCCGTTAGGGCCGACGATGCCGAGCAGCCCGCGCTCCGGCACCTCCAGGCTCACGCCGTCGAGCAGCAGGCGGTTGCGCCCGACGCTGGCGCATACCTTGTCGAAGACGAGCGCGGCCTTCATTTGCGCCTCCAGAGCAGCAGCGCAAGGAAAAAGGGCCCGCCGATCAGCGCGGTGAGCAGGCCCGCCGGAATCTCGCTGGGCGCGAGCGCGGCGCGGGCCACGCCATCGACCAGCACCATCAGGATGCCGCCCGCCACCGCGCAGGCAGGCACCAGGCGCGCATGCAGCGGACCGATCCACCAGCGCAGCACATGCGGCACGATGAGCCCGACAAAGCCGATCAGTCCGCCCCAGCTCACGGCCAGTGCCGTGGTCAGCGAAGCCACCAGCACCGCCCATGCGGAGAAGCGCGGCACGCGCACGCCCATGCTGTGCGCCGTGTCCTCGCCCATGCCGAGCGCATCGAGGCCGTAGGCCAGCGAGCGCACGAGCAACACCAGCACCGCCAGCACCGCGAACAGCACGGCCACCTCGCCCGGCGTCGGTGTCTGCACGCCGCCCAATTGCCACGAGATGACGGCGCGCAGGTTGGTCGATTCGTCGCCGTACACCATGAGGATCAGGCTGCGCAGCGCCGCCAGAATGGCCGCCAGCGCCACGCCCGCCAGCAGCAGCCGTCCGGCTTGCCATTCGCCGCCGAGCCGCCCGACCAGCAGCACCAGCCAGCTCGCGCCCCACGCGCCCAGGAAGGCCAGCAGCGGCAGGCTCAGCGCCGGCGGCACGATGGCCGGCAGCAGCAGCGCGATGGCCGCGCCCACCGCCGCGCCGCTCGCGCTGCCCAGCAGATAGGGTTCCGCCAGCGGATTGCGGAACACGCCCTGGAACACCAGCCCCGCCAGCGACAGGCAGGCTCCGACGAAGAACGCCGCCGCCACGCGCGGCGCGCGCCACACGCGCACCAGCTCGGCGTCGAGCGAGCCGCTCTCGAACCAGCGCGCGGGCCACACCGTGCCCGCGCCGATGCTCAAGGCCAAAGTGACCACCGCGAGGGCCGCCACCGCCAGCACGCACCACAACACGGTGCTCGACGCACGTTTCTTTTCGTTCATGCGAAGCGCTCCGGATGCAGGGCCCGCGCGTACTGCTCGACCGCCTCGATCTGGCGCGGCCCGGGAATCAGCTTGTGGCTGCGCTCCAGCACCACCACGCGGCCGTTCTTCACCGCGCGCAGGCTGTGCCAGCCGGGCCGCTCGGCGATCAGCGCCGGGTCCTTGGGCACCTGCTGCAGCGAGATGATCACGTCGGGGTCGCGCACGAAGATCGCTTCGGCGCTCACCTGCTGCGAGCCCTGCAGGTCGGCGAACACGTTGCGCCCGCCGGCCCACTGCAGCGCGTCGTTGGCATAGTGCCCCGTGCCCATGGTCTGGAAGGCGCCGCGCGCGGCGGCCGCCGTCTCGAGGTAGACGCTGCGGCGCGGCGCGCCGTCCAGCGCCTGCGACACGGCCTGCAGCCGCGCCTCCATGCCGGCGCGCAGTTGCCGCGCGGCCTCTTCGGTGCCTGTCGCGCGGCCCAGCAGCTCGATGTTGCGGAACACCGAGGGCAGATCGGGGTGCGCCAGCACGACGGACGGCACCTGCACCCGCTCGAAGGCCTCCACCAGGCCCAGCGCCGAATAGTGCGAAGGCGTGACCACCACCAGGTCGGGCCGATACGCCGCCACCGCCTCCGCCGAATACCCCAGCGAACCGCCGATGCTCGGCTTGGCGCGCGCCGACTCCGGCCAGCGCACGCGCCCGCCGATGGCGGCCACGCGGTCTTCCAGCCCCAGCGCCCAGGCCAGTTCGACATTGCTCGGGAACACCACCACGATGCGCTGCGGCGGCGCCGCGATGCGCACGCGGCGGCCCAGGGCATCCGTCACCTCGCGCGGAAAATCGCCCGCGGCGAACGCAGGCAATGCAGACAAGCCGGAAGTCACGAGCGCCATTCCCGCAAGCATCGTTCGCCGCTTCATCGCCGTCAGAAGGCGTAGCTGGCGCGCGCGAAGAAGGTGCGCGGCGCGCCGGCATTGCCAGCGTCCTGCGCCGACAGGTCGTCGCCGATGTAGTACTTGTTCGCGAGGTTGTTCACGCCCACCTGCAGTGTGAGCGACGGCGTCGCCTTGTAGCTCGCAGCCACGTTCAGCAGCAGGTAGCCCGGCAGCTTCTGCGGGTTGACCGTGTTGTCGCGCAGGTAGCGGCTGCCCACGTAGTTGGCGGTGCCCGTGACGGCCCACGGCCCCTGCGCCCAGGTCAGCCCGGCGCCGGCGATGTTGTGCGCCGACATGCGCACGCGGTAGCCGCCGAAGTTGGTGCTGCGCGCGCCGCTGTCGGTATAGGTCTGGAAGTCCTTCAGGCGCGCGTCCTGCCACGTGTAGTGCAGGTAGCCGTTCCAGTTCTGCGCGAGCCGGAACTGCATCGACGACTCGATGCCCTTGGTGCGCGAGGTCGCGTTGCTGAACACGAAGGAATCGGGCCCGCTGCGGTAGGCGCGCTGGCCGTCGACCTTCTCCGCCTCGAACAGGCTAACCTGGTAGGACCAGGCATCGTCGACGGCGCGGCCCTTCACGCCCACTTCCTTGCTGCGGGTGAGTTCGGGGCGCAGGATGTCGGGCACCACCACGTTGTTGCGCGTGTTCAGCGCCACGGCCTGCGGACGGAAGCCTTCGCTCCAGTTAGCGAAGGCCGCGTGCGTGGCCGCCGCGTTGCGCGCGAAGGCCCAGTCCACGCCCAAGCGCGGGCTGGTGCGGCTGCCCTCCTGCGCGGAGATCACGCTGGTGCCCGAACGGCCCAGCGTCTGCTCGAACTTGTCGTGGCGCAGGCCGGCGGTGACGCCGAAAGCACCCCACTCCACGCGGTCCTGCACGTAGAAGCTGCGCACTTCCTGGTCGAAGCGCGAGTAGGTGGTGGCGCCGCGAATGCCGCGCGGATCATTGCGCACATTGGTCACGGGCACGTTGTAGAACGGCCCGCGATAGGTCGGCGCGTTGGTGAAGGTGGGCGAGTCGAGGTTCTGCCAGCCGCGCTCGATGTTCACGCCGAACTGCAGCTCGTTGCTCCAGTTCTTGCCGCCGGTCAGCCAGGTCACGGCCAGGTCGTGGAACATGCCGCGGTCCGACGTATCGCTCTCGGAGTAGCCCTTGTTCACGGCCGCGGGCGGCGGCACGATGGTGATGCCGCCGGCAAAGAAGCGGTCGTAGCGCGCGAAGCTGCTCAGGTGGCTCAGCGACCAGCCGCCGCCGAAGTCGATCTTGTTCTTCCACGCGATCGACTGGTAGTCGCCCACCACGTACGAATCGGGAATGCCGTAGTTGTCGCGCGAGGTGATGCCGAACATCGGCTTGCCGTTCTGCAGCGGCACGATGGAGCCGCGATCGCCGCGCACGTGCGAGTCATAGATCTGGAAGCCGGTGGTCCAGTTGTTCGTCACCGCGAAGTCGCCGCCCAGCACGGCCGCGGTCTGCGCGCGGCCGGCGTCGCGCTGGAAGCCCTTGTAGTCGCTGCTGGCGGCGCCGATGTAGAGGTTGCCGCGCTCGAAGTCCCAGCGGTAGCGCACGCTGCCGTCGGTGCGCCCGAAGCTGCCGAGCGTGGTGGTCACGGTGCCGCCCGCGCGCTCGGGCTTCATGAAGAACTGGGCCACGCCACCGATGGCGTTCTTGCCGTACAGCGCCGAGGCCGGGCCCTTGATGAACTCGATGCGGTCGACCAGGTCGGGCGCGATCAGCGTGATGTCGGCATTGCCCTGCAACTGGCGCAGCGGCACGCCGTCGATCAGCACCAGCACGTCCTGCGTGTCGCGCAGGCCGCGCGTCTCGAAACGCGAGTAGTAGTTGCCCTGCGTGCCGAACTGCAGGCCCGGCACGGTGCGCAGCGTGTCTTCCAACGTGACGGCGCCCACCGCGTCGATCTGCGAACGGTCGACCGAGTAGGTCGTGAACGGAATGCGCAGCGGGTCGGCCTCCAGGCGGGTGGCCGTGGAGATGGTCTTCTTCTCGTTGACAGTCAGGGTCGGCAGCGAGCCTGAAGAAGCCTCTTGCGCCGACGCGCCGGACAGCGCGAACAGCAGGCTTGCGCCGATGAGGGAAGTGGGATGACGGGAATTCTCGAGCACGCGTTGTTCCTGATTGGCCCGCACGCCCGCGGACCGATTGACAGAGAAACGAACGCCGGAAAGTGCACTTGCGCGGCATCGGATGGAAAGGCGCGCGCGGGCACGCCCCATCAGACCCGGACAAACGCACTCCCGCAGCGTCCGAAGGCGATTGCGAAGGCCGGTATCCGGGCTCGCGGAGTGCGCCGACGGACGCGTGTCGTCCATCGGGGCGGAAGCCCCCGCCTTCCCGCGCCCGAAGGCGCAGTGGCTGCCGATGCCGTCGAGGGCATGGGCCAGGGGGTTCCAGATCCGCTTACCGTTGCGGGGGCAGCGCAGGCATTGCAGCGTCGATGAAGACGCTGCGCACCTGCTTCCCGTTTAACCCCCGAGGCCATAGCTGGCTTGCGGAGGCACCTTCGAACCGTTGAAATCGCGCCGCAGCCTTCGATTAAGAAGAAATGCCACGCGAAGCGGCGGGATTATAGGGAACGTCAGTTCCCGGTCAGCCGATTCTTCAGTCGAGCAGCACGCCCGCCAGCACCGTGCTCACGATGCATTCGAGCGCCTGCTCGTAGTGCACAGCCGTGAGTTTCTTCACCTGCAGCACCGCGTTCACGATGGGCTCGTAGTCGGCATAGAACTGGGTCGAGGCCCAGAGCATGAAGAGAAAGTGGCGCGCGTCGATCTTGCGGATCTTCTTGGCGGCCATCCAGGCTTCGAGCACCTCGATGCTGGCTGCCGTGCTCTGCGCGATGTGCGCCCGGTCGGCGGCCGAAAGAAAAGTGCCGCCGCGCACCACCTCGTTGGCGAACAGCCGCGCCTCCAGCGGGTTCTTGCGGCCCAGCCGGAGCTTGGCTTCCACGTAGGCGCGCAGCGCCACCGCGGGCTCGGTCTCGACCTTGAGGATGCGCAGCGCGCTGTCCCACTCTTCCAGCAGCGGCGCGAAGGTGGCGCTGTAGAGGTCTTCCTTGGTGGCGTAGTAGTAGTAGACGTTGGCCTTGGGCAACTCGGCCACGGAAGCGATCTCGGCGATGCGCGCGCCGTCGAAGCCCTTGGCCGCGAACACCTCGCTGGCCGCCTTGAGGATCTTGCGCTTGTTGGCGGCCCTGATTTCCCTGTCCGCGGTGGTTTCAGGTGCCGGGGGTCGTGTTGTCTTGGTGTCGCGCATGGCTTGGAGTCGCTTTTTTGACCTGGGCAAATTCTAGAGGTGGCCCGGCATCGTGGCGGGGAAAGCACCAGTAAAAAAATCTGACCAACTCGTCAATTTATTACTTAGAATTTCCTGACGAACTGGTCAGCTTTTGAAGTTTGAATGTAACCCATGCCTCAAGCCCTGCGCACCGCCCTGCAAGAAACCCTGCTCGACTGGCAGGCCGATCTGCCCGATGAATGGCGGTCCGCGCTCGCCGCGGTGCACCTCGACTTCGAAGGCGTGGACGCGCAACTCGAACTCGAGGCCTGGGAGCCCGTCTTCCCCGCGCGCAAGGGCCGCCGCCTGCCCGGCATGCCGGCCGGCGCGCACATGCTCAAGGCCTTCGACAGCGTGATGCCCTCGAAGGTGCGCTGCCTGGTGCTGGGGCAGGACCCTTACCCTTCTATCGACATCGCCACCGGCCGCGCCTTCGAAGTCGGCAACGTGGCGCAGTGGCGCGAGCTCGACAAGATGTTCACCAAGAGCATCCGCGCCTGGGTGCAGATGCTGGCCGAGGCCCGCACCGGCAATGCCGGCTACGGCGGCAGCTTCGCCAACTGGCCGCGCACGCTCGCGGACATCGAATCGGGCGCCCTGCCCTTCGAGACGCCCGCCGCGCTCAGCGACCGGTGGACGGACGACGGCGTGCTGCTGCTCAACACATCCTTCACGCTCAGCCGCTTCCAGGTGGCCATCGACCCGCACCAGTCGCACGGCCACCTGGTGCTGTGGAAGCCGCTGATCCAGGCGGTGCTGGCCCATCTGTCGAAGCGCGGCGAGCCGCTGGTCTGCATGGGCTTCGGCGCATCGGCCGCCGAAGCCTTCGCGGCCGCGGGCATCGGCGAGGGCCGCAACGGCAACGTCGCCTGCATCCTGCGCGAGCACCCCGCCTACGCCGACGCCGTGCTGGGCCTGCCCAACCCCTTTGCCCTGTGCAACACCCATCTGGCCGAGATGGGCAGCGCCCCCATCCACTGGTGACCACCCCAATGAACGACAAGAACGACTACGACTACATCATCGTGGGCGCGGGCTCCGCGGGCTGCGCCCTCGCCGCGCGGCTGAGCGCGCGCCCCGCCACGCGTGTGCTGCTGCTGGAGGCCGGCGGCAAGGACTCCAATCCGCTCTTTCGCCTGCCGATGCTGATGGGCAAGCTGTTCCAGTCGGGCATCTACAACTGGCACTTCCACACCGAGCCCGAGCCCAACCTCGACGGCCGCAAGATCTACTGGCCGCGCGGCAAGGTGCTGGGCGGCACGTCGACCATCAACGGCATGATCTACGTGCGCGGCGGCAAGCAGGACTACGACGGCTGGGCCGCCATGGGCAACCCCGGCTGGTCGTACAAGGACGTGCTGCCCGCCTTCAAGCGCTCCGAAGGCCACATCCAGCGCGACGGCGTGTTCCACAACGCCAAGGGCGAGCTCACCGTGTGCCGCGCGCGCGGCTGGAACGCGCTGCTCGACGTGTTCTGCGCGGCGGGCCAGCAGGCCGGCTATCCGCTCAACGACGACTTCAACGGCGCCAGCCAGCTCGGCTTCGGCCGCTACGACTTCACCATCAGGAACGGCAAGCGCTGGTCGACTTCCTTCGCCTTCCTGCGCCCGGCGCTCAAGCGCAGCAACCTCAAGGTCGTGACCCGCGCGCGCACGCACAAGGTGCTGATCGAACGGGCCCGTGCCGTGGGCGTGTCCTACGAGGTGCAAGGCCAGATGCAGACGGTGCGCGCGCGCAAGGAAGTGATTCTTTGCGCCGGCGTGGTCGGCTCGCCGCACCTGCTCATGCTGTCGGGCATCGGCCCGAAGGACGAGCTGGAGCAGCACGGCATTGCGGTGCTCAAGCCGCTGCCCGGCGTGGGCGGCAACCTGCAGGACCATGTGGACTGCGTCATGTCCTATGAGTGCAAGCAGCCCGTCACGCTCTACAAGGACCTGCGCTTCGACAAGATCGCGTTCTCCGTGGTGCAGGGCATGCTGTTCGGCGAGGGCATCACCACCACCTTTCCCTACGAGGCCGGCGCCTTCATCAAGACATCGCCCGAACTCGCGAACCCCGACGTGCAGCTGCACTTCATGCCCGCGCTGGAGAAGACGGCCAACCTGTACTTTCCCAACCCGTTCAAGAAGAGCACGGTCGAGGCCAAGCACGGCTTCACCCTGCGCGTAGGGCCGGTCAACCCGAACAGCAAGGGCCGCATCCGGCTGCGCTCGGGCCGCCCGACCGACGCACCGATGATTCAGCCCAACTACCTGGACACCGAGTTCGACCGCAAGACCATGGTCGATGCGATCCGCGCCACGCGCCGCATCATCGACCAGCCCGCGTTCGACGACTACCGTGGCAAGGAAATTGCACCGGGCCCCGACAAGCAGAGTGACGAAGACCTCGTCGCCTGGCTGCGCGCCACCGCCATGACCACCTTCCACCCCGTGGGCACCTGCAAGATGGGCCACGACGAACTGGCCGTGGTCGACCACCGCCTCAAGGTGCACGGCATCGAGGGCCTGCGCGTGGCCGACGCCTCGATCATGCCGGTCATCTCGAGCGGCAACACCAATGCCCCGGCCATCATGATCGGCGAGAAGTGCGCCGAATTCATCCTGGCCGGCCAATAGAAACCAGGACAGCAGGAGCACTCCGAAATGATCGTCGAACACCGCCTCTACACCTTCCGCCCCGGCACCATCGACCAGTGGCGCGAGAAGTACGAACGCGAGGGCCTGCCGGTGCAGAAGCGCCACCTCAACAAGTTCGTGGGCCTGTACATCTCCGAGATCGGCCGGCTGCACACATCGGTGCTGATCTGGGCCTACGACAGCCTGGCCGACCGCGAGGCGCGCCGCGCCGCCATGTACGCCGACCCCGAGTGGCAGTCCTTCATCAAGAGCGTGTGGGCGCTGGACGCCATCCAGAGCCAGGACGTGATGATCATGAACCCCGCCCCCAGCTCGCCGACGCCCTGAGCGCGCACTTCTTCCCGTCAGCAATTTCGTTCGCCAGTTCTTCAACCGAGAGATATCCGCATGACAAGCAACGCATCCTCCCGCACCGCCACGCCCCGCCGGCAGATCCTGAAAGCCGCGGCCGGCCTTGGCGGCGTCGCCATGGCCAGCGCCCTCTATCCGCTGATCGCGAATGCCAAGGGCGGGCTGATCGCGCTGGTGCACACGCAGGCCGCTGGCGACGCCAGCGCCGTGGACGCCATGATTGCGCGGCTCAAGCTGCTGGGCAAGGAAACGGGTATGCAGACGCGCGCCATCTACGCAAAGGACCCGTCGACCTACGAGACCATCTTCCGCACGCTGGGCGACGCCGGCGCGGCCATCATCGTCTCCACCTTCAACGAAGTGACCGAGCCCTTCAAGGCGCTCGCGCCCAAGTACCCGAAGACGCAGTGGCTGCAGCTTTTCGGCGACGAGATGAAGCCCGCCATCCCGAACGTGACCACCGTCTCGTACGACTACTACCTGGGCACTTACCTGGCCGGCATCTTCGCGGGCCGCATGTCGACCACGGGCAAGATCGGCTTCATCGGCGGCATGTCGATCCCGCCGCTGAACGCCGACTACAACGCCTTCAAGGCCGGCGTGCTGTCGGTGCGCAAGGACGCCACGGTCACGGTGGCTTTCGCGGGCTCGTTCCAGGACCCGGTGAAGGGCCGAGAGATCGCCACGCAGATGTTCAACGGCGGCATCGACTTCATCCAGACCGACGCCGCCGCCACCGACGCGGGCATCATCGCCGCCGCCAACGACAAGCCGGGCCGCCTGCTGAGCTGCCTCGACCCCGCGCAGTACCCGCAGGGCCCGAAGACGCTGATCTCCATCGTCAGCCTGCATTTCGGCAAGTCGCTCTACGACGAAGCCAACAAGATCCTCAAGAACGGCAAGGGCGGCGCGCACCTGAACACAGGCCTGGGCACCGGCGTGGTCGGGCTGGAGCTGTCGCCGCTGTTCCAGAAGGAAGGCGACAAGGCGGTGGCCGCCAAGGCCGAGAAGGTGATGGCCGAGATCCGCACCGCGCAGGCGGCCATCCTGAGCGGCGCCCTGAAGGTGCCTTTCAACACCGTTCTCTGACCGCCGCTACTACAGCATGAACAGCAGTTCCTCGACCGGCGGGAGCAGCCCTGCGCGCCCTGCGCTGGTGCTCGACGGCGTCACCGTGCAATACGACACCGTGAAGGCGTTGTCGGACGTTTCCATCGCTTTCGAGGAAGGCCGGATCCACGCGGTGGTCGGCCAGAACGGCGCGGGCAAGACCACCTTCGCCCGCGTCTGCTCCGGCCTGGTGAAACCCACGCAGGGGCGCGTGCGCATCGGCGAGCACGAGATCCGCACCGGCCACGTGAACGCCGCGCGCGCGGCCGGCGTCGAACTGGTGCACCAGAGCTTCGCGCTGCCCGCGTCGTTCACCGTCGCGCAGGCGATGGAGTTCGGCGCCACGCGGCACGGCGGCCTGTTCACCGCGCGCCAGCTCGAGAAGCGCTGGCAGGCGCACCTCGACGGCCTGGGCCTTTCGGTGAGCCCGCGCGAGGTGATCCGCAACCTGCCCATCGAGACGCAGCAGGGCATCGAGATCGCCCGCGCGCTGGTCACCGACGCGCGCGTGCTGATCCTGGACGAGCCCACTGCCGTGCTCGCGCCGGCCGGCGTGGAGACGCTGTTCGAGCGCATCCGCATCCTGAAGAAGCGCGGCGTGACCGTCGTGCTCATCCTGCACAAGATCCGCGAAATGATGGCCATCGCCGACACCGTGAGCGTGCTGCGCCGCGGCGAGCACGTCACCGGCCCGGTGCCGTGCGCATCGATAGGCGCGGCCGAACTGAGCGAATGGATCATGGGCGATGCCAAGGCGCCGCAAGCCGCGGCGCAGTCCGCCGTGCCGACGCCGCGCACCCAAGACAGGCTCACCGCCCCCGCCGTTCTGCGCCTGCGCAATCTCTCGACCCGGCCCGATGCCGAAGGCACGGCGCTGAACGACGTGAGCCTCGACGTGCGCGCGGGCGAGATCATCGGCATCGCGGGCGTCGAAGGCAACGGCCAGCGCACGCTGGTGCGCGCCATCGCCGCGCTGGCCGGCACCGCATCGGGCACGCTCGAATTCGGCGGCAAGGACATGACCCACAGCGACCTCGCCACGCGGCGTGCGGCGGGCCTGCGCATCATCCCCTTCGAGCGCAATGTGGAGGGCCTCTCGCTGAGCAGCAGCCTGTGGGAGAACTGGTCGATGGGCCGGCTGCTGCAGGGTGGGCTGCTGTCGTTCGCGCGGCCCAAGAAGCTGCAGGCCGAATGCGACACCGCGCTTGCGCAGTGGGACGTGCGCTACGCCAACTGCGCACAGCCAGCGGGCTCGCTCTCGGGCGGCAATGCACAGAAAGTGATCTTCGCGCGCGAGGTGGACCAAAGCGCCCGCCTCGTCATCGCGGCGCAACCCACGCGCGGCCTGGACATCGGCGCCACCGCCTATGTGTGGAAAGCGCTGCGGCAGGCGCGCGACCGGGGCGCGGCCATCATCCTCATCTCGTCCGATCTGGACGAGCTCTTCGACATCAGCGACCGCGTGCTGGTCATGCTGCGCGGGCAGGTGGTCGGCGAATATGGCGCGCCCTACGACCTGCGCCAGGTCGGCCAGGCGATGGTGGGAGCGCACGCATGACGGCCTCGCGCGTACTGCCCGTGCTGCGGGTGGTGGTTTTCGTCTGCTTCGCGCTGCTGCTGTGCGCGCTCGCCTTCATGGGCGCCGGGCTCGACGTGGGCGAACTGTTCACCGGCATCCTCGACGGCGCCTTCCTGCGCGACGGCGCGGTGCACCAGGGCCTGCGCTGGGCCATGCCGCTGTTCATCACGGCCACCGGCGTGGCCATCGCGTTCCGCGCGGGCTTCTTCAACATCGGCGCGCAGGGGCAGTTCTATGTCGGCTCCATTTTCGCGGCCTTCACCGCCGAGTGGCTCGCGGGCGGACCGGCCTGGCTGGTGGTCGCATGCTGCCTGCTCGCGGGCATGCTGGGCGGCGCGCTGTGGGCCATGTGGCCCGGCCTCCTGCGCCTGCGCTCGGGCACCGACGAGGTCATCACCACGCTGATGGGCAACTTCCTTGCCGGGCTGCTGCTGGTGTACGTGACCTCCGGGCCGTTGAAAGACCCGACGGGCTCCGGCCAGCAGGCGTCGAGCCGGCCCATCGCCGACGCCTACCGCATCTCCGATTCGCTGGGCGTGTCGCCGCTGATCGTGGTGCTCACGCTGCTGGTGTTCGCGCTGTCGTGGCTGCTGGCCAACCGCACCGCCCTGGGCATCGTCGCCAACCTCGCGGGGCGCAACCCGACGATGGTGGCGTGGCAGGGTGCGCGGGTCGGGCGCATCGGCCTTTTCAGCTTCCTGGTGAGCGGCGCGCTGGCCGGGCTGGCCGGCGGCATCGAGCTGCTGGGGCCGAACGGCCGGCTGGCCAGCGGCTTCCTGCCCGCGCACGGCTTCACGGCCATCCTGATCGCGCTGGTGGCGCAACTCACCATCGTCGGCACCGCCGTGTCCGCTCTCTTCTTCGGCGCGCTGGCGTCGGCGGCGCTGTACCTGCCGGTGATGGCCGGCATGCCCGCGGCGGCCATCGAGGTCATCAACGCCACCATCGCCCTGTTCATCACGTCCCGCGCCAAGTGGCTGGACAAGCTCCTGACCCGAAAGCCCGCATGACAGACACGCTCGTCTCCATCCTGATCTCCGGCACGCCGCTGATCTACGTCACGCTGGCCGGCGTGCTGGCGCAGCGCGCGGGCATCTGGAACCTGGGCCTGGAAGGGCTGATGATCATCGGCAGCTGCGCGCTCATCGTCGGCATCGTGCAGACCGGCTCGTTCGCGCAGGCCATGCTGATCGCGGTGGGGCTGTGCGTGGCGGCATCGGCGCTGCTGTGGTGGGTGGTCGAACGGCTCAAGGCCAACCCGATCATCGCGGGGCTGGGCCTGACGGGGCTGGGCCTGGGCGGCACTTCTCTGGCCATCCAGGCGCTGTACGACAGCGAAGCCACGGTGACGGCACCGTTCGGCATTCCCAAGCTCAACAGCCTGTTCGGCGCCGACCTGGGGCCGTTCGGCGGTCTCTCGGTGTTCGTGCTGCTGATGCCGGTGGCGGTGTGGCTGGTGTGGCTGCTGCTCGAGCGCACCCGGCTGGGCCTGCAGATGTCGGCTTCGGGCGAGCATCCGTTCGCGGCGCGCAGCGTGGGCGTGAACCCCAGCCGCATGCGCCTGCTGGCATTGGCGCTCGGCGGGGTGCTGTGCGCCATCGGCGGCGCCGAGCTGGCCGGCGGCAGCCTGCAGATCTTCTCGCAGAACATGACGGCGGGCCGCGGCTTCATGGCCTTCGCGGCGGTGATCTTCGGCGCCGGCGGCGCGCTGGGCGCCACGGCGGCGGCGCTGTTCTTCGCGGTGGTGTCGGCATTGGGCATCCGCGCGCAGCTGGTGTATGGCGGCGCGATCTCCAACGATCTGCTGCAGTCGCTGCCCTACCTGGCGACCATTTTCGGCGTATGGCTCAGCACCAGGCTGCGCGGCGGGCTGGGCTCGATCCGGGGCACGGCCGAAATGCGCGACTGAGCAGGCAGCACATGACGACCACGCCAGCCCTCACCCTGATCCGCGGCGCCGAGGTACTGACCATGGCCGGCCCGCAAGGCACGCAGCCCGTGCATGCCGACCTGCTGCTGCGGGACGGCAGGATCGAAGCCATCGGCCCCGGCCTGCCCGTGCCGCCGGTGTGCACGCTCGTCGAGGCGCACGGCAAGCTGCTGATGCCAGGCCTCGTCAACGCGCACACGCATTCGAGCGAGACCTTCTTCAAGGGCCGCTACGAAGGCATGCCGCTGGAAACCTGGCTGCTGTATGCCTACACCTACCTCGGCGGCGGCCCCATTCCCGACCGGCTGCTGTACCTGCGCACGCTGCTGCTCGCCATGCAGTCGCTGAAAAGCGGCGTGACCACCCTGTGCGACGACTTCTTCGACCCGATGGCGCACGGCATCGACCGGCTCGGCATCGTGTTCCAGGCGTACCGCGACGCGGGCATCCGGGTCAACGTGTCGAGCGCGGTGCTCAACACGCCCGTGCTCGACTCCACGCCCTTCGGCCACGAGCTGTTCCCCGAACACCTGAGCGCGCAGCTGAAATTCGGCGCGCCGACCACGGCCGCCGACTACACGGCGTATTGCGAAGAGGCGTTCAGGCAGTTCCACGGGCAAGCCGATGGCCGCCTGCGCTTCGCCATCACGCCCTCGGCGCCGCAGCGCTGCACCGTCGACATGCTGCAGGCCTGCCACGCGCTGGCGGTGCGGCACGGCGTGCCGCTGCACACACACCTGCTCGAAACGAAGGTGCAGGCCGTGGCGGGCCAGATGTTCTACGGCAAGACGCTGGTGGCGCACATGCACGACATCGGCATCCTCGACCGCCACGCCACGCTGGCCCATGCCATCTGGCTCACCGACGCCGATGTCGCGCGCATGGGCGAAGCCGGCTGCACCGTGGTGCACAACCCGCTGAGCAACCTGAAGCTGGGCTCGGGCCTTTCGCCGATCCGCAAGCTGCTGGATGCGGGCGTGCGCATCGGGCTGGGCACCGACGGCCTTTCTTCGAACGACAGCGCGCGCGTGTTCGACCTGATGCGCTTCGCCGCGCTGATGCACAACGGCCCAGCCTCCGACGCGGCCGAATGGCCGGTCGCAGCCGAGGTGCTGAAGATGGCCACCATCGACGGCGCGCGCACCGCGCTGCTCGACGACACGACCGGTTCGCTCGAGGTCGGCAAGGCCGCCGACCTGCTGATGCTGGGCATGGACAACGACAACTTCAGGCCACGCAACGACATCGCCAGGCAGCTTGTGTATTGCGAGAACGGCAGCTCGGTCGAACTCGTCATGGTGGGCGGCCGGGTCGTCTCGCAGGGCGGCCGGCTGCACACCGTCGACGAAACGGCGGTGTGGGCCGAGCTGGACGAACTGCTGCCAGCCTACCTGCGGGAACACGGCAAGTGGGAAGCCGCCAACCAGGTGTTCGAGCCCTGCTTCGCCGAGGTGATCCGGCGGTGCAAGGCAGTCGATCTTCCCGGTCTCCCGCGGTTCACACCGGCGGCTTAGGCCCCACGCCCGAAGGCACCGCGATCTCGTTCTTGCGGCAGGGCTGCTGCTGCACGATGCCGCATGTCGGAAGGCCCGGCGCGTGCGGATACGCCACGTGGCCAAGCACGATGCTCGACGCCCTGGCGGTGTCGTGCCAGATGCGGTTGGTCGCCGGTGTCTGGCGAATGCCGAACACCCAGTAGCCGGTCTGCGAAGGCGTGTCGATGGTCACGCGCAGGCTGGAGCCAGCGCGGAACACATGCGCGAACTTCTGCAGCTCCAGGCGCATGAGCACCGGCGTGTCGGGCTCCAGCATTTTCACGGTGGCGGCGGTGAAGTCGCCCGTGGGCCGCAGCACGGTCGACTTGGCGTCGTCGAGCTGCCGCTTGGACGCGCGCAGCCAGCCGCGCTGCACGAACATCTCCATGCCGTCGGGTCGGACCTCGGACAGGCTCACCTGCAGGTCGGTGTCGGTGGCGGTCGAACTCAGGTACAGGTCGGCCGAGCCTTCGCCATAGAAGCTCAGGTCCTGCGGCAGCGGCGCGGTGGTGAAGACCTGCTGGCCCTCCGGCGCGCTCACGGCTGCCCAGCTGCTCTTGTCCTGGTCGTTCACCGCCGGGCTTTCGATGGGATAGGCGTAGCTGCTCGAAGGCGTTCGGTCGTCGGCCGGAGCCTTGTCGGTCAACTGTCCGCCGGGCTGCAGCCACAGGCGCATGGGCCGGGTCTTGACGGGCAGCCGGTCGAAGGTGGCGGCGGCCGTGTGCACCAGTGTCAAGCTGTCTTTTTCGCCGACGGTCTCCTGCATTTCCTGCAGCAGGTGCACATGCGGCTCTCGCTCGAAGCCGTTGTTCTCGCCCTTGAGGAAGTGTGCGTAGAAGCGCCGCTGCACGTCGCGCATGTAGGCGGAGAAATCGCTCGTGCCGTGCAGCCCGTTGGAGCTGATGAGCCACATCTTCTCGGGTGCGATGGTGTCCTCGTAGTAGCCCATGCGCGGGCCTACCTGCTCGTCCTGCCACGACTGCGTGCCCAGCGTCGGTATGTCGATGTTGCCCGTCACGAGGATGGCGCTCTTCTTCGCATAGCGCGCGCCGTAGTGCGGGTCGTTGTCGAGCCAGTTCACCAGGTCGAGGTCGGGGCGCTTGATCTTCTCGATGTTGTCGCGCACATTGCGCGCGCACTCGGTGTCGCCGTCCAGCCGCGCGGCGTCTTCGGCGGATGTGCGCCAGATGTCGGGAAAGCGCCCCCACCATGCCGCCGGAAATCCGATGTTCTGGATGCCGCCCGGATAGCCGACGTCGCGGTACGGGTCGGTCACGTTCTTGCCTGGCGCAATGGCCACCAGGCCCTTGGGCCGCTGCGCCGCCACCCACAGCTGGTTGTACCCCGGGTACGAATAGCCCACCATGCCGACCTTGCCACTGGACCACGGCTGCTGCGCTGCCCACTCGACCGCGAACGCACCGGCCGCGCCGACCGTGGCGTCGAACACCTGGTCGTCGCCGCTGGAGCAGCCCGTGCCGGGCACGTTCAGGCCCATCACCGCATAGCCCTCTGGCACCCAATTCGGCGCCTCGTCGGCGACCACGCCGGAGCCATAGCCGTCGTATTCGATCAGCACCGGGAAGGTGCCGGTCGCGCGCGGCAGCAGCACGGTGTATCGCATCTTGTTGCCGTCGGGCAGCGTGAGATAGCCCCACTTGCGCACCGTGCCTTCATTGACCTGCGGCGCGGCCGGAGGCGGCGTGGAGCCGCCCACGGCAACGGGCACCGGAATGATGGCGGTGCCCGACGAACCACCTCCACAGCCCGCGAGCCCCGCGGCGAAAACCAGCGACGGCGCCATCGCGCGCCAGAGCCATCGACAATCAGAAATCTTCATGAATCCGTCCCTATCGAGTGTTGCGTTTCGATGCCCCGACGAGGCATCGGCGCGCAATCTAGCTTCGATAAACGAGACTGTCGAAAAACATGAAGGGTTGGTTAATGCAGCATGAAGAAGGGTTGAAATCCTTATGCGAACCGGCTGCGGATAGAGTGCCTGCCTGCTTCACTCCACAGCGCATCCGCGCATTCGGCATCCATGAAATTCGGCTACACCATCGTCTACGTTCCAGACGTCGCGCAATCGCTTCAGTTCTTCGAACAGGCCTTCGGTTTCGCGCGCAGGTTCCTGCATGAATCGAACACTTATGGCGAACTCGCGACCGGCGAGACCACCCTCGCCTTCGCCGCGCACGAGCTTGCCGAATCGAATTTTCCGCAAGGGCATGTGGCTGCATCGGCCTCGGCCAAGCCGTTGGGCATGGAACTGGGCTTCGTCACGGACGATGTCGCCGGGGCGCATGCGCGTGCCATCGCGGCGGGTGCATCGGAGCTTTCGGCGCCGGTCTCCAAGCCCTGGGGACAGGTGGTCTCCTACGTGCGCTGCCCCGACGGCACGCTGGTCGAACTGTGCTCGCCCATCGGCGGCTGAGCACCGGGCCGGCGGTTCAGCGGCCGGCCTTCGCCACGCTCACCGCGCCCTTCATGCCGGCGTCGTAGTGGCCCGGCTGCAGGCAGCCGAAATCGACCTTGCCGGCCTGCGTGAACTGCCAGAGCACCTCGCCGGTCTTGCCCGGCGCCAGCGTGACCATGTTCGGATCGGCGTGCTCCATCTCCGGGTTCTTCATCATCGCCTCGTAGTGCGCGCGCAGGTCCTTGCCGGTTCCCAGCACCAGCTCGTGCTTCAGCACACCCACGTTCCGCACGACGAAGCGCACCGTCTCGCCCTGCTTCACGCTGATGTCGGACGGCGTGAAGCGCATGTTGTCCGTCATGTCGACATTGATCGTGCGGACTGACTTGCCGGCCACGCCGGGCTTGCCGATCGCGCTGTCGGCGGCGGCGTCGTGACCGCCTGCATGCGTGCCCGATGCGGCTGCGCCGGCGGCCGCCAATGCGAGCAGCGCCGCGACGGCGGGAATGCGGAGTCTGATGCGTGCCATGGTCTTCCTTCTTTCTCTTGCGTTGTCTTGCCATGAACGGGCGAAATGCCCGCCCCCGCCGCACTCTAGAAAGCCCGCCCACGGATCGCCTGA
The DNA here is from genome assembly GCF_022009635.1 of Variovorax paradoxus. NCBI lineage: Bacteria > Pseudomonadati > Pseudomonadota > Betaproteobacteria > Burkholderiales > Comamonadaceae > Variovorax > Variovorax paradoxus. Next base: position 4,685,771 of record NZ_CP091716.1, read on the forward strand.
CAAGCCGATGACAAGAAAGTAATCTACGCAGCCTCGCGCCGCCACCAGGAAAGGAATCCATGTCGCACCCCGTCTTCCTGTCCAGCTCCAGCCTGCCCCGCATGCCCGAAGGCAGCCGCAACGAGTGGCGCGGCTTCTTCGGCCACGGCGGCGAACTGGAGGCCAACGCGTTCTTTCCGCTGTTCTGGCGCGCGCTCTTCAGCGCGGACGACATCCGGCACGCGAAGTTCATCGACGAGTACGACATCGACGACGAAGACGCCACCGTGGACCGCGCGGAGTGCATGGACGACTTCGGCGCGGAGGCCACCTACCCCTACCTCGTGACGGACAAGCGAACTGCGTTGGCAAGGCTGGCAAGCCGGCGCGAAGCCATCGTGACCGCGGTCGGCGAGCGCTACCGCCCCATCTACGACGGCTTCACGGAACTCATCGCGCATGGCTTCGCGGACCATCTGCTGCTGCGAACCAGCGGGTTGCCCGACGCAGCCGACAGCGAGCAATGGCTGCGCGCCAGTCTCGCGGCCATCGACGGGCCGGATGCGGCGAGCGGCGAGATGAAGCAGCTGGCCAAAGACCTGTCTCGGCATGACGCGAACCCCGTGTGGCTGCTGGCCGGCACCGGGACGACCGAAGCGGGGCCCTGGCCCACGGAGGCACTGAAGAGTCTCTTCCCGCAGGCCGACAGGAAGAAGCCGAGGCAGGATCCAGCCGCGCCCCGACCCGCGCAAACGCCCGCCAAGCCCAAGAGCTGGCTCGATCCGTTGCTCGAATGGGTCGGCATCTTCGTTGCGGCTGGCGCCGGCCTGGGTACTTACTGGTACACGCGGTCGGTGTGGCTGACGCTGCCGGCCTTTCTTTGCGCGGCGGTGGTGGTGGGCTTCGGCATCGCGAAGCTGCGCGGGCCGCGATCCTGAACTGCAAGGGAGCCACGAACAGATGATGAAGTTCGATCCGTTGCCAACGCAATGCCTCGTGGACCAATCGCTGGAGATCCGCGTTCGAGGCGCCGTGCCCGGCGAGGCGGTCGTCCTGAAGCTCGGCAATCGCTTCAAGGACACGGTGTTCCTCTCCGAAGCCACCTTCGAGGCGGACGCCTCCGGCGTGATCGACCTTCTCGCGCAGGCGCCGATCTCGGGCTCGTATGGCAACGTGGATGCAATGGGACTGTTCTGGTCCCGCGTACCGATCACCGGTGAGCGTGCCGCAGCGGTGCCGGGCCTGAGCGACGACCCGCTCACCACTACGCTGACGGCCGAAAGCACGGATGGCCGGCATTCGATCTCCCATGCGATCCGGCGCGTGTACCTGGGCACCGGCGTGACTTCGCGGGCAGTCGACGCCAACGGACTCGTGGGCAAGTTGTTCGAGCCGCCGGGTGCGGGCCCGCACCCGGCGTTGCTGGTACTGGGAGGTTCAGGCGGCGGCATCGAGTAGTCGCACGAGATGGCCGCGCTGATGGCATCCCACGGCTATGTGACCTTGGCATTGGCCTACTTCGCGGCCGAGGGTTTGCCACCCACGCTGGATCGCATCCCCCTCGAATACTTCGGCACCGCGCTGCAGTGGCTGGCGACTCAGCCGGGAGTTATGGCAGATCGTATCGGCGTGATCGGCGTCTCGCGCGGCGGCGAACTGGCGTTGCTGCTCGGCGCGAACCATCCGGTCATCCGCGCTGTCGTCGCGTATGTGCCCAGCGGCATCGTGCATGGCGCGTACCCGGAGAACGGCTTCAGCGCCTGGACGCTGGGCGGCAAGGAGCTGCCGTTTTCCGGCAGCTATTCCGCAGAGGAACGGACCGGCATCGCGGTGGAAAGAATCAATGGCCCGGTACTGATGATCTCCGGCCTCGACGACCAGTTGTGGCCATCGACAGAACTGACGGAATTCGCCGTCCGGCGCTTTCAACGGAACAACTTCCGCCACCGCGCCGAACACCTGCGCTACGAGAACGCAGGCCACAGCATCGGCTGGCCCAACGGGCCGACGACCACGCTGAATTTCAGGCATCCCGTGTCCGGGGAAGAAATGATCGCGGGCGGCACGCCTGAAGGAACGGCTTGGGCGCGAAGCGACTCGTGGGCACGGATGCTCGAGTTCGTTCGAAGCGCACTCATCGACGCACCAGCGCCCTGAACCTCGTGCAACCATATGGCACGATCCAGCCATGCACGAGCCCTCCCGCCGAATCCCCTACCGCACCTGGCCCGGCGCGCTCGCGGTTCTTCTCGCCATTGCCGCCTACGTCGGCGGCCTGACCTTCTGGGATCGCCACACCCCCGGCGCCCGGCCGCTGGCCGCGGGGGAAACCATCGACGCAGGCCAGGCGCGCTTCGTGCCGGCCGATGGATGGCAGATGGACGTCGCGCGCTCCAAGGCCGGCCGGTCGCTGATGCTGCTCAAGGGCGGCCATAAGTTCCTGGTGACGACGGAGCCCTGGGCGGGCGGTCCCGACGGGCCCCTGGTGCGGCAGCAGCGGCTCATGGAGCGCGGCCAGGGACTGACCATCGACGGCGACGTGTCCGACTTCGTGACCTCCTGGGGCCTGCAGGGCAAGACTTTCGCCTACTACGGCTCCAAGCTCGCGGGCCGTTTCTGGCAGGTGGTCGACCTGCGGCGCAAGTCGCTCGTGCAGATCGACTTCTACGGCCCGAACGACGGCCTCGACGATGCGTTGGCGGATGCCCGTGCCATGCTGGACTCGATGGACCTGGAAGCACCAAAGGAATGAGCATCAACGCCCCGATCTTCGACAAGGACCAGGCCGCATGGCCGGTCGGCACCGACTCTTTCTTCCAGCCGCAGCGCGCGGCGTTCTGGGTGTTGGCGGCGCTGATCGTCAACGGCCTGTTCTACACGGTGAGCATGTTCTCGATGGGTTTCCGCGTGGTGCCCGTCACGGCCTTCCTGGGGCTGCTGGTGTGGGGGCTCTACACGCTGCTTTTCCTGGCGGCCTTTCGCACGCTGGACCTGCTCGAGCAGCACCCGCCGGAGGCGTTCATCCTGGCCTTCGCGTGGGGCGGCATGGGCGCGGTCTACTTCGCGGCGCCGGCCAACATCGCGATCCAGAGCCTGTGCGCCAAGCTCATATCGCCCGACTTCGTGGCGGTGTGGGGGCCGGCCATCGCCGGGCCGATCACGGAAGAGTTCCTGAAGATCGCGGGCGTCATCCTGCTGGTGCTGGTCGCGCGCAACCAGTTCCAGACTTACCTCTCGGTGCTCATCGTCGGCGCGCTGGCGGGGCTGGGCTTCCAGGTGATCGAGAACCTGAGCTACACCGTCAACGCCTCCATGCACTTTCCGCTGGAGAACCAGGTCTATCCGGTGTTCCTCAACCTGCTCACCCGCGGGCTCATGAGCGGGCTGTGGAGCCATGCGGCCTACACCACCATCGCGTCCTTCGGCATCGCCTGGTTCCTGCTGCACCCCGAACGGCCGATGGTGGTGCGGGTGGCGGCGGCGCTGCTGGCCTTCGCGCTTGCGTGGGCAATGCACTTCATCTGGAACTCGCCGTTCCTGGAAGACCTGTTCGACAACGGCTACGGCGAAATGGCCGTGCTGCTGTTCGTCAAAGGCATCCCCGTGATGATTGCGGCCGGTTTGATCTGGCATGTGGCCGCGCGCGAGAACGGCACCTACCTGCATGCGCTCGCGGCCGTCTTCGTGCCCGAGCGCGAACTGATCAGCGACGACGAATGGGTGCGGCTGGGCGCGCCCATGCAACGCTACAAGGTGCGCCGCGAGATGGGCTGGACCTACGGCTGGCGCGCCAGGCGGCTCAAGACGAGGCTGCAGCGCGAACAGCTGCGGCTCATCCGCAAGGCCGGCACCTACGGCCGGGGGCCGCAGACGCTGCGCCATGAAATCGCCATCAGGCAGCTGCGCGCGGAACTCGATCCGCTGATCCAGCCGCGTCAGGCCTGACGAAGGCTCAGCCCGCGTCCTTCAGGGCCTTCTTCGCCTTCTCGGCCGAATTCTTCGAACGGTTCTTGTGATAGCCCGACTTGACGTTGTTCACGGCCTTGCCCACCGGGCCGCTCTTCTTGGCGTCGCTGTCCGCGCGCTTCTCGTCGATCTTGTGCTTGGCGGCATCGGTCGCGTCCGATGCGGCCTTGCCGATCTGGGCGTTGGCGGTGCCGGCGGCGAGCAAGGTGAGCGATGCGGCAAGCGCGATCATGATTTTTCTGGTCATCGGGTGATCCTCCAAATTTGGTAGTCGAGCCTCGATGCTCGCATCGCGGGCAGCGCCCGCGTGTCAGCCGCCACCCCGCATGCCTGGGGGCCGCCATCGGACATTTCCGGCAACGCCTTCGGGCAACCCCGCGTCTCGCAAACCCGCAGGGCGCGCTCATTGCACGGCCACTGGCAGGCCGTCGCCCTATCATGAAGCCGCCATCCGCCCCCTCAAAGAACAAGTGACAGACCTGGAGCGAGACAACAGCCTGCCGGACATGCCCTTCCACACCATCGTGGAGCAGATGGTCGCGGGCATCTATGTCATTCAGGACGACTGCTTCGTCTACTGCAACGCCACCTGGGCCGCCATTGCGGGCTACACGGTGCAGGAAGCCACAGGCATGTCGCTCGCGCAGATCGTGCCGCCCGACTTCCTGGAAGTGGTGCGCTCGCGCATCCGCGCCCGTCTGGCGGAGCAGCCGCCCAGCATGCACTTCATCACGCGCGGACTGCACCGCGACGGCAGCGTGCGGCTGGTGGAGGTGCACGGCACGCGCATCACCTATCGCGGCCGGCCCGCGGTGATGGGCGTCGGCGTGGACGTGACCGACCGCGTGCGCAACGAGGAAGAGCTCAAGCGCTCGCGCGAGCAGCTGCAGGCGCTGGCCGCCTACACCGCCAACAAGCTGGAAGAACAGCGCCTGGCGATGGCGCGCGACGTGCACGATGTGCTCGGCGGCATGCTGACCTCCATCAAGATGGACGCCACACGCATCCAGCGCCGCGCAGAAAACCCCGAGATGCAGTCGCTCACCCGGGACTTGATCGCGCTCACGCAGCAGACCATCGACACGGTCAAGCAGATCTCCGAGGCGCTGCGCCCCAGCGCGCTCGACCACCTCGACCTGTCGGTGGCGCTGGCGAACGAGCTGCACGCCTTCACGCGCCGCTCCGGCGTGCCGCATGCGCTCGACACCGGCACCGCCACGCCGCGGCTGCTGCCGCGCCACACCACGGCCGTCTACCGCATCTTCCAGGAAGGCCTGACCAACGTGTCGCGCCATTCGAAGGCCTCGCACGTGGGCGTGACGCTGCGCGTGGAAGGCGCCCAGCTGGTGCTGGAGCTGCACGACGACGGCTGCGGCTTCGACACCCGCACGCCCGGCGGCAGCGCGCTGGGCCTGCTGAGCATGCGCGAGCGGGCAAGAGAGATCGGCGGCGAGCTGCGCATCGAATCGGCACCGGGCCGGGGCACGCGCCTCGCGCTGCGCGCCCCGCTGCTCTGAGGAAGAAAGAGGCGCACCGGTGATCGACATCCTCATGGTCGACGACCACACCATCTTCCGCTCCGGGCTGCAGCGCCTGCTGCTGGACGAAACCGACATCCGCACCACCGGCGAGGCAGCCAACGGCGCCGAGGCGCTGGCCCAGGTGCGCCAGCGCCGCTTCGACGTGGTGCTGCTGGACATCAACATGGAGGGCCGCAACGGGCTGGAAGTGCTGGCGTCGATCCGCGCGGCGCAGCCTTCACTGCCGGTGCTGATGCTGTCGATGTACGCGGAGGAGCAGTACGCGCTGGTCGCCATCCAGGGCGGCGCGCGGGGCTACATTGCCAAGGACGCCGAGCCCGCCGAACTGGTGCGCGCCATCCGCCGCGTGGCGGCCGGCGGCCAGTACCTGAGCGCTCGCGCCGCGCCGCTGGTCAGCGGCCAGCTCGAGGGCCGCGACGAACGCCCGGCCCATCAGCGCCTCACGGTGCGCGAGCACCAGATCATGCTGATGATGCTCAAGGGCATGTCGCTCACAGTGATCGGCGAAGAGATGCTGATCAGCGTGAAGACCGTGAGTACGCACCGCACCAACATCCTCGAGAAGCTGGGCGTGGCCAGCACCGCCGAGCTGGTCCTCTACGCGGTGCGCCACGGCATCATCCAGTAGCGGGGTCTGCTTCAGCGCGGCCCGCTGCGCAGCGGGTCGACCGAATCGGGCAGCGCGTTGAAATCCAGCTGCTGGAAAAGAAAGTCGCGTTGCTGCGGCGACAGCAGCGAATAGCGGGGCCAGAAGAACAGGTAGTCGTCGGGCGACATGTACGACTGGTTGTCGAAGATCATCCGCTTGTTGCACAGCAGGCAGACGAAGTTGGTCCAACCCGTCCACGGCGCCTTGCCGTCGAACAGCCGCGTGGGCGCGCCATAGCGCGCGAAGCTGGCCGTGTAGTCGATGAACTTGTCCGACAGTGCCTTGCGGCTGGAGGCGTTGGCCGTGCTCCATGCAAAGCGCGAGAAGTTCGGCTGGTCGGTCACGAAATTGCCGAACAGCGCCGCCACGTCGATCGCATGGAACGCACCGAAGGTGTCCTTCCAGGGCTGGGGCGTGTCGTCCCAGTTGTAGTTGTAGCGGTAGATGTCGCCGTTCTGCAGCCGCAGCACGCGGATGACGTTGTCGATCACGTTGTCCAGCGCATAGGTCAGCGCCTCGTGAGTCTGCGTGTAGATGGGGCGGAACTCGGGCTTGATGAGCTGGTTGAAGGTCACGGTGCCCGGTGCCGCGTAGTTGGCGAGGTTCCAGAACTCCTGCTGCGTCGGCTGGCCCATGCCGAACAGGAAGGCGAAGTACGAGCCCTCGTCGTGCGTCGAGCCGATCATGATCGGCATCTTGTTGTAGTCGCCCAGCAGCAGGCCCGGCAGGCCGCTCGCGCGAATCACCGTGCCGTCGGTGAAGTGGCCGGGCACCACCGGGCTGGGCGTGAACTTCATGATCTGCGCCGCCGTGGCGTTGCGCAGCAGCGCGGCGATGTCGCCCTGGCTCATAGACGCGCGCTGCGCCGTGGCCTGTGCGATGGTCGATGCGCGGCCGGTGTCGACCAGCAGACTGTCGATCAGCGACTCGGCCGCCAGCGTGCCCACCACCGGCGGATAGGCATTGGGAATGCCCGACATGCACAGCGCGCGGTGGAACTTGCCCGCCGCCAGCGGCGACTGCAGCAGGCCCCAGGTGTTGATGCAGCCTGCCGACTGGCCCGCCACCGTCACCTGCCCGGGGTTGCCGCCGAAGGCGCCGGCATTGGCCTTGACCCAGTCGAGCGCGCGCACCAGGTCCAGCGTGGTGAAGTTGCCCGAGTCGTCGAGCGCGTTGCCGGTCTTCAGCGCCGGATGGTTGAGCCAGCCCAGCATGCCCATGCGGTACTGCACCGTCACCACCACCATGTTGGCCTTCTGCGCGAGGTAGGCGCCGTCGTAGCTGGGGTCGCGCGCCGTGCCCTTGGTGTTGCTGCCGCCGTGGATCCAGAAGAACACCGGCAGGTTGTCGGCGCTGGAGTTGGGGCGCCACACGTTCAGGTAGAGGCAGTCTTCGCTGCCCACGGGCTGGCCGAAAGTGGCGGGGTCGGGCTCGCCGAAGGGGTTGCCGACCTGCGCGCACATGCCGGCCAGCGTGGTGGCAGCGCGCGAGCCACTCCAGGGCACGGGCGGCTGGGGCGCGCGCCACCGGAGGTTGCCCACCGGCGGCTGCGCGAAGGGAATGCCGAGGAAGGCATGCGTGTTGTTGGCCGCAGCCTTGCCGTAGATCTGGCCGGCATCCAGCGTGCGCGTGAGGCTCTGGTTGTAGGCCGCCAGCGCGGGTGCTGCGATGGCGCCGAGCGCGCAGAGCGCGGACAAGGCCGCCATGCGAAGCAGGCGGAACAGCGAAAACTGCCGATGATTCATGTTGTCGTCTCCTGGTGGATGCAGCAGGCTCTGGCGGCCCGGGTCGTCGCAGGATTCTGAAGACCGCGAGGCTTCGGCGGGCTCGGTGTCATCGCAGGTGCCCGGGAAGAATTGTCCGATTGACATCGGGGCCGCGAAGGGCCATGCAAAGGGAAAAGGAAAAGCCCCTGAACTTCAGGCGGCGGCTAAAGTCCCAGGCTGAACAGCCTCCCCTGCACCCCATGCGCACCACCGCCGCGAGCGCCTTCTCCCTCTTCTTCTGCATTGCCGCACTCCTGTACGGCGCGGGCGTATCCGCCCAGTCGCTGAGCTGCGGCGGCATGCTCTCCGGCGTGGGCGACTCCAAGTTCTCTGTCGTGCAGAAATGCGGCGAGCCGGTGTCCAAGGAATTCGTCTGCGTGCCGCGCCCGCAGGTCGCCTGGGTGCTTTCGCCCTACCCCGGCGGCCCAGCGCAGCAGGTGCTTACGCAGCAATGCGTGCCGATGGAAGACTGGGTGTACAACCGCGGCCAGGGCAGCTTCCTGGGCATCGTGCGCTTCTACAACGGCACGGTGGAATCGGTGCGCGACGGCGACCGGGTGCGCTGAACACGGGAAGAATGAGCCCATGAAGATCGACATGAGAAACGAAGCGCCATCCGACGCGCACGCCATCGAGGCATTGACCGCCGCGGCCTTTCTGGAAGCGCCACACTCCAGCCATACCGAGCAATTCATCGTCAACGCGCTGCGGCGCGCGGGGCAACTGAGCGTTTCGCTGGTTGCGCAAGACGGCGATCGGATCGTCGGCCATGTCGCGGTGTCGCCCGTGCGCATTTCGGACGGCACGACCGGCTGGTACGGGCTGGGCCCGATCTCCGTGGCGCCGGCGCTCCAGGCAAAAGGCATCGGCTCGCGCCTCATGCACGAGGCATTGGCCGCGCTGCGCGGCATCGGTGCGGCCGGCTGCGTGGTGCTGGGCGATCCTGGCTACTACGGCCGCTTCGGCTTCGCGGCCACGCCGGCATTGGTGTATCCGGGTGTGCCGCCACAGTACTTCCAGGCGCTGTGCTTCAGCGGGCCGATGCCTGCCGGCACCGTCGCGTATCACGCGGCATTCGAGGCGCAGGACTGAGCGGCGTCGCCGCCGTTCAGGGCGGCAGCACCAGCGGCCCGCAATTCGCCTCGGTCACGAACACCGACACCAGCTTCGCGTGCCTCACCGGATCGGGGTTTTCGGCAAACAGGTGCAGCGTGCCGGGCGGCTCGAAGAAGGTCTCGCCGCTTCGGTAGTCGCCGGGCGGCGTGCCGGCCAGTTGCGAACGCACCCTGCCTTCGAGAATGATCGCGGTCACAGAACCCGGATGTCGGTGGGCCGGCGAATAGGCCATCGGCGGGAAGTCGACGATGGCCGTGGTGACGGACTTGCCGGGCACATGCGGCAGCGCCTCGCACGAGATCACCTTCACCGAAGTCCTCGGCCGCGCGGCCGCGCCCGAACCCTCGACTGGCGGTGCCGAGGCGAACATCGGCCGGCTCACCGTGCTGCAGATGTCGTCGATGAACCGGGCGGCCGACTGCCTGCCCGCGTGCGGCAGCAGCGCCCAGCCCGCCGCGGCGACGGCCAGCGCGCCGAAGCCGAGGGCCGCGCTGTGCCGCCGCAGCAAAGGCGACATCGCATTCATCGCACTGCCTCTTGCGGCAGCCGTGCATCCGCGCGCCAGCCCAGCGCCCGCTTCGCCTTCTCGCTGCTGACTTCGTCGCAGTCCTCCGCAACGTTGAAGACACCGCCTTCCGAACGTTGCAATGCCAGCAGCGCCGCCACGGCCGCAGCCTCGACATGCAGCGGGCTCGCGCCCTTGGGCTCGGCGGTCGAGGTGCCCGGTCCGTAGAGCTGGCCGTAGCGCAGCACCGTGGCCGTCATGCCCCGCGCGCCCAGCACTGCCTGCTCCAGCGCGGCGACGCCGTCGACGCTGACGCGGCGCGCGTCCTCCGCGTCCAGGTCGAGCGGCATGTCTTCGGTGAAGGGTTTCGCGCCGGGCGCATAGGCCCAGGCGATGCTTTGTGCCACCAGCCGCCTTGCACCCGCCGCCGTCGCGGCGGCCACGAGGTTGCGCGTGCCTTCGGTGCGCACCCGCGCATTGAGCACGGCGGCCTCGGCCATGCGCTTCGGGTCGAGGTCTTTCGGCAGATCGGTGAGCTGGTGGACCACGCCCCAGGGCGCGATGCGCACGAGCGCCGCATTCAAGGCCGCCGCGTCGAACACGTCGACGACGACCGGATGCACACCCCGCGCCTCCAGCTCTGCGGCCCGGCCGGCCCGCCGCGTGCTGCCGTACACGGCATAGCCCGCGTTCCTCAGCAGCGGAATCAGCGCGGAGCCCACGGCCCCGGTCGCACCCGCCAGAAATACTTTCTCGCTCATCGCATGACTTCCTTCAAGCTGTTCATGGAACGAGCTTAGGCCTACGATGACTCACCCGAAAGAACCAAGAATCCACAAAACGACTGGGCCATGATGGCAAGCGAGAACACCCCCGCCGGCAACATCCCGACGCTCGACCGCGCCAGGACGACGCCCCTGTTCCGGCAGATCTACGAGCGCTACCGCAGCGCCATCGAGCAAGGCACGCTGCGGCCCGGCGACCGGGTGGCGTCGGCGCGCAGCCTCGCCAGCGAACTGGGCGTGGCGCGCGGCACCGTCGAGGCGGCCTACAACCAGTTGGCCGGCGAAGGCTATCTCTCGTCGCACGGGCAGGCGGGCACGGTGGTGTCGCCGTCGCTGCCGCCGCAGCGCCAGGCGCGACGTGAATCCCGGCGCGCCGAGACGACCGCCGCGATCGGCGGACTCATGCAGCCGGGCGAGCCGCCGCCACTGCAGCTCGGCATTCCGTCGCTCGACGCCTTCCCGCGCAAGCTGTGGTCGCGCCTGGCCGCGCGGCGCATGCGAGCGACCGGCGCGGCCGACATGTTCTATGGCGACCCCGCTGGCTTCGCGCCGCTGCGGGAGGCCATCGCGGCCTACCTGCGGGTGTCGCGCGGCGTGGCCTGCCATCCCTCGCAAGTGCTGGTGACGGCGGGCTATCGCGCCTCGCTCGCTTTGGTTGCGCGCACCTTGCTGAAGAAGGACGACCGCGTGTGGATCGAAGACCCGGGCTTTCCGCCGACACAGGAGGTGCTGCGCCACACGGGCCAGCGCACGGTGCCCGTGCCGGTCGACGACGAGGGGCTGGTCGTCGCGCGCGGCCTGCGCAAGGCGCCGGCCGCGCGCATGGCTGTCGTCACGCCCTCGCACCAGGCGCCGCTGGGCGTGTCGATGTCGCTGGCGCGGCGGCTGCAGTTGCTTGAGTGGGCTTCCAAGGTGAATGCCTGGATCGTCGAGGACGACTACGACGGCGAATACCGCTACGCCGGTCCGCCGCTGCCGGCGCTCAAGAGCTTGGACGGCAACGACCGCGTGCTGTATGCGGGCAGCTTCTCGAAGGTGCTCTACCCGGGGCTGGCGCTGGGCTACCTGGTGGTGCCGGAGTCATTGCGCGCGCGCTTCGAGGAAGCCGCGCGCATCGGCTCGAACGGCAGCCCGCAGCTCACACAGGCCATCGTGGCCGACTTCATGCGCGAGGGCCACTTCTCGCGCCACCTGAAGAAGATGCGGCTGCTGTACGCGCGCCGACGAAGCATGCTCGCCACGGCGTTGCTGAAGGCTTTCGGCCATGCGGTTCGCATCGATCTGAAAAGCGGCGGCATGCACCTGATCGCCCGCTTCGACGGACATGGCCACGGCGATGCCGAACTGGCCCGACGCGCGCAGCAGGCCGGGCTGAACTGCCAGCCGTTGTCGGGCCGGCGCATCGCGGCGAACGGCGACGAAGGGCTGCTGATGGGCTTCACCAACATCGCGAGCGCCATCGAGGCGAACCGGCTCGCGGCCCGGCTGCGCGCGGCGTTCGACTGACGCGCCTCAGGCCTCGCCGTCTTCCTCGAGCGCGGCGCCGCGGTCCTTGATGCGCGTGACTTGCGAAAGCACGGCGTCGGCCGGCGTCATGTCGGGCCGCTGTCCCTTGTAGACGGGCTGCTCGAACTTGCCGCCGGCATAGCGGTACAGGTAGCGCACCTCGACCAGCGCGCCCACGGCCGGCAGCGCTTCGCCGGGCGGCACGGTCACGTTGCCGAGGTCGATCGTCGCGCCGGTCTCGTCGCGCAGGCCCACTGCCACGGAGCGCTGCGCATTCACGCGAAGCACCTCGCAGGTCGCGCTCTGGTTGAACTTGAACTTCAGGCTGGCGCTGCTGCGGCCGGCGGCGAACGGCGCGTCGAGCGCCTTCAGCACATAGCCTTCGCCGTGCGCGGCCAGCAGTTCGGCGGCGCGCCTGCGCTTGCCCTCGGCGTCGAGCTCGAGCGCGAGCACCGTGATCCACGGCACCGACGGCGCAGCCTTGCGCAGATGGCCGAAGCGTTCGATGAAGGGCGCGCCGCGCAGGTCCTGCCCGGCCAGCTCCAGCAGGTCGAAGGCCAGGAAAGCGTCGCCCACGTGCTCGCCCGCGATCACCGTGCGCCCGGCGGCCATGCCGGCGGTGCCGACCCACGCCTGCGGTATGTCGACGAACAGCCCGCGCCGGTTGGTGCCGCGCACCGTGCCGTCTTCGATCAGCAGGATGCGGTTCTCGCCATCGGCCTTTTCCTGCAGGCCCCAGCCGGGGTCGTCGAGGTAGCGCGCCACCTGTTCCTCAGGGATGAGCGTGGGCAGCTGCGGCAGCTCGCCGCTCACGCGGCCGGCAAGCTCGGTCGAGGTGTAGAGCGCGCCGGACTGGTCGGGCGTGTAGCCCTTGGAGGTCTTCTCCTTCACCACCTTTTCGTAGATCTTCAGCGCCGCCTCGTAGGCGAGCGGGCTGCTGGTCTTGGTGCCGGTGGCGAGCGTGCCGCCGCGCCTTCCGTTGCCGTAGTCGACGACCCAGCCGTCGTCCTTCGGGCGCAGATGAACCTGGTAGACCTTGTCCGACCCTTGCCCCGTGAAGTAGAGAAAACTCGACTGTTGTAAGTGTTCCGTATTCGCCATCGCGCTCTTTGCCTGCCTGTTGGAGAAGATGCCTGTCGCGCAGCATGCTACACACGGCCGGCGAGCGTCCATGCCCGCTAAGATGCTCGGCGGCACAAGAAGCACAAGCATCCAACCCGAAGGCAGGGAGGCCTCCGCGTGAAGCGCATTCGCTCAGAGAAATTGATCCGCATGAAGCCGGGCGCGCTGGGCGCCACCGGCTTCAGCACGGTGGAACTGTTTGCCTTGCCGCAAGCCCCGGGCCACGTGGTGCACGTGAGCACCAGCCGCGACGGCCAGCAGTGGAAGGAAACGGTCTACACGCCATCGCCGCTGCCGCTGGATGCCGCCACCGCCGCCTTCGAGCAGGCCGTGGCGGCGCAGATCGCGCAGGGCTACACGATCGAAGGCACCCCGCTTGCAAGTGCCCCGGCTGCACTGCCGGCCCCCACCGCACTTGCGCATCCTGGCGACGCCGTGCTGCTCGCGAGCCTCCACCCCGACGCCTGGCGCCTGCTGCCGCCGGTGCGCCAGAGCCGCGTGGTGTGGCGTATCGGCGAACGCAGGCTGGCCGCCGCGGTGCCGCGCCTCATAGACCTCATCGAGACCGGCGAGCCGATGCTCGACTATTGCATTGCCTGGGCCATCGGCCGCTGCGGCGACGGCGGCGCCTTCGAGGCGATGCGCGAGCTGTCGCAGCGGGGTCGCACGCCGGTGATCACGCGCGCGGCTCGCTGGGCGGCATTGAGCCTGTGGCCACAGGACCAGCGCGCCAGCGAAATGGCGCGCATTGCAGACGACTGGCCCGCCGCGCTGCGCCGTGCCTGGGCCGGGCTGCTGGAGCTGCCGCTCGAACAGGCCATGCCCCGCCTGCGCGAGCACCTGTCCGACACCGCGCTGTGGAACGGATTGAAATTCGCGGCGTGGGTCGAGCAGCTGTTCGACATGTCGTTGCTCGAAGGCCCCGCAGCCGACAGCCTGGTGCACGCGGCGCTGCGCGAGATCGCTCGGACGCTGCAGCTCGCGGCCGGCAGTTTCCGCGCATGGCGTCGGCTCTACAAGGGCGCGGAGTTCGCGGGCGACTATGCGCTGCTCGGCGTGCTGCACCAGCGTCTCGAAACGCAGCGCGCGGCCTTCCGCTCCGGCGGGCGATGGGCGATGGCGAACGGCCGCTATGTCGAGATCGCGAAGGAAATCGTGCGGCCCGACAGCCGCCTGGCCTACAGCCAGCGCACACGCGACTACCTGCGCCGCCGCACCTGGCGCAGCCTGCGCCGGCTGGCGCTGGCGGGCACGGCCGACGAGGCCAGCTGGCTGCAGCTGGCCATGGGCGTGCTGCTCGCCGCCGACGATGCCGAAGCCGGCACCGCCGGCCAGCAGCGCGACCCGCGCTGGAGCGAGGAACCCGGCCGCTGGCACACCGGCCCCTACAGCAGCTGGCTGGTGCTGATGCAACTGCTGCACCGCCACGACGCCGAATGGGAAGCCCAGCGCGGCGGCCTGCGCTGGCGCCGCCACAGCCCGCTGCCCACGCAACGCCTCGACCGCACCGAAGCCTGGCCGGAACGCTGGGACCGCCATCCGCAAGCCCTGCTGCAACTGATGCAACAAGGCCGCTGCGCCGCTGTGCATGCCTTTGCCGCCCGCGCCCTGCAAGACAACAAGCCCTTCTGCGAAGCGCTGGACGCGCCCGCCGTGTGGGGCCTGCTCGCCAGCAGCTGGGAAGACACCGCGCGTTTCGCGCTCGCCATCGCGCGCCAGCGCATCGCGGCGGGCACCGCGCCCATGCAATGGCTGCCTGCGCTGCTGCGCTCCCCGCTCGCCGAGGCACGAGCCTATGCGCTCGAGTGCATCGCGCGCGATCCGGGCCTGTACAGCCAGCAGGTCGACCTCCTGCTGATGCTGCTGACATCGGCCGACGCCGAGGTGCGCCGCGCCTCGCGGCTGCTCCTGCAGGCGGCGGCGTCGAACCTTTCCACGCTCGATGCCCTCTGCGTCCAGTTGCTGGCGTGGCTTTCGGCCAGCGATGCGGAAACACCCGAGCTGCCCGCCATCTGCGAGAACATCCAGTGGGCCTTGCAAGGCCTGCTGCAAACCGCGGCAGCCAAGGCGCCGCTGCCGGAACTGCTTGCGCTCTTCGACCACCCCGCGGCCGAGGTGGTGGCGACAGCGGCCGAATGGCTCCTGCTGCACCCCGCCTCGGTACAAGGCCTGCCGGTGGCCGTGCTCACCCGTCTGCTGCAGTCCGACGATGCGCGCCTGCGCGGCGCGGGCGTACGGCTCTTCACCGCATTGCCCGACGACACGCTGCTCGGCCAGCCCGAGCTGTTCGCGGCCTTTTGCGCGAGTCCGATGGCGCCGGTTCGCGCGGCCGTGGCGCCCAAGCTCGCGCAGTTGCTGCCGCAGCACCCGGCCTTCGGCGCGGCGCTGATGCCGATGCTGCGCGACGAGCTGTTCCGCGCCGAAGCCGCCGAGGGCGTGTTCGACGCCCTGCTGCAATGGCTGCGCGGCCCGCTCGCCGAGCACACGCGCCGCGGCGAACCCGCCGTGACGCTGCGCCTGCTCGAAGCGCGCAGCAAGGGCGCACAGCAGCTCGGCGCATGGCTGCTGCCGCAGCAGGACCCGCAGGGCTTCGACGTGCTGCAGACCGCGAGCCTCGGCCTCGTCGACACCGCCGCCGCGCGCCGCTGGGCCATGGACCAGCTCGCCGCGCAGCCGGAGCGCACGCTGGCCAATCTCGGCGACGCGCTGCGCATGTTCGACAGCCGCTGGGACGACGCACGCGACTGGGCCCGCCAGTGGTTCGGCGCGCAGGGCAGCGCGCCGCAGTGGACGCCCGCGCTGCTGGTTCGCCTGTGCGACCACAAAGACGCGGGCGCGCAGCGGCTGGGCCGCGAACTGCTCACCACGCATTTCGACGTGACCGATGTCACCACCTACATGCTGCAGCTGAGCCAGCATCCGTCGCCCGGCATGCAGCTGTTCGTGACCAACTGGCTGGCCTCGGCCGCCGGGCAGAAGCCCGACGTGCTCGCGCGGCTGGAGCCCTACTTCCTGAGCGTGCTGTCGCAGGCCAACCGCGGACGGCTGGCCAAGGCGCGCGTCATGCAGTTCCTGGCGGCGCAGGCGGCGCATTCGGAAGATATCGCGCGCATCGTCGCCCGCGTGTTCGCACGGCAGGCCGTCACCGGAGCCATCACCGAGCGCGCGCAATACGTGGCGGGGCTGCGCGGCATCCAGTCGCAGTTCCCCGACCTCGACAACCCCCTGCAGACCGCCCCGGTACGCAGCGTCGCGCCGCGCCGCGCGCTGCCTGCCGCACCGGGCGGAGGAAGCGCCGCATGAGATTCCAGTACCGCTACTTCGGCCACTCGGGCGCGCAGCACACGGCCGACAGCACCGCGCTGCAGTTCGCGCCCGACACGCTTCGCGCGCCGGTTCACTTCGTGGCCGACATCAACCGCCACCTGCCGTTCCGCGAGGGCATGTCGGCCCTGCACGACGTGGTGGTGGGCGACCTGCGCTTCCAGCCGCGCGACAAGAGCGCGTACCTCGAATGGCTGGCCGGGCAGGAAGGCGAACTGCTCGCCCAGTTCATGACGCGCAGCGACGAACTGAAGGCGCAGATGGCGCCCCTTCGCGACGAGCTGGCCGAGCTGCGCAAGCGCAAGTCGGCCGTGCTGCAGCCCTTCCTGCGCGCGCAGAAGAGCTACTTCGACCACATCTACAAGGTCAATCGCGAAGCGTGGTTCGTGCTCGACCCGGTGATCACGGTTCACCCCGACCGCGTGTTCTTCGAATGCTTCAGCCAGGACGAGTCGAGCTACGGCATGTTCTCGTGCAGCCACGACGTCTTCGACCGGGTGAGCGACCACGCCTTCGGCACCACCAACGTCGACTACTCGGAATCGCTGTACGACGAGTTCCAGAAGATCCGCGACTACAAGACCACGCGGCTGGCCATCGACCCCGGCGGCTTCCAGGTGCAGAGCGACAACGACCCGGCCTTCCACGAGCCGAAGATCGACGTGCCCGACAGCTGGGTGCGCGGCTTCCTGCAGGTGAGCAGCGCGATGCTGCTGCCCGCGCAGCGGCTGCAGTTGCACCCGATGGACGTGCACAACATCTGCCTCGTGCTGCGCCGGCGCAAGGAGCGCGTGGGCCCGCGCTCGCTGCGCTTCATCCTGCGGCCGGGGCAGCCGGTGCGCATCCTGTTCGAGCCCTGGGGGCACGAGCTGGTGTGCCCGCGCTCCACGCACAGCGCCACCTCCGACATCGACATCCGCGTGTGGGGCCGGCGCCGGCTGTTGCAGCTCGAACGCCTGGTGCCGGTGGCGCAGGGCTTCACCGTGCACCTGCTGGGCACGGGCATGCCCAGCTTCTGGGTGGCGCAGTTGCCAGACATGGAATTCACGCTCGGCCTTTCGGGCTGGACCGCCAACGACTGGTCGCGCAACGGCCACTTCGAGCTGCTGCAGCCGCGCCACACGGTCGACCACGACACCCAGCTGCGCGTGTTCGCGGCGCTGGGCGAACGCTGGCGCGCCACCACCGCCGAACTGGCCGCAGCCACGGGGCTGTCGACCCTCACGGTCGATGCCGCGCTCGGCGGCTATGTGCAGGCCGGCCGCGTCGTGTACGACCTGGCCCACGGCGTGTGGCGCCTGCGCGAACTCAGCCGCGAGCCGCTGCCCATGGACAAGCTGCGCTACGCCAGCCCCGAGGAAGAGGCCGCCGCCGAACTGGTGCGCGCGCGCCGCATCGCCAACGTGAAGACGCAGGCGCGGCCCGACGGCGGCCTGGCGCTGAGCGGCAAGTGCAAGAGCGTCTCCGGCCAGCGCGAGTACCAGGTGAGCCTGCAGCTCGACACCGACCAGCGCGTGGCGTCGGGCGAATGCCAGTGCAGCCACTTCGTGCGCCACCGCATGACCAAGGGGCCGTGCGAGCACATGCTCGCGCTGCGCCTGTCGGCCTCGCCGGCCACGACCGCAGTCCAGAACGCAACGACAACGACGACAGATCAGGAAAGGACCGCCCGCATCGGCTGATACACTGCTTTTTGCGAACGGAGCGGGAAGGCTCTTGCAATCCGGTTGGCGTATCGCCACCCTCGCACACAGCACTTCCCAAGCGTCACTGGACGTCTCTTCACTGTGCCGTAGGTGCACGGTGGCGCGACAACAGTGCGGCTTCCTCGAAGCTCATCGGCGCCACCGTGCACCTACGGCGTCGAGTGGAGCCCTCCAGTCCCGAGGCTCTTCGACGAGATTCCCGCTTCGTTCGCAATTTTTTCTTCTGCAGTGCATCGGCCGGTGGCGAAGCGCCATGACCATGCAGTCTCCCCCCGCATCTTCCATCCCCGATTCGGCACTCACGCGCGAGCAGCTCTACGAGCGCATCCGCAAGGGATCGAAGCAGGAAGTGATCCTCGAGGAAATGCAGCGCCTGGGCTTCTGGCCGCAGGAGGCGGCGCAGCCCACGGTCGAAGTGCAACTGATCCGCCGCGAAGGCGAACTGCAAGCCGCACTGAGCAAGCTGGGCGACGAGTTGCGCGGCATCGAGGACCGCGACAAGGCCCTGAAGACCATGCGCAAGGAACGCATGGCCAAGGCCCGCGAGCGTCGCGAAGAAACCCGCCAGCGCCTTGCACAAGACCGCCATGCGCGCGCGATCGCCTGGCACGAGCGGCGCCAGCGCGAATTGCTGTACGTGGGCGAAGGTGTGTCGGGCGGCCTTGGCGAGGCGCAAAGCGACGCAGAGGTGCTGGCACGCAACGCCCTGCCCGCGCTGCACCACGCGGGCGATCTCGCGCAGGCGATGGGCATCGGCCTGGGCGAACTGCGCTTCCTGGCCTGGCACCGCGACGTGGCGAACGTGAGCCACTACCAGCGCTTCACCATCGCCAAGAAGAGCGGCGGCGAACGCCACATTTCCGCGCCCATGCCGCGCATGAAGCGCGCGCAGTACTGGGTGCTCGACAACATCCTCGCGAAGATGCCTGTGCACGACGCGGTGCACGGCTTCCTGCCGGGCCGCTCGATCCTCACCAACGCCGCGCCTCACGTGGGGCAGGACGTGGTGATCAACCTCGACCTGAAAGACTTCTTTCCGTCCATCGGCATGCGCCGCGTGCGCGGCGTGTTCCGCCAGCTCGGCTATTCGTCGCAAGTGGCGAGCCTTCTTGCGCTGGTGTGCACCGAGGCACCTACCGACGAAGTGCAGCTCGACGGCCGCCGCTACTTCGTGGCGCGCGGCGAGCGCGTGCTGCCGCAAGGCGCGCCGACCAGCCCCATGCTGACCAACCTGCTGTGCCGCCGCCTCGACGCGCGGCTGGCCGCGAGCGCCGCCAAGCTCGGCTTTCGCTACACGCGCTATGCGGACGACCTGAGCTTCTCGGCCGGCCCCGCGCACAGCCGCGACACAGCCAAGCTGCTGTGGCGCGTAAAGCAGATCGTGGCCAGCGAAGGCCTCACGGTGCATCCCGACAAGCAGCAAGTGATGCGCCGGCACCGGCAGCAGCATGTGACGGGCATCGTGGTGAACGACAAGCTCTCGCTCGACCGCGACACGATGCGCCGCTTCCGCGCCGTGCTGCACCAGGCCGAAAGCCGTGGACCGCAGGGGCTGCGGTGGAACGGCAACAGCGACGTGATCGGTGCGCTGCGCGGCTACGCCAACTTCATCGCGATGACCGATGCTGCGCGCGGCGCCCCTTATGTGGAACGCGTTCGCGCGCTGGCTGCGAAGCATGGCGACGGCAAGGCGACCGCGCCGGCCGTGCAGCAGACGCAACCGTCGCAACGCAGCCTGCCGGCAGGCCAGTTCCGCAAGCAGTCCGCCGCGGGGCAGGCGCCTTGGCCCGAATGGTGGCAACCCGCGCAGGCACCAGCGCCAATTCTGGAGAAGACCGCCGAGCAGATCGCCGAAGAGAAGAAGGCACAGCGCGAGGCGGCCCGGGCACAAGCCGCACCGCCGGCCGTGGCGCGGCCTGCGCAGACTCAGCAGGCGCCAGCAGCACAGCCTGCGGCCACGACATCGACGCCCGCCGCGCCGGGCGCCCTCTCCCACATCGGCTGGATCGCCAGCATGATGTTCCAGGCGCTGTACGTGGTCACGACCTTCCTGGCCGGCTCCAGCCCGCTCATCTGGCTGCTCACGGGCGGCGTGTTCATCAGCAACTTCCTGCGGCGCAAGAGCGGATGGGGCGGCTTCCTGGCGGCTGTCGTCGTGTCTTCCGCGGTGGCTTCGCTCGTGCACAGCATGCGCAAATGAGGATGCGCTAAAAACCACACGCCACTTCACAGCGCACGGCAAGCCCGCTACATTCGCTGCTCCGACAAACAGCCACAGAAGGAGGTACGCGATGGAAGACACTGCTATTCACGCCCCCACCATCGTGCGGTTTGTCGTGCACCCCACCCGCTGATCGTTTGCTGACGCGCCTCCCGCGCAGCACGTGCCCCTGACGGGCACGGCCGGTCCGGCACCCGCGGCCTTTTCGCCGCCGCGACAAACCGCCCCGATTCAAACGCCGCCGCCAGTACGCATGTGCCGGCCGCGACCCGTTCCCTTTCGAATCAAGGCACACCATGTCCGAAGCCAACGCCGCGTATTCGCGGCCCGTTGCAACCACTGTTTTCTTCGATCCCCAGCGCGCTTCCGAGGCTGAGTGGCGTGCCGCCCTCGCCTGCTGGCGCCAACGCAGCGCCGAAGATTTTCCCGACGAACCCTTGGCGAGCGACGCCGAGACCCGGCACGGCGTGCTGCAGAACGCGCCGCTGCACGCCGTCCACCGGGTGCTGGCCCTCGGCGAGCACGGCAAGCCCGTCGGCAGCCTCAACATGAGCATCCGCCGCGCGGACACGCCCGACTACGAATCCTTCGCGCCCTTCGTCGATGCCTGGGGCGGCGTGCTGCGATCGCATCAGCGCCGCGGCGTGGCCAGCACGCTGCTTGGCGCGCTGCTCGCGTTCATGGAAACACAGGGCAAGACCACCGCGACGGTCAAGGCGCACCTGCCCGAAGGCCACGCATTCCTGCGCGCCATCGGAGCGCAGGAAAGGCACCGCAGCATCGAGAACCGCGCGACCTTCGCCGGCCTCGACTGGCAGGCTCTCGCCCGCTGGGAGACCGAGGGCTTCGCGCCGGCGCACGGTCTGCGCGCCGAGATCCATGCCGGCCGCGTGCCTGTCGAGCGGCTCGCGGCACTGCTGCCCGCGCTGTCGACGTTGCTGAACGACGCGCCCACCAGTGCGCTGGAGCGTGCGCCCATGCGCTATGAAATGGCGGACTACCTCGCGTGGTACGCCGAGATCGACCGCCGCGGCGGCGAACACTACCTCGTGCTGCTGCTCGACGGCGACGAGGTCGTCGCGGTGTGCGACGCCAGCTGGAACCAGCTGTTCCCCGACCGCATGTTCCAGCGACTCACGGCCGTGGCCCGCCACTGGCGCGGCAAGGGCCTGGCCAAGGGCGTGAAGGCCGCGATGCTGCGGCTGGTGCGCTCGCGCCACCCGGAGCTGACACTGATCTCCACCAGCAACGCGGAGGTCAACGCGCCGATGCTCGCCATCAACCGCCAGTTGGGCTTTGCCGTGCACCGGCAGGAAGGCCTTTACCAGTTCGGCACGGACAGCCTGCGGGCCTACCTCGCCACCCGTCCCACCATTTCCCGGGAGCACCGCGCATGAAGGCACCGCAAAGACTGCAGGCCCTGATCGACGAAGGCCTGATCGACACCGTGGTGCGCCAGCTCATGAGCGGCAAGGAAGCCATGGTCTACGTCGTGCGCTGCGGCGAAGAAACGCGCTGCGCCAAGGTCTACAAGGAGGCCGACAAGCGCAGCTTCCGGCAGGCCGTCGACTACACCGAGAACCGCCGCGTCAAGAACAGCCGCGAGGCGCGCGCCATGGCCAAGGGCACGCGCTTCGGCCGCAAGGTGACCGAGGCCATCTGGCAAAGCGCCGAGGTCGATGCGCTCTACCGGCTGGCCGCCGCCGGCGTGCGCGTGCCGACGCCGCACAATTTCCTGGAGGGCGTGCTGCTGATGGACCTGGTGACCGACGCCAACGGCGACGCCGCACCGCGCCTGAACGACGTGATGTTCTCGCCCGCGGATGCCATGCGCCACCACGCCAGCCTGCTGCGCGAGGTGATGCGCATGCTGTGCGCGGGCATCGTGCACGGCGACCTCTCGGAGTTCAACGTGCTGCTGGCCGAGGACGGTCCGGTCGTCATCGACCTGCCGCAGGCGGTCGATGCCGCGGGCAACAACCACGCCCGGCGCATGCTGCTGCGCGACGTCGAGAATCTGCGCAACTTCTTCGGCCAGTTCGCGCCCGTGCTGCTGGACACACGCTACGGCGAGGAGATCTGGCACCTGTACGAACGCGGCCAGTTGCGCCCCGAGACCGAGCTGACCGGCAGCTTCGTTCAGGAGGCCGGCCCGGTCGACCTGCGCCATGTGATGCGCGAGGTGGACGACGCGCGCGAGGAAGAGGCGGCGCGGCTGCTGCGCCTGCGCACGCCGCGACAATAGGCGGGCCAACGCCTGCCCGCCGCCTGCCAGATCGATGACCTCCTCCGCCCTGCCGAACCCCGCCCCGCGCCAGTTCCTGTCTTCCACCGTCCGTCGGGTCGCCAAGGCCGCGGCCTTCGTCGCGCTGGGCTTCGGCCCGGCCGCGCATGCCGCCGGCACGGCCATCCGGCTGGAAGACGACCGGGGCACCACCCTGGAACTGCAGGCACCGGCGCGGCGCATCGTGTCGCTGATGCCGTCGCTGACCGAGACCGTCTGTGCGCTGGACGCCTGCGACCGGCTGGTCGGCATCGACCGCCATGCCAACTGGCCGGCGTCGGTGAAGGGGCTGCCGCAGGTGGGCGGCATCGACGACGCCAACATCGAGCGCATCGTCGCGCTCAAGCCCGACCTGGTGCTGCTGCGCCCGCGCAGCCGCGCTGCCGAGCCGCTGGAGCGCCTGGGCATCAAGGTGCTGGCGCTGGACGCCAAGACCCATGCCGACATGCGCCGCGTGATGGAGACCGTGGCCCGCGCCACCGGCCGCCCCGGCGCCGGCGAAGCCTTCTGGCGCAAGCTCGACGCCGGGCTGGACGCCGCCAGGGCCCGCGTGCCGGCCGGCTGGCAGGGCCGGCGCGTGTATTTCGAAGTGCACGGCGGCATGGCGGCGGCCAGCGAAAGCTCCTTCATCGGCGAAACGCTGGCCCGCCTGGGGCTGGGCAACGCGGTGCCCGGCACGCTGGGCCCCTTTCCCAAGATGAGCCCCGAATTCGTGGTGCGCGCCGACCCCGACGTGCTGATGGTGTCGGCGCTTGGCGAAATCTCGGCCATGGCCGGGCGGCCCGGCTGGTCGGCCATGTCGGCCATCAGGCGCGGGCGGGTCTGCAGCTTCGCATCGGCCCGCTTCGACCTGATGATGCGCCCCGGCCCCCGGCTGGACGAGGCGGCCGACGCCATCGTGGGCTGCCTGGCCTCGCTGGGCGAGCCGAAGCCTTGACCTCGCAGCCACCGCACGGCGGGGCCCTGACGTACCATTCCAGCACCTTGACCACATCCCCCGCCACTGCAGAGCCTGCCGTCGTTGCCGCCGTCGACACCGGCGAAGCCATCGCACGGGACGTAGCCGCCATCGCCCGCATCAGCGCGGTGCCCTCGCTGCTCAAGGTCATCTGCCAGCACACCGGCATGGGCTTCGCGGCCGTGGCCCGGGTGACGGACGGCACCTGGACCGCCTGCGCGGTGGAAGACACCATCCAGTTCGGGCTCAAGCCCGGCGGCCAGCTCCAGGTGCAGACCACGCTGTGCAGTGAATCGCGCGCGGCGCGCCAGCCGGTGGTGATCGACCAGGCCAGCACCGACCCGGTGTACTTCAACCACCACACGCCGCGCCTGTACAACATCGAGAGCTATATCTCGGTGCCCATCATCCACAGCAACGGCGACTATTTCGGCAACCTCTGCGCCATCGACCCGCGTCCGGCGCAGGTGTCGGACCCGCGCGTGGTGGCGATGTTCACCGCCTTCGCCGACCTGATCGCGCGCCAGCTCGAGACCGAAGACCGCCAGGAGCGTACCGAAACGGCGCTGCAGTCCGCCCAGGCCACCGCCGAGCTGCGCGAGCAGTTCATCGCCGTGCTGGGACACGACCTGCGCAACCCGCTGTCGTCGGTGGGCGCGGCGGCCGAGCTGCTGATCCGCCGGCAGGCCGAGCCCGACCTCGTGAAACTGGGCACCCGGCTGAAGGCCAGCACACGCCGCATGTCGGCGCTGATCGACGACGTACTCGACCTGGCTCGCGTGCGGCTCGGCTCGGGCATGGGCCTGGAGATTCGCGAGGCCGGCTTCCTGGCCGCGGGGCTGCGGGACGTGATCGACGAAGTGCGCGCCGCCCATCCGGCGCTGGACATCCGCGACGAGCTTTCCATCAGCGGCGCGGTGCGCTGCGACCAGGGGCGCATCCAGCAGGTGCTGTCCAACCTGCTGGGCAACGCGGTCGCGCACGGCGCGCCGGACCAGCCGATCGTGGCGCGCGCCGAGGTGCGCGACAGCCAGCTCGTGCTGTCGGTCGCGAACGGCGGCGACCCGATTCCGCCCGGCGACATCACCAAGATCTTCCAACCCTACTGGCGCCCGCAGCACAGCAAGCCCGGCGGCGGCCTGGGGCTGGGCCTGTACATCTGCGCGGAAATCGTCGCAGCCCACGGCGGTACGTTGCAGGTCACTTCCTGCGCGGACGACGGCACCTGTTTCGTGGCGACGCTTCCGGTCGCCTGACACTTCATGCAGAACAGCAGCGGCATGGCGGTGGTCCCCGCCACGGACTTTTCGCGCGGTGAACTCACCGCACTCTGGAATCGCGCCTACGAGGGCTACTTCGTGCCGATTGCCTTCGACGAGCAGCGCTTCGAGCGCCACCTGCGGCGCGGCGAGGTCGACCTCGGGCTGTCGCGCGTGCTGGCGGTGGACGGCGCGGCCTGCGGCATCTCGCTGGTCGGTCGGCGCGGGGCGCGCGCGTATCTCGCGGGCTTCGGCATCGCGGACTCGCACCGGCGGCAAGGGCTGGCCACGCAACTGATCAAGGCGCAGGCGGCGGCCCTGTCGCAGGCCCGCATCGCGCAGGCGTTGCTCGAAGTGATCGAGCAGAACCCGGCGCGCGCGCTCTACCGGCAGGCCGGCTTCAAGGAACTGCGCACCCTCGACGTGCGCGAATGGAGCTTCGAGCGGCACCGCAGGAAGGCCAGCACGCGGCCAGAGCCCGCAGCGCTCCAGCAACTGCACCGCGCCTGCGCCGAGCTGTCGCGCCCCACCTGGCGCCGCGAATGGCCGACCGTGCTGGACGCCCTGGTGCACGAGCATGCCGTGCCGCTCGGCGTATGGCGCAACGACATCATGTGCGCCTACGCCGTGATGCCGCCGGCCGGAGACGGCCAAGGCGCGCTGCTCGATGCCGGCGCCCTCGATGAAACCGCCGCGCACGAGCTGCTCGACGCCCTCGGCACCGCCCGCCCCGGCACCCGCTGGCGGCTGGTGGACGAGCCCGAAGGCAGTCCGCTGCTGCGGGCGGCCAGCGCGCGCGGCGCGGTTCCGGTCATCCGCCAGGTCGAAATGGCACTGACCTTGCATCAAGACAACGACACCCCTCTCGCCTGACCCTCGCTCTCCCATGAAGCACCGCAAGCAAATCACATCGTCCACGCCTTTCGTGCGGGTCGGCCCCAGCGGCGTGCACGGCCTCGGCGCCTTCGCCACGCGCGACCTGCCGCCCGAAGCCTTCCTGGGCCTGTACGAAGGCCGCCGCTACACCAAGGCCGAGATCGCCACCAAGGTCTGGAACGACCAGCTCACCTATCTGTTCACGCTGTCGAACCACGAAACCATCGACGGCGCCAAGGGCGGCAACGCCACGCGCCACCTGAACCATTCGTGCGAGCCCAACTGCGAGGCGGTCGAGGAATACGACGAAGGCGGCGAACTGGTGCTGAAGTTCCAGACGCTCACCGCCGTGGACGCGGGCGACGAACTGTTCATCGACTATTCGCTGACGGCGGACGACGGCTCGCCGCCCTCCAAGTACCCCTGCCATTGCGGCGCGGCGAATTGCCGGGGGACGATGCTGGCGCCTGAAGAGGAAGCCGAGGCGCCCGCCGCTTAAGCAGCCGGCGCCGGCCTCAGGGCGACTCGCTCTTCAGCTTGCGCAGTTGCTCTTCGGTGCGCTCAAGTTCCTGGCGAAGCGCCCTGGCTTCCTGCTCCAGCCTGTCGATGCGGGCCGCGCGGCTCTCGGCTGGCGCCACCGCCTTGCATTGCGCCTGCAGCGCGCTCAAGGCTTCGACAAGCTCCCGTCGCCGCAGCATCTGGCCCCGGGAACGCGCGAGATCGATGTCGCGCTCCAGCGCCGCCTCTTCGGCCTGGCAAGTCGCGCCGTCCGGCGGCACCACGGGTTGTGCGAAAGCAGGCAGCGTCAGGCTCAACGCAAGGGCCGGGAAGAAGGTTTTGACGCTCATGCCGCACGGTAACGCAATGGCGGCGCAAAACGACCGTCAGCCCTACACGGTGAGGTAGCGCGCATCCCACTTCGCGGCGAGCTGCTCCGCGCGATGCAGCGGCACCCGCGCCGCCTCGAAATCGATCACGCACGCAACATCGGCCGTCTCGGGCCGCGCGGGGTCTTCACTGCTGCGCCCATCGGTCAGCAGCCACAGCCAGCGTTGCCGCGCCTCGCTCTTCGCGAGCAGTTGGCCGGCGCGCTGCACGCCCAGCGCGAGCGGCGTGCCGCCACCGGCGGCAATGGGCGCGACCCAGTCGTCGTTCCAGGCGCTGGCGCGACGTGGTGGCAGGCGCAGTTCGACGACCTCGCCGGCAAAGCACAGCAGCGCGACATGGTCGCGGCGCTGGTAGGCCTCCTGCATCAGCGAGAGCAGCAGCCCCTTGGCGCGCGCGAGGTTGCCGTCGTCGCGCATCGAGGCCGAGCAGTCCAGCAAAAAGCAATGCAGCGCGCCGCTGCGTGCTTCCCGCGGGCGGTGGCGCAGGTGTTCGGTGCGCAAGCGGCCTGCGCCGCGCGCGGCGAAGGTGCGCGGCCAGTCGAAGGCCGTGCCTTGCGATGCGGCGCCATGCCATGCGTCCCTTTGCGTGCCCTGCCTCCGGTCACCCTGGCGCGCGCCAGCGGGTGCGGCGTCCCGGAGGCTCAGGCTTTTTTTGGCGCGGCCTGCGGGCGGGAAGCGATCAGCGGGCGCAGCGGCTTCACGCGCTCGATGCCGACGGGTTCGGGCGGCATGGCGCCCCAGTCTTCGTCGGCTGCGCTACCTGCCTGGGAGGCGCCGTTCGCCTCCGCGCCACGAGGCGCTGGCGCCGGTGCCTGGGCCGGCGGTACGCCAGCGGCTTCAGGCTTGCGACGATGCAGCAGCACCGCTTCGGACGCGCGCCGGACGTGATCGGTGGTGATGGCTTCGGCGCCTTCCCATGCCGCCAGCGCGCGGGCCGAGCGCAGCATGACGAGGTCTGCGCGCAGGCCATCCACGCCGGCCTCGATGCACAGCGCGCCGACCGCGTCATGCACCGCGTCTTCATAAGGCAGCGCCGACGCATCGGCCAGCCGCGCGCGAGCCCTTGCCAGCGCGGCGGACAACTCGGCCTCCGCCTGCGCATGCTTCGCGCGGAAGGCCGCCGGATCGGCATCGAACGCCAGCCGCGCGCGAACGATGGCCTGACGTTCGGCCGCGTCGTCGATGTTGCGCAGCTGCACGCACAGCCCGAAGCGGTCGAGCAGCTGCGGCCGCAGCGTGCCCTCTTCCGGGTTCATGGTGCCGACCAGCACGAAGCGCGCGGCATGCCGGTGCGAGATGCCGTCGCGCTCCACCACGTTCACGCCGCTGGCGGCGGCGTCGAGCAGCGAATCGATCAGCGCATCGGGCAGCAGGTTGATCTCGTCCACGTACAGCACGCCGCCGTGCGCACGCGCCAGCAGCCCGGGCGCGAACTTGAGCTCGTGCCCTGCCAGCGCCTGCCCGAGGTCCAGCGTGCCGACCAGGCTTTCGAGGCTCGCGCCCAGCGGCAGCGTGACGAAGGGCGCGCCGGGCAGCAGCTCGGCCAGCGCGCGCGCGGCGGTGGTCTTGGCCGTGCCGCGCGGTCCCTCGATCAGCACGCCGCCCAGCGCGGGATCGACCGCGGCCAGCAGCAGCGCCTGACGCAACCGGGGCTGCCCGGCGATCGCGGCAAACGGAAAAGGCAGCGGCATCGGGGCGGCTGTGGTCATCTGAGGCTTCCTTCCATCCGCTGCTCCTGGTCGAGCAGCAGGTTTTCCAGTTGGGTGCGGTAGTCGCCGGGCGACTGCCACAGGCCGCGCTGCATGGCTTCGAGCAGGCGGCTGAGCATGTCGTGCAGCGCGCGCGGATTGTGCTCGCTCACGAAATCGCGGGTGGCTTCGTCGAGCACGTAGGCGTCGGCCACCATCGAGTACTGGTGGTCGCCGACGACGCGCGCGGTGGCATCGAAGCCGAACAGGTAGTCGACCGTGGCGGCCATCTCGAAGGCGCCCTTGTAGCCGTGGCGCTTGACGCCGTCGATCCACTTCGGGTTCACCACGCGCGAGCGGATGACGCGGCCGATTTCTTCCTTCAGCGTGCGCACGCGCGGCGCCTGCGGGTTGCCGTGGTCGCCGTGGTACATGGCCGGCTGCTGGCCGCTCAGGTGGCGCACGGCGGCGGCCATGCCGCCCTGGAACTGGTAGTAGTCGTTGGAGTCGAGCAGGTCGTGCTCGCGGCTGTCCTGGTTCTGCATGACGACGTCCATGGCGCGCAGGCGCCGCACCAGCGCGCCGGCCGCGGGCACGCCGTCGCTGCCCTGCCCGTAGGCGTGGGCGCTGCCGCCGACGTAGGCCTTCGAGAGGTCGTCGTCGGTCTGCCAGTCGCCGTGGTCGAACAAGGGCTGCAGGCCCGAGCCGTAGCTGCCGGGTGCCGAACCGAACACGCGCCAGCCGGCTTGCAGGCGGGCGGCTTCGGGCTCCACGCCCTGCGCTTCCAGCGCCGCGGCTTCGCGCAGGATGCGCGCGCGGATCGGGTTGCGTTCGGCATCTTCGTCTTCCTGCGCCGCGACGGCCTGCACCGCGGCGTCGAACATCTGCACCGCGCTGGGAAAGGCATCGCGAAAGAAGCCCGAAATGCGCAGCGTGACGTCGATGCGCGGACGACCGAGCCCCACCGTGGGCAGCACCTCGAAATCCACCACGCGCTGGCTGCCCGGCGCCCACTTGGGCCGCACGCCGATGAGCGCGAAGGCCTGCGCCAGGTCGTCGCCGCCGGTGCGCATGGTGGCCGTGCCCCAGACCGACAGGCCCATCGCCACCGGGTAGTCGCCGTGCTCCTGCATGTGGCGCTCGACCAGCTGCGCGGCGGACTTCAGGCCCAGCATCCAGGCCGTGGGCGTGGGAATGGCGCGGGTATCGACCGCGTAGAAATTGCGCCCGGTGGGCAGCACGTCGGGCCGCCCGCGCGAGGGCGAGCCGCTCGGGCCGGGCGGCACGAAGCGGCCTTGCAGGGCGCGCGAGAGCTGCAGCAGCTCCTGCGTGCCGCAGGCGTCGAGCGCGGGCGCCAGGCTGCGTTCGATGCGGCCGAGCACGGCGGCGGTGCGCGGCAGGCCGGGCGGGCAGTTGCGCGTTTCGATGAGCCGTTGCGCCAGCAGCTCCAGCCGCTCGCGCGTGTCGCCCTGGTGCCGCCACGCATCGGCACTGACCGATTGCAGCAGCGCGGGCCGCGCACCCTGCCAGGGCTTGGCTGCATCGATGTCGAGCGGATCGAAGCCTTCACCGGGCAGCAGGTCGCTCGCGAGCGCGCCCAGCAACCCCGCGTTCCCACCCGAGCCGTCCGCCGCGGGATAACGCGCGAGCGCCAGCAGCGTGTCGCGCCGCAGCCGGTCCGAGGGCGAGGCGCCGAACACATGCAGGCCGTCGCGGATCTGGGTTTCCTTCAGCTCGCACAGGTAGGCATCGACACGCGCCAGCACCGCGTCGTCTTCGGCGCCGGGCATGCCGAGTTCCTCGACCAGGTGCTGCGCCCGCACCGCCGCGAGGATCTGCGCGCGCAGCACCTTGGCACGGCGCGCATCGACCAGCAGCGCGTCGTAGTACTCGTCGACCTGCCGCTCCAGGTCTTGCAGCGGGCCGTGGTTCTCGGCGCGCGTGAGCGGCGGCATCAGGTGGTCGATGATGACCGCCTGCGTGCGCCGCTTGGCCTGCGCGCCTTCGCCCGGGTCGTTGACGATGAAAGGGTAGACGTTGGGCATCGGCCCGAGGATGGCGTCGGGCCAGCAGGTTTGCGAGAGCGCGATGCTCTTGCCCGGCAGCCACTCGAGGTTGCCGTGCTTGCCGACGTGCACCACCGCGTCGATGGCGAAGGCGTCACGCAGCCAGAAGTAGAAGGCGAGGTAGCTGTGCGGCGGCACCAGCTCGGCGTCGTGGTAGCTCGCATAGTCGGCGGCGCCGGGGGTGCCCAGCGCGCGCGCCGGCTGTATGCCCACGAACACCCGGCCCAGCCGCAGCCCGGCGATCATGAAGCGCCCCTGCCGCACCAGCGGGTCTTGCTCGGGCGTGCCCCAGCGGGCGTCTATGGCATCGGCCATGCCTTCGGGCAGCGACGCGAGCCGCGCGCGGTAGTCGGCCAGCGCATAGCTTTGCCAGGCCGGGCGCGCGGCCCACTGCGCGGGGTCGTTCGCGATGCCTTCCTGCAGCTTGCGCATCAGCGCATCGCCGTCTTCGGGCAGCGCGGCGGGGTCGCCGAGCGCATAGCCCTCGGCCTGCATCGCGCGAAGAATCGCGATGACCGAAGCCGGCGTATCGAGCCCCACGCCGCTGCCGATGCGGCCTTCGCTGCCGGGGTAGTTGGCCAGGATCAGCGCGATGCGTTTGTCGGCCGCGCCGAGCGCGCGCAGCCGGCACCAGCGCCGCGCCAGCTCGGCCACGAACGCGACGCGGTCGGGCTCGGGCTGGTAGTTGACCACCTCGGTCTGCGTGAGTTCGCAGCGGTGCGACAGGCCCTTGAAGCTCACGGCACGCGTGACGATGCGGCCGTCCATCTCGGGCAGCGCGATCTGCATCGCGATGTCGCGCGGGCGCAGGCCCTGGCTGTCGGCCAGCCAGTCTTCGCGGTTGCCTCCGCTCACGATCACCTGCAGCACGGGCGCGTCGCCGGCGAGTTCGAGGCTTGCGCCCTCCTCGTTCTTCGCGCCCTGCCCCAGCGCGGCGAAGGCCGTGGTGTTGAGCACGAGCTGCACGTCATGCGCGGCACACAGCTCGCGCAGCGCCGACAGGCACAGCGGATCTTTCAGCGAATCGAGCGCGACGGGCAGCGGATTCAGGCCCTCGGCGCTCAGCGCGGCGGCGATGGCGTCGAAGGCCACGATGTTGCCCGACAGCAGGTGCGAGCGATAGAACACCAGCGCCACCACCGGCGCGCCCGCGTGCCAGCCGGCGCGCAAGTCGTCGATGCCGGCCACCGTGTGTGCGATGTCCATGCCGCGCGGCACGTGCAACGCGACTTGCGGCAGGCTGCGCGGCGGCAACGGTGCTTCTCCATGGCCCAGGCCATGGAAGGCCACCGCGCGCAGGAACTGCAGCGCATTGCCCGCGCCGCCCGCGCGCATGTACTGCCAGAGCTGCCGGCTGACCGCGCGCGGCGCGGTACTGCGCGCCAGCAGGTCTTCGTCTTCCTGCAGGTCGCCGGAGAACATCGCGAGCTGCTGGCCCTTGCGCTTGGCGAGCTTTTCGAGCTGCTGCAGCCCGTAAGCCCAGGCCGATTCGGCCCCCAGGTGGTCGACGACCACCACGCGCGCATGCTGCAGCACCTCGTCGATGTACAGGTCGAGCGAGGCCGGCTGCTTCAGGTACATGAGGTTGGCCAGCCGCAGCGACGGGTAGCCGGGGTCGGTGGCGGCCAGCGCGGTGCGCGAGGCAGCCAGCAGCGCGAGCGTGGTATCGGCCGAGCTGAGCACCACGATGTCGCCCGGCGTCTGGTCGAGACGGGTGACGACGCTGTCGTCTTCGACGAAGCGTCCGGGCTGGGTGCTCAGCAGGTGCATGCGTTCAGGCCGTCAAGCCGTCACGCGGCGACCGCGGCCACCTCTTCCAGCGCCTTGCGCAGCACTGCTTCGTCCAGGTCTTCGCCGATGAACACCAGCCGCGTGCGCTGCGCCTCGCCGTCGCGCCAGCGGCGGTCGAAATGGTGGTCGAAGCGGCGGCCCACGCCCTGCACCAGCAGGCGCATCGGCTTGCCCGGAATGGCGACGAAGCCCTTCACGCGGTAGATGGTGTGCTGCTCGACCAGCTTGCCGAGCACGGCCAGCAGGCTGTCGCGGTCGACGGGCGGCAGCTCGATCACGAGCGAGTCGAACTCGTCGTGGTCATGGTCTTCCTCGTGGTCGTGGTGGCTTTCGCGCAGGTGGATGGTGGCTTCGGCCGCGCGGCCCTGGCCCAGCAGCAGTGCGAGCGGCAGCTTGCCTTCGGTGGCGGCGACGATCTTCACCTCGGGCGGCAGCTCTTCGCGCACCAGCGCTTCGACCCTGGCGCGCGCGGCGTCGTCCATCAGGTCGGTCTTGTTGAGCACCACCAGGTCGGCGGCCGAGAGCTGGTCTTCGAACAGCTCGTGCAGCGGCGATTCGTGGTCGAGGTTCGGGTCGGCGCGGCGCGCCTCGTCGACGGCCTCGGGGTTCTCGGCGAACTGGCCCGACGCGGCGGCGGGGCCGTCGACCACGGTGACCACCGAGTCGACGGTGAAGATGTTGGCGATGTCCGGCCACTGGAAGGCCTGCACCAGCGGCTTGGGCAGCGCCAGGCCCGAGGTCTCGATGAGCACCGCGTCCAGGTCGCCGCGCCGCTCGGCCAGCTGCAGCATCACGGGCAGAAACTCTTCCTGCACGGTGCAGCAGACGCAGCCGTTGGCCAGCTCGTAGAGCGCGCCTTCGCGCTCGTTGCCTTCGTCGTCGCAGCCGATGCCGCAGCCGCGAAGAATCTCGCCGTCGATGCCGAGCTCGCCGAACTCGTTGACGATCACCGCGATGCGCCGGCCTTCGGCGTTACCGAGGATGTGGCGCAGCAGCGTGGTCTTGCCGCTGCCGAGGAAGCCCGTGACGATGGTGACGGGAATCTTGGCGTTGCTTGCTTGGGTCATTGGAAGTGTTCTTTCAGGCGCCTATGGCGGCCACAGGGAATGAACGAGCACCGCGCGCCCGCGCTGGCGGGCCGGCGATCATCGGGAAAAGAGGAAAGGCGATTTGCCCTGCGGGTCAGACGCCGCCGTACAGGCGGCGCTCGACGAACACGGAGCCCTGCAGCCGGCGCCAGCCCTTGGCGGCGGCCAGCACGCCCAGGTCGACCAGCGGCTCGACCAGCACGACGGTCATGTAGGCCGCGCCGAAGCTGGCGATCTGGCTCAGGTTCTCGAGCCCGGTGCCACGTCCGTACAGCGCCCAGAAACCGACCCAGACCACGATGCCGCCCTGGTAGGCCACAGAGAGCTTGAAAGCCTGCTGGTAGCTCAGGTCCACATAGGCCACGTTCTTGGGAATGATGCGGCGCGCCAGAACGGCTGTGGCGAACAGCGGCACCAGCAGCGTGGTGACGTTCATGCCGTACTGCGGAATGTCCTGCGGCTCGAAGAACAGGCCCTGGATGAGCAGCCCGCCCGCCAGGCCGATGGCCGCGGGCGCCAGCCCGAACACCAGCAGCAGCGTGGTGCCGAGGATCAGGTGCACCTCGGACACGCCCACCGGGTGATGCGGCAGCACCTCGAAGAAGCAGAACACCAGCGCCACGGCAATGGCGGAGCGCAGCACCAGCGCGGCCAGGCCGTCCTTCACCGCGGTTTCGATGGCCACCTTGCCCGTGTAGGCAAGCGCGGCCGCCGCCGTGGCATAGCTGAGAAAAATCTTGGTTCCGTCGACGAGACCTGGTTCGATGTGCATCGAATACCTCCGGATGTGCACCGCGGTGCGAAAGTTGATTGTTGGTTCCTGGACTTGCGTGCGCAAGCCCTTCAAGGCGGCGGCCGGCCCTGGCCCGGGGTACAGGCGCGACAAGGCACGGCGCGGCCCGTGCAACCACGCCGGCGATATCCGATGACTCATGTGATCTCTCCTTGGCCCGCGTCCCCGCAGGCGCCTGTTTGCCGAAGGCGGTGTCCAAGGCCGGTATCCGGGCTTGCGGAGCGCCCGGCGGCGCACTGCTTTTTCTTGCAGTGCGCGACCGGGCAGAAACCCTCGCCTTCCCACGCCGAAGCGCAGTGGCTGCCGGCCTCGTCAATGAGGCGCTGGCTTGAGAATTTCCGATCCGCTGACCGTTGCGGGGGCAGCGCAGGAATAACCGTGTCGATGACGACGCGGCGCACCTGCTTCCCGTTTAACCCCTGCGCCATTGCATGGCGGTCGGGGCACCTTCGAACCGTGTTGATTGGTGTGATTCGTGAGAATCAGCACACCGTAACCGGGGGAATTATAGGGAGCCGGTATTCCCGTCGGGCCCGAACAGGCGCCGCATCACGGCCACGCCGGCCACCAGCGCGTTCGAGTAGCTGGCGTAGGGCTCGAGCGCCGCCTCCAGCGGCTCGTAGATGTGAGATGCCTCGCCGGGTTCGCCGGCCACCGCTTCCATCAGCACCCAGTAGAACTCCCCCTTTTCCAGCTCATGGACAGTGAGTGCGATGTTTCTCTGTGTGGGCATGGAATGGATTAGGCAGTGCTGACTGGTGAATGGGTAGAGGCCCGCGCCGGTTGACAGCTTCCGGGCTTCTCCTACAGGGGGTCTTCCCCATGCGACCTATGGTTGTAGCCAGGGAGCTTCGCGACAACGACGACAACCTTCGCTCAACACCAGCAGGAGGCAACATGAAGCATTTCATTCTTGAACCCGGCATGCGCTCGAGTATCGGCGGCGCCTTCTATCCGACCGGCTACTCGATGGTGATGTTCCCCAACGCGGAAGACGCCCATCGCATCGGCCACCGCCTGATCGAACAAGGCATCAGCGGCGACGAGGTCTACCTGCTTCCCGCCCACACGGTGCTCTCCGAGATCACCCCGACCGCGGAGACCGCGGACGACCCCTTGCCTTCCGCCGGCACCGACGGGGCGACGGTGCGCGCGTACACCAAGCTGGCGCGCGACGGGCATACGGCGCTGCTGGTCAGGACCAGGGACGGCCAGGCCGCCGAGCGCCTGATGGTGCTGGTGCGCACCGTGCCCTATTCCATCGCGCAGCGCTACCGCACGCTGGTGATCGAAGACCTCTGAGCCGGTCAGGCCGGGGCGGCCATCGACACGGCCCGCTGCACCACGTCGCGCGCCATGGCCTGCGCGAGTTCGTGCTCCCCGAGGAAGACGGTGGCGGCGGTTTCCTGCGTCAGCAACTTGGCTTCCTGCTCGTTGTGGCTGCGGATCACGGTCTGGATGGTCGGGTTGAGCGTGCGCGCCGTCTCGATCATCTGGCGCACGTTCATGGCGTCGGGCGTGGCCACCACCAGCACGCGGGCGCGCGCCACGTGCGCCTGGATCAGCACGGCCGGGTCGGCCGCATCGCCCCACACGGCGGGCGTGCCGGCCTCGCGCAGCTTCTCGACCAGCTCGCGGTTCTGCTCGGCGACCACGTAGGGAATGTCGTTGGCGTCGAGCTCGGCCGCGATACGGCGCCCGACGCGGCCATAGCCCACCAGCACCACCTGGCGCGAGAGGTATTTGGCCTCGGTGGTCATGGGCAGCTCAGCCAGCGGATCGTCGCGCGACTCCAGCCCGCGCGCGAACGACGAGTGCGCATGCAGCCATTTCTGCATGGGCGCGATCAGGCTGAACCACAGCGGGTTGGTGGCAATGGAGATGAGCGCGCCCGCCAGCACCAGGCTCTGCCCCTCGACCGGCAGCAGCCCCAGCGACACGCCCAGCCCGGCCAGGATGAATGAGAACTCCCCGATCTGCGCCAGGCTCGCACTCACCGTGAGCGCCGTGCCCAGCGGGTAGCGGAACACCAGCACCAGCGCACAGGCCGCGAGCGACTTGCCCAGCACGATGACCAGCACCACCGCCAGCACCTGCAACGGCCGCTCGATCAGCACCGAGGGGTCGAACAGCATGCCCACCGACACGAAGAACAGCACCGCGAAGGCGTCGCGCAGCGGCAGCGACTCTTCCGCGGCGCGGTGCGCGAACTGCGACTCGCGCATGACCATGCCCGCGAAGAACGCGCCCAGCGCGAACGACACGCCGAACAGCGCCGCCGACGCGAAGGCGATGCTCACGGCCGCCGCCACCACGCACAGCGTGAACAGCTCGCGCGAGCCGGTGCGCGTGACCTGCCAGAGGATCCACGGGAACACGCGCCGCCCCACCACCAGCATCAGCGCCACGAAGCCGCCGACCTGCAGCAGCGTGAGGCCCAGGGTTTGCCACAGCGGGTCGGCCGGGCCTTCCTGCGCGGCGTGGCCGCCCAGCGTGCCGGCCAGCGGCGGCATCAGCACGAGCACCAGCACCATCGCCAGGTCTTCGACCACCAGCCAGCCGATGGCAATGCGACCGGTGAACGAATCGAGGATGCCCAGGCTCTCGAGCGCGCGCAGCAGCACCACCGTGCTGGCCACCGACAGCGCCAGGCCGAACACCAGCGCCGCACCGGGGCTCCAGCCCCACCACATGGCCAGCCCGCCGCCGAGCAGCGTGGCCACGGCGATCTGCGCGAGCGCGCCGGGCAGCGCGATCTTGCGCACCGCCAGCAGATCGTCCAGGGAAAAATGAAGGCCGACGCCGAACATCAGCAGCATCACGCCGATTTCGGCGAGCTGGGCGGCAATGCCCGCATCGGCCACGAAGCCCGGCGTGAACGGGCCGATGATCACGCCGGCCAGCAGGTAGCCGACCAGCGCCGGCAACCTCAGCTTGGCGGCAAGAAAGCCGAACACGAGCGCGAGCCCCAGGCCGGCGGCAATCGTGTTGATGAGGGAAACGCTATGGGGCATCGCTCCATTTTGCAGGAACGATGTTCAACCTTTAAGGCTGGCAGGATTCTTTGCGGAACACCGCGGAACCGGCTTTGCCGGGCCGCTGGTGTTGCCCCTTGCAAGGGGGTAGGCGAAGCCTGGGGGTGTTCCCCGGCTATCCGGCCATCTTTCCGCTGCGCGCCGCGTCCAGCGCCTCGGGTTCCTGCGCTTCGATCCAGGTCTCGTTGTTGAGCGCGGCGTGCAGGCGGTTCTCGTCCAGCTCATTGGTCCACTTGGCGACCACGATGGTGGCCACGCCGTTGCCGATCAGGTTGGTGAGCGCGCGGGCCTCCGACATGAAGCGGTCGATGCCCAGGATGAGCGCGAGCCCCGCCACCGGCACATGGCCCACCGCCGACAGCGTGGCGGCCAGCACGATGAAGCCGCTCCCGGTCACGCCCGCAGCCCCCTTCGAGGTGAGCAGCAGCACCGCCAGCAGCGTGATCTCCTGCACCAGCGTCATGTGCGTGTTGGTGGCCTGCGCGATGAACACGGCCGCCATCGTCAGGTAGATCGAGGTGCCATCCAGGTTGAACGAATAGCCCGTGGGAATCACCAGGCCCACGCAGGTCTTGTTGGCGCCCAGGTTCTCCATCTTCTCCATCATGCGCGGCAGCACCGATTCGCTGGAAGACGTGCCCAGCACGATCAGCAGCTCTTCCTTGATGTACTTGATGAACTTCCAGATGCTGAACCCGTGAAAGCGCGCGATGAGCCCCAGCACCACGAAGATGAACAAGAGGCAGGTCAGGTAGAAGGTGCCCATCAGCTTGCCCAGCGAGAACAGGCTGCCCAGCCCGTACTTGCCGATGGTGAAGGCCATCGCGCCGAAGGCACCGATGGGCGCCAGCTTCATGATGTAGTTGACGATGCCGAAGAGCACGTGCGAGCCCTTCTCGATCACGTCGAACACCAGCGTGCCGCGCCCGCCGAAGCGGTGCAGCGCAAAGCCGAACAGCACCGCGATCAGCAGCACCTGCAGGATCTCGCCCTTGGCGAAGGCGTCGACCAGCGTGTTCGGGATGATGTTCAGGATGAAGTCGACGGTGCCGGTCATCTTGCCGGGGCCGGTGTACGAGGCGATCGACTTGGTGTCGAGCGTGGCCGGGTCGACGTTCATGCCCGCGCCGGGCTGCAGCACGTTGACCAGCACCAGCCCCACCACCAGCGCGATGCTGGAGACGACCTCGAAGTACAGCAGCGCCAGTCCGCCGGTCTTGCCGACCTTCTTCATGTCCTCCATGCCGGCGATGCCCACCACCACCGTGCAGAAGATGATCGGCGCGATGATCATCTTGATGAGCTTGATGAAGCCGTCGCCCAGCGGCTTCATCGCTTCCCCGACCGCCGGATAGAAGTGGCCGAGCAGCACGCCGATGATCACCGCGGTGATCACCTGCACGTACAGCGAACGATAGAGCGGGAGCTTTCTGGCGGATGTGCTTGTTGTGCTTTCCATGTTTGCCTCCGGAGGGTTGAGAACAGTAGGACGCGTTATTGCTGCTTTTCTATCCGTGGAACCCACGTCGTTGAAATGAAAAAACCCGCCGAGGCGGGTTTTGTCGATCAGGTTCGGGTCAGCATGCTCAGTGCATGTGAAGGCCACCGTTGACCGAGAAGTCGGCCCCGGTGCTGTAGCCGCCTTCGTCCGTGGCGAGCCACGAGATGATCGAGGCGATTTCGCTCGGCTCGCCCAGGCGCTTGACCGGAATGGTGGCCACGATCTTGTCGAGCACTTCCTGGCGGATGGCCTTGACCATGTCGGTGCCGATGTAGCCCGGGCTCACGGTGTTGACCGTCACGCCCTTGTTGGCCAGCTCCTGCGCCAGCGCCATGGTGAAGCCGTGCATGCCGGCCTTGGCCGCCGAATAGTTGGTCTGGCCCGCCTGGCCCTTGGCGCCGTTCACCGAGCTGATGTTGATGATGCGGCCCCAGCCCTTTTCGACCATGTCGCCCACCACCTGCTTGGTGACGTTGAACATGCTGTTCAGGTTGGTTTCGATGACCGCGCTCCAGTCCTCGGGCGTCATCTTCAGGAACATGCGGTCGCGCGTGATCCCGGCGTTGTTGACCAGCACGTCGATGGGGCCGTGCGCGGCCTTGGCGGCGGAGAAGGCTTCGACGGTGGATTGCCAGTCGCCGACATTGCCGACCGACGCGTGGAACTCGAAGCCTTCGGCTTTCTGTTCGGCCAGCCACTTGGCGTAGTCGCGCGTGGGGCCGCAACCGGCGACCACGGTGAACCCGTCCTTGTGCAGACGCTGGCAGATGGCTGTTCCGATGCCACCCATGCCCCCGGTGACATATGCAACTTTCTTGCTCATGAGAATTCCTTTATGTACGTAGCAAAAGCCTGAACGGCCGCCTTCACTCTAGCGAGTTTCGGACCACCGAACTCTGAGGAAAACACTGAGCCAAGCTTGCAACCAGCTGTCACGAAGCGTGGCTTCAGCGCAGACTCTATCCTCGCATCTGTACGCTCTTGCACGGCCGCCAACACCACGCAAACACCAAGGAGTTCGAAAGTATGAATTTCGGGATCATCATCTTTCCCGAGGTCGAGGAACTCGACTTCGTCGGCCCCTGGGAAATGCTCACCATGTGGAGCAAGCTGGCCGGTGGTCCCGCCAACTGCCTGATCGTGGCCGAAAAGCGCGAGCCGGTGGCCTGCGCCAAGGGCCTGTCGATCAACCCGCATGTGTCTTTTGCCGACTGCCCGCCGCTCGATTACCTGCTCGTGCCCGGCGGCATGGGCACCCGGCGCGAGGTCGACAACCCGGTGATGACCCGTTTCCTGGCCGACCAGGCGCCCGGCTGCCGCGCGCTGCTGTCGGTGTGCACCGGCGCCTTCGTGCTGCACGCGGCCGGGCTGCTGTCGGGCAAGACGGCGACCACGCACTGGGGTTCGCTCGACCGACTGCGCGCGCTGGGCGACGTGAAGGTGGTCGAGCAGCGCTTCGTGCGGGACGGCAACGTCTGGAGTTCCGCCGGGGTCTCGGCCGGCACCGACCTGATGCTGGCCTTCATTGCCCACACCGCCGGAGAGGAAGCCGCCGCCAAGGTGCAGTTGCAGTCGGAGTACTACCCGGCCGACACGGTCTACGGCAACACCGCCAGCCACGAGCGCGCGCCGGCCTACGTGAAGCGGCCGGGCAGCCCGTTCACCGCGCCATGAGCACGGCGCCCTCTTCCTCTTCCATCGACAACCCCGAGATGCTGGCGGTGCTGGCCGCGCGCGTGGGCGAACTGCTGCGTGCGCGGGGCCAGACCGTCTCGGTCGTCGAGTCTTCGGCCGGCGGCCTGGTGTCGGCCGCGCTGCTCGCGGTTCCGGGCGCGTCGGCCTATTTCCGGGGCGGCGCGGTCGTCTACTCGCGACGCGCGGGCCGGGCGCTGCTGGGCCTCACCGCCGAAGACATGACCGGCATGCGCGGCGAGACCGAGCCCTACGCCCGCCTCGTCGCGGGCCGCATCCGCGACACGCATCACACGGGCTGGGGCATCGCCGAGAGCGGCGCGGCCGGCCCGGCCGGCAGCCCGTACGGCGACATGCCGGGGCATGTGTGCCTTGCCGCGGTCGGTGACACGGCCACGGTGAGCCGCACCATCGAGAACGGCGGCACCGACCGGCCGCGCAACATGAACCTGTTCGCGCGCCAGTTGCTCGCGCTGTTCGAGGAAACGCTGCGGGCGCAGCCGGAAGAAGCCCCGCCCGCCTGACGAATCAGTCCGCCTGCACACCCGCGGCACGGATCACCTTGCCCCACTTCTCCACCTCCGCCGCGAGGTGGGTGCGCAGGCTCTCCGGCGTCTGCTTGTCCAGCGGCACGATCTCCGAGCTGAGTTCGGCCAGGCGGTGCTTGACCATGTCGTCCTGCAGCGCGGCGCGCAACGCGACGTTCAGCTTTTCGATCACCGCGGGCGGCGTGCCCTTCGGCGCATAGATGCCGTGCCACACCCGCACATCGAAGCCCTTGAGGCCCTGCTCGTCCAGCGTCGGGATGTTCGGCATGCTCGACAGCCGCTTGGGCGTGGTCACGCCGAACACCTTCACCCGGTTGCCGTCCTTGATGACCGGCGCGGTCTGCGTGGTCTGGTCGCACAGCAAGTCGACCTGGCCGCCCATGAGGTCATTCAGCGCCGGGCCCGCCCCTTTGTAGGGCACCGTGGTGAGCTGCACGCCGATCTGGTTCATGAACAGCAGGCCGCACAGCTGCGACACCGCCCCCACGCCCGCGTTGGCCAGCGTGACCTTGTCCTTGTTGGCCTTCACGTAGGCCAGCAGTTCCTGGTAGTTGTTGGCCGGGAAGTCCTTGCGCGAGAGCAGCGTCATCGGCACGTCGAGCACCTGGCCGACGTATTCGAAGTCTTTCAGCGGGTCGTAGTTGAGCTTCTTGTAGAGCGCGGGCGCGGTGGCCATGCCCATGTGGTGGATCAGGATGGTGTAGCCGTTGGGCGCCGCCCGGGCCACCCGCGCCGGCGCGATGGTGCCGCCCGCGCCGACCGTGTTCTCGACGATCACCGTCTGGCCGAGCGACTTGCCCATCGGGATGGCGAGCATGCGCGCCACCACGTCGGTCGGGCCGCCGGCGGAATACGGCACGACCATGGTGATCGGCTTGTCGGGCCAGGCGGCCTGCGCGGCGGCGGGCGACTGGGCCGCCAGCAGGCAGGCGCCCACCGAGGCGGCCGCGATCAGGGTCTTGAATTTCCAGGTCTTCTTCGTTGCGGTCACTTCTTTGTCTCCTATGGTTATGGGTATCTGTCTCAAAGCGAAGGCGGCCCATCGAGCGCGAGCAGCCGCTCGGCAAGCCGCACGACCGGCGCATCGACCATGCGGCCGTCGAGGCTGACCACGCCGCCGCCCGATGCGCGGATCGCCTCGATCACGCGGCGAGCCCAGGCCAGCTCTTCGGCGCTGGGGCCGAGCGCGGCGTGCACCGGCGCGACCTGGTCGGGGTGGATGCACAGCTTGGCGCCGAAGCCGCCGCGCCGGGCACGCGCGGTGTCAGCCGCGAGGCGCCCGGCGTCGCGCCAGTCGGGCGTCACGCCGTCGATGGGCGCGGGCAACCCGGCGCGGCGCGTGGCCAGCAGCAGCGCCAGGCGCACGGGAACCAGCTCGGCTTCGTCCGGCCCGCAGGCCAGGCCCAGGTCGGCCTGGAAATCGAGATTGCCGAAGGCCAGGCGCAGCACCTGCGGGGCGGCAGCAAGTTCGTCGATGGCGGCGAGCCCCGCGGCCGATTCGATCAGCGGCACCAGCACGCCTCGCGGCCCGACGGCTTCGGCCAGCCGCGCCAGGTCTTCGGCGCGTTCGGCCTTGGGCAGCATCACGCCGGCGATCAGGCCTTGCCTCGCCAGCTCGCCGACCCGCGCGCAGTCGTCGCCATGCCACGACGTGCCCTGGGCATTCACACGCACCAGCAAACGCCCACGTTGTTCGGCCGGCAGCGTGGCGAACGAAGCCGCGAGCCCGTCGCGCGCCGCCACCTTGCGCTCTGGCGCCACGGCGTCTTCCAGATCGACGATCACGCCGCCAGCACCGGTCGCCAGCGCGCGGACATGGCGCTCGGGCCGGTCGGCCGGCACGAAGAGGAAGGCACGCGCCAGCGCCAAGGGTGCCAGGGGCGCGAGGGAAATGCCGCTCACACCGCCCCCGCCTCGCGCAACGCCGCGATGTCCGCCTCGCTGCGCCCGAGGCCGCGCAGGATGGCGTCGGTGTGCTGGCCGACCGCCGGGATCGGGTCCATGCGGTAGTCGAACGCGCTTTGCCGACCGGCCGGCAGCAGCGCGGGAATGTCCCCGGCCGGCGAGCCCACCTGCCGCCAGCGCTCGCGCGCCTGCAGTTGCGGATGCGCCCAGAGGCCGGCCATGTCGTTCATGCGCGCGTTGGCAATCTGCGCGGTGTCCAGCCGCTCGAGCACCTGCGCGGTACTCAGCGCGCCGAAGGTCTGCACGATGATCGCGCGCAGCGTTTCGCGGTTCTCGTTGCGCCGTGCGTTGCTGTCGAAGCGCGCATCGGTCGCCAGCGCCGCCTGCAGCAGCACCTTCTCGCAGAAGACGCGCCATTCGCGCTCGTTCTGCAGGCCCAGCATCACCGTGCCGCCGTCGCCCGCCGGGAACGGACCGTAGGGGTAGATGGTCGCGTGCGACGCGGCGCTGCGCGGCGGCGGCGGCGCGCCGTCGTAGGCGTAGTACATCGGGTAGCCCATCCATTCGGCCAGCGACTCCAGCATCGACACGTCGATGTGCGAGCCCTTGCCGGTCTTGCCGCGCTGCAGCAGCGCCGCGAGGATGCCGGTGTAGGCGTACATGCCCGCCGCGATGTCGGCGATGGAGTTGCCCGACTTGCAGGGCTCGTCGGGCGTGCCGGTGACCGACAGGAAGCCCGCCTCGCTCTGGATCAGCAGGTCGTAGGCTTTCTTGTCGCGGTATGGGCCGTTGTCGCCGTAGCCCGAGATGTCGCAGACGATGAGCCTCGGGTGCGCCTCCTGCAGCGCCTGCGCACCGAGCCCCATGCGCGCCGCCGCGCCGGGCGCGAGGTTCTGCACCAGCACGTCGGCATCGGCCAGCAGTTGCCGCAGCACCTCGAGCGCGGCGGGCTGCTTCAGGTCGAGCGTGATGCTTTCCTTCGAGCGGTTGACCCACACGAAGTGCGAAGCCTCGCCGCCCACGCGCTCGTCGTAGGCCCGCGCGAAGTCGCCGTCGCCGGGCCGCTCCACCTTGATGACGCGCGCGCCAAGGTCGGCAAGCTGGCGGGTGCAGAACGGCGCGGCAATGGCGTGTTCGAGCGAGATGACGGTGATGCCGTCCAGGGGTCTGGTCATGTCTTCTTTACTCCCCTCAGGCCAGCACGGCCGTGGCCTGCATGGTGAGCCAGCCGTCGGCGTCTTCGCCCCAG
Organism: Variovorax paradoxus; assembly: GCF_022009635.1. Taxonomy (NCBI): domain Bacteria; kingdom Pseudomonadati; phylum Pseudomonadota; class Betaproteobacteria; order Burkholderiales; family Comamonadaceae; genus Variovorax; species Variovorax paradoxus. The sequence continues at coordinate 4,729,577 of NZ_CP091716.1, forward strand.
AGGCTGAATGTCTTGCCGTCCGCTCCGGGTTTTCCGTGCACGCGGAACGGCGCGATGTCGAAGGTCGGGCGCACCGCGCGGAACTCGAAGCGCGCGAGCTGCGCGCCCGGCACGTTGCGGCGCAGCAGGTCGACCAGCAGCGTCGCGATCAGCGGGCCGTGCACGATCAGGCCCGGGTAGCCCTCGACCTGCGTCACGTAGCGGCGGTCGTAGTGGATGCGGTGGCCGTTGAAGGTCAGCGCCGAGTAGCGGAACAGCAGCACGTCGTCGGGTGCGATGTCGCGGCTGAAGGCCGCGTCCTTCGGCGCTGGCGTGGGCGGCGGGACTGCATCGCCGGGCTGGGCGGCGGCGCGGTAGACGATGTCGTGCTCCTCGGTCAGCGCCAGGCCGCGCTCGTTGCGCACCTCGTGGCGCACCAGCACGAACACCAGTTCTCCGGTGCGCCCCGCCTTGTGCGTGACCGACGCGATGGTCGAGGTGCGCTCCACCTTGTCGCCGACCCGCAGCGGATTGCCCGCCTCCCAGCGCAGCCGCCCGCCGGCCCACATGCGGCGCGGCAGCGGCACCGGCGGCAGGAAGCCGCCGCGCCGGGCGTGGCCGTCTTCGCCGATCTCCGACTGGCGGTGGTGCGGCAAAAAGTAGAGCCAGTGCCACAGCTCCGGCAGGCGCGTGCCGGCCACGGGCGCCGCGTCGTCGCGGTCGAGGGTGGCGGAAAGCGCGCGCACGGGGGCGGCGGTGATGTCGTCGGCCAGCGTTTCGCTTCGGCCCTGCCAGGCCTGCAGCTTCGCCAGCGCGTCGCTGTCGATCGTGGAAGGTGTCGTCGGTGTGTCGGTGCTCATGGGGTTCTTCGTGTCGTTCAATCGACCGCCGCGCCGGATGCCTTGACGATGCGCGCCCATTTGGCGAGGTCGTCCTGCAGCAGCTTCGCGAACTGGTCGGGGGTGGTGTCGGGCGCGATCTCGACGCCCTGCTGGTCGAGCTTGTCTCGCAGGTCTTTGGAGGCCAGCGCCTTGCGCGTGGCGTCCTGCAATGTCGCCAGCACGTCGGCGGGAACGCCGGCAGGCGCGAACAGGCCGATCCACAGCGTGCCGTTGTAGCCGGGCACCGCCTCGGCGATGGCGGGCACGTCGGGCAGCACGGGCGAGCGCTTCTCGCCGCTCACCGCCAGCGCGCGCAGCTTGCCGGCCTTGATGTGCGCCAGCGCCGAAGGCAGGCTGGCGAACACGATCGGCAGTTGGCCGCCCAGCACGTCGTTGAGCGCGGGGGCCACGCCCTTGTACGGCACGTGCTGCAGCGAGATGCCGGCCATGCTGTTGAGCATTTCGCCCAGCAGGTGGTTGAGCGTGCCGTTGCCGGCCGAGGCGTACTGGTAGTTGGCGCCCTTCTGCCGCGCAAGCTTCAGGAACTCGGCGAAGTTCTTGGCTGGAAACGAAGGGTTGACCAGCAGCACGTTGGGCACCGCGCCGACGAGGCCCACGGGCTTGAAGTCTTTCACCGGATCAAAGCCGGGGTTCTTGTACAGCGCCGGGTTGATGGCCTGGCTGCTGCTGATGGTCATGAGCAGCGTGTAGCCGTCCTTCGGGCCCTTGGCCACCAGCTGCGTGCCGATGTTGCCGCCCGCGCCGGGGCGGTTGTCGACCACCACGCTGGCGTTGTTCATCACCTCGCCGAGCTTCTGTCCGACGAAGCGCCCGACGATGTCGTTGGTGCCGCCGGCCGCTTGCGGCACGACCAGCGTGACGGGGCGCGAGGGATACGGTTCGGCGCTGGCCGAAGCCGGTTGAACCAGGGTGGCTGCGGCGGTGAAGGCCAGCAGCGCGAATGCGCGAAAGCTCATATTTCTTGTCTCCATGGCCGCATGGTCGTCGCCCCCACCCGCACGCGCAATCTGCGAATTCGGAACCCAGTCTTCTGAAATACCGAAGGCTTGGGCCTACCATCGCGCCATGCTCTTCGACCTCACCGACCTGCGGCTCTTCGTGGCCACGGCCGAACTCGGCAACCTCACGCGGGCCGCCGAGCGCCAGCACCTGTCGCTGGCCGCCGCCAGCGCGCGCATCAAGGCACTGGAAACGCAGGCCGGCCTGCAGTTGCTGCAACGCGAGGCGCGCGGCGTGCGGCTGCTGCCGCCGGGCGAAGCCTTCCTGCATCACGCACGCCTGGTGCTGCACCAGACCGAGCAGTTGCGCGCCGACCTGCTCGAATACGGCGGCGGCCTGCGCGGCCACCTGCGCGTGTTCGCCAACACCACGGCCGTGACCGACTTCCTGCCCGAGATCCTGCCGGACTTCCTGGCGCACAACCCGCGCATCAACGTCGACCTTCAGGAAAAACCGAATGCTCAGATCCCGCGCGGCGTACTCGACGGCCGCGCCGACATCGGCATCGTCGCGGGCCGGGTCGACACGCTCGGGCTGGAGGCCATCCACTTCAGCACCGACCGGCTGGTGCTGGCCACCTCGCGCAAGCACCGCTTCGCCAGGCGCCGCAGCATCGCCTTCGCCGAGACGCTGGACGAAGACGCCATCGGCATGCAGCAGGGCAGCACGCTGCAGACTTTCCTGGGGCAGATCACCGACAACCTGGGCAAGCGGCAGAAGCTGCGCATCCAGCTGGGGAGCTTCGACGCCATGTGCCGGATGATCGGCAGCGGCGTGGGCATCGGCGTGGTGCCCGAGTCGGCCGCGCGGCGCAACCAGGACAGCATGCAGCTTGCGCTGATCGACCTCAGCGACGCGTGGTGCGTGCGGGAGCGCTACCTGCTGGTGCGCGACCGGGCGGCATTGCCGATCTATGCGCAGGCGCTGGTCGAGACCTTGTGCCAGCACTACGCCGACGAGGCACTGGCGCTCGGCCAGCCCGGTTCATCGCAAGTTATGCGCGAAAGCTGAGCCAGTCCGCGTAGTCCCCATTTTCTGTGCACAACTTTGGGGGTAACTCATGCGGAGCATTGTAAAAGCAACGCAACTTGTTGTTTTGTATAGGTATTCCACACTTTGCCCAATTTTTGAGCGGTGCACAACCTCGGCATGCGTACCCTCCCGGAAAGGCGTTTTCAGGCCAAAGTTCCTAGCAGAGGATGGCTGGAGTTCGGCCTGAACGCCTTGTGCGGGAGAAGATTTTTTCGCTGCGTGCCGCCAACTTGCACGCGGAATCGCACCCGTCCGGGTTACTCCCCATTTTCTGTGCACAACTTTGGGGGTAACTCAGGTGGAGCCTTGTAAAAGCAATTTAAGTCGTTGTTTTATAAAGGGATTCAACAACTTGCTCAAAGTTTGAGCAGTGAACAAGATGGTCCGGGTGCCCCGTCCAGCCTGAACTTTCCGGACTCAATACGGCGGTGCCTTGCGCCCCCGCTGCGCCCGCGCCGCCTCTGTCCACCACGCCAGGTCGTCCGCGAACCGGCCGAACGAGCGGTCGAGCGATTCGCCCGCGCTGCCCGTGGGCTTGCCATTCGCATCGAGCGTCTGCGAGATCGGCCCGACCGCGAGCGTGCTCGACACCACGACCATGCCCATCTCCGACAGGATCGAATGCCACACAGTGCCCGAGCGCACGCCCGAGAAGCGCCCCGCCGAATAGCTCGCGACCGCGGCGGGCCGCCAGAACCACTCTTCGAGGAAATGGTCGGTCAGGTTCTTGAGGCCGGGCTGCGGGCCCCAGTTGTATTCGCCGGTCACGAAGACAAAGGCGTCGGCCGCGCGGATCTTCTGCGCCAGCGCTTCCATCGCCGCCGGCGCGGTGCCCTTGGGGTATTCCTTGTACATGCGGTCGAGCATGGGCAGGTTGACGGCCTTGGCGTCGATCAGCTCGGCCTGGGCGCCCCGCCCGTTCAGGCCCTCGACGATGTAGTCCGCCAGGCGCACGCCCATGCGGTCGGAGCGGTAGGAACCGTAGAAGACCAGAATCTTGTCGCTCATCGGGGCTCCTTGTTGCAGGGGGGCGGCTCAGGCCGGTGGTTGCAGCTTGTCCTGGGTGCGGGTGTCGAAGTCGCCGGCGTCGTGCCGCTCATGCAACTGGCTCGACGGCTGGCCCCAGGTGCGGTTGACCATGCGGCCGCGCTGCACCGCGGGGCGCTGCGCGATCTCGTCGGTCCAGCGAAGCACGTTCTTGTACTCGCCCACCTGCAGGAACTCGCCCGCCTCGTAGAGCTGCCCCTTGGCGAGCGTGCCGTACCAGGGCCAGACGGCCATGTCCGCGATGGTGTATTCGCTGCCCGCCAGGTAGCGGCTCTCGGCCAGCCGGCGGTCGAGCACGTCGAGCTGGCGCTTGGTTTCCATCGCGAAGCGGTCGATGGCGTATTCGATCTTCGCGGGTGCGTAGGCATAGAAGTGCCCGAATCCGCCGCCCAGGTACGGCGCGCTGCCCATCTGCCAGAACAGCCACGACAGGCACTCGGCGCGGGCCGCGCGCTCGGTCGGCAGGAAGGCGCCGCCGAATTTCTCGGCCAGGTACTGCAGGATCGCGCCCGACTCGAACACGCGAATGGGCGCGGCGCCGCTGCGGTCCATCAGCGCGGGGATCTTGGAGTTCGGGTTCACCGCCACGAAGCCGCTGCCGAACTGGTCGCCGTCGTTGATACGGATCAGCCACGCGTCGTACTCGGCGCCGGCATGGCCCAGCGCCAGCAACTCTTCCAGCATGACCGTGACTTTCACGCCGTTGGGCGTCGCGAGCGAATAGAGTTGCAGCGGATGCTTCCCTACCGGCAGGTCCTTGTCATGGGTGGCACCCGCGATCGGGCGATTGATGTTCGCGAAGCGGCCGCCGCTCTCCTTGTTCCAGGACCAGACGGTGGGCGGCGTATAGGCGGTCGTGCCATTCATGCGATGAATTCCAGGAGTTGGACAGACGATGATCATTCTCTACGACTGCGCCACCGCGCCGAGCCCGCGGCGCGCGCGCATCCTGCTTGCCGAGAAGGGCATTGCCCATGAGACGGTCCAGGTCGACCTCGTGCGCGGCGAGCAGTTGGGCGCCGCCTACCGCGAGATCAACCCGCAGTGCACCGTGCCCGCGCTGCGCACGGAAGAAGACGGCCTGCTGCTGACCGACAACGCCGCCATCGCGGCATGGGCGGAGGCCCGCTACCCGGAGCCGCCGCTGATGGGCCGCACTCCGGCGGAAAAGGCCGAGATCGCCAGCTGGAACTGGCGCGTGGAATTCGAAGGCCTGCTGGCCATTGCCGAGACGCTGCGCAACGGCTCGCCGGCAATGGCCGGCCGCGCCCTGCCCGGGCCGGTGGACTACGCCCAGATTCCCGAACTCGCGCAGCGCGGACTGGCCCGCGTGCAGCACTTCTTCGAGACGCTGAACGAACGGCTGGCGGGCCGCGAGTTCGTCGCGACCGACCGGTTCAGCATTGCCGACATCACCGCGGTGGTGGCGGTGGACTTCGCCCGCGTGGTGCGGGTCAAGCCCGGGGAGCAGCACCCCGAGCTGCTGCGCTGGCGTGCTGCGATGGCGCAGCGGCCGTCGATGTCGGGCTGAAATCGAAAGGCCACGGATCTATTCCAATGGCATGCAATATCTTGACCGGACCGAGCTGCCGCCACTCCTCGAGCGACATGTCATCCTGAAAATCGGCGAAGAGCGTGCCGCAATCGTCCGCCAGAAAAGGAACGCCGCACTGCCAGACGATGCTCCAGCAAGGACTCTTGGTCGGACCGTGGTGACTCCCGTCGCAGATGGTCGGACAGTCGAGCAGCATGCAGAGCTCCCCTGCCAAACGAAGTCCGAGTTCGTACTGCTGCGATTCCTGCCCGTCAACGACCCACCCGTGAAGAACGAATGGGAACTCGCTGGGATTTGGCTCGATGCTGATAGCAATGTCTGCGTCGAAGCCAGGGTCCGCAAGGTCGCCCCACCAGAGCTTCGCGCCAGACGCGTGACGAGCGAACGCCTGCTCGACGAGCTCGCGCGTTGGCTCTCTGGCGAGACCAACCCACATGGCTGCAGTTACAACGAAAAATCGAACGGGACGCGCTCGCTTTTGAGCAAGCGCGCTCCCATTCCGCCGATCAGCGTTCGATGGTCAGCGCCACGCCCATGCCGCCGCCGATGCACAGCGACGCAATGCCCTTCTTGGCGTTCTGGCGCTGCATTTCGTGCAGCAGCGTCACCAGGATGCGGCAGCCCGAGGCGCCGATGGGGTGGCCGATGGCGATGGCGCCGCCGTTGACGTTCACCTTGTTCACGTCCCAGCCCATTTCGCGGTTCACGGCGCAGGCCTGTGCGGCGAAGGCTTCGTTGATCTCGAGCAGGTCGAGGTCGGCGGCCTTCCAGCCGGCGCGCTGCAGCGCCTTGGTCGAGGCGGGCACCGGGCCCATGCCCATGATGGCGGGGTCGAGGCCGGCGGTGGCGTAGCTGGCGATGCGGCCCAGCGGCTTCAGGCCCAGGGCTGCCGCCTTCTTGGCCGTCATGACCATCACGGCGGCGGCGCCGTCGTTCAGGCCCGAGGCATTGCCGGCGGTCACGCCGCCGGCCTTGTCGAAGGCGGGGCGCAGGCCGGCCAGGCCTTCGGCGCTGGTCTTGCGGTTGATGAACTCGTCGGTGTCGAAGACGATGGGGTCGCCCTTCTTCTGCGGAATGCTCACGCCGACGATCTCGTCCTTGAACTTGCCGGCGTCCTGCGCGGCGGCGGCCTTGGTCTGGCTGCCCAGCGCCAGCTCGTCCTGCGCGGCGCGGCTGATCTCGAACTTCTTGGCCACGTTCTCGGCGGTGATGCCCATGTGGTACTGGTTGTAGACGTCCCACAGGCCGTCGACGATCATGGTGTCGACCAGCTTCCAGTCGCCCATGCGCTGGCCGTTGCGCGAGTTGGGCAGCACGTGCGGCGCGGCGCTCATGTTTTCCTGGCCGCCGGCAATGACGATCTCGCTGTCGCCCGTGGCCACGGCCTGGGCCGCCAGCATCACGGCCTTCAGGCCCGAGCCGCACACGGCGTTGATGGTGAGCGCCGGCGTTTCCTTGGTGCCGCCGCCCTTGAGCCATGCCTGGCGCGCGGGGTTCTGGCCGGCGCCGGCCGCGAGCACCTGGCCCATGATGGCTTCACCCACCTGGTCGGCCGTGAGGTTGGCACGCGCGATCACTTCCTTGATGACGATGGCGCCCAGCTCGGTGGCGGCAATGCCGGCGAGCGAGCCGCCGAACTTGCCGACAGCGGTGCGCGCAGCCGAAACGATGACGATGTCTTCCATGAGGTTCTCCGTTGAAGTGATTTGAAAATCTGAAGGTGGCGGTCGGTGCGCGGGCTCAGGCCCTGGCCTTGACGTAGCGGCCCGGCGCCGGCTCGATGGCCTTGTAGGCCTTGCCGTTGCCGTACGCCTTGGGCGCGGCGATCTGCTTGCCCGCGTGGCCCTTGAGCCATTGTGCCCAGTCGGTCCACCAGCTGCCCGGGTGCTCCTGCGCGCCGCTCAACCATTCGGCCTGGGTCTTGGGAAACTTGCCGTCCTCGCGAATCCAGTGGCTGCGCTTTTTCTTGGCGGGCGGGTTGATCACGCCGGCGATGTGGCCCGACGCGCCCATCACGAAGCGCTTCTTGCCCGGCAGCAGCTGCGTGGAGGCATAGGCGCCGCCGATGGGCACGATGTGGTCTTCGCGCGAGCCGTAGATGTAGGCCGGGATGTCGATGCTGCCCAGGTCGATCTTCTCGCCGCACACGGTGAGCGCATTGGGCTTGGCCAGCTTGTTCTCGTGGTACGTGTTGCGCAGGTACCAGGCATAGAACGGGCCCGGCAGGTTGGTGGCGTCGCTGTTCCAGTAGAGCAGGTCGAAGGGCGGCGGGGTCTCGCCCTTCAGGTAGTTGCCGACCACGTAGTTCCACACCAAGTCGTTGGGCCGCAGGAAGCTGAAGGTCGAGGCCAGGTCCCCGCCGGGCAGCAGGCCGCCCTTGCCGAGCTGCATTTCGCGGTACTGCACCATGGCCTCGTCCACGAAGATGTCGAGGATGCCGGTGTCGCTGAAATCGAGGAAGGTGGTCAGCAGCGTGACCGAGGCGGCGGGCTTTTCGCCGCGCGCCGCGAGCACCGCCAGCGCGGTGCTCAGGATGGTGCCGCCCACACAGAAGCCCAGCGTGTTGATCTGCTTGCTCCCGCTGATTTCCTGCACCGTGTGGATCGCCTTGATGGCGGCGTTCTCGATGTAGTCGTCCCAGGTGGCCTTGTCCATCGACTCGTCGGGGTTGCGCCAGCTCACCACGAACACGCGGTGCCCCTGCTCGTTCGCATAGCGGATCAGCGAGTTCTCGGGCTGCAGGTCGAGGATGTAGAACTTGTTGATGCACGGCGGCACCAGCAGGAACGGCCGCTCATGGACCTTGGCCGTGAGCGGCTTGTATTCGAGCAGCTGGAAATAGTCGTTCTCGAAGACCACGGCGCCCTCGGTGGTGGCCACGTTGCGGCCCACTTCGAAGGCGCTCTCGTCGGTCATGCTCAGGTGGCCCTGCTTCACGTCGTTGAGCAGGTTCTGGATGCCCTTGGCGATGCTCTCGCCCTGCGTCTCGATGGCCTTCTTCTGGGCTTCGGCATTGAAGGCGAGCGAATTGCTGGGCGACGAGGCGGCCATCCATTGCTCGACAGCGAAACGCATGCGCGCCTTGGTCTTCTCGTCGGCGTCGATGGCCTCGGCCATGTTGAGCATGGTGCGGCCGTTGAGCAGGTACACGGCCGCCGAGAAGGCCGACAGCGGGTTGCTGCCCCAGGCTTCGCTGGCGAAGCGCTTGTCGCCCTCGGGCTTGGCGTCGAAGCCGCGGCGCCAGAGTTCGGTTGCTTCTGCAACGTACTGTTGCTGGATGGACTGGAGCTTTTCGGGGTCGATGGACAGCTTCGGCAGCTCGGGCAGCTTGGACGGCGACATCTGCGGCATCTGCCACAGCGGCGTGCCGCCCACATTGAAGGCCGCGGCCCCCTGCGTGGCGGACTGCTGGAAGGCTTCCAGCGCCTTGGTCCATCCCTCGGTCATTGCTTGCTGGAAGGGCGCGAACGCATCGGCCCCCGTGGCTTGTTGCTTCATCATGTCTCCTGGTCCTCGCCTGAAACGAAACGGATGGCTTGCGTGATTTGAGTATCCTGCATTCACAAGGCACCCACAACGCCGCCCTTTCCCTTACCGACTGAAACTTCCGTGTTTATCCATTTGATCGTGATCGGTTGGCTCTACGTCGCAGTGATGATGGCGGTGGCCGAAGCCACCAACACCACGGGCACGGTGCTGGGCGCCATCTTCACATTTCTTTTGTACGGATTGGCGCCGTTGGCACTGGTGGTTTACCTGATGAGTACCCCCGCGCGGCGCCGGGCCATCAAGCAGCGCGAGGCCGAGGCACAGGAAGCCGCTCGCCGCGCGGCCAAGGCCGAAGAAACAACGGCCTCAGACCTTCCAGACCAGCGCGGCGAAACGCCCGCTGACGCCGTCGCGCCGGTGCGAAAAGAACCGTGAGGCGTTGGCGACGGTGCACCAGTCGTCGGTGCCGTCGTTGCCATGCACCGCCGCGATCCCGGCCGCCCTCAGGCGCTGGCGCGCGAGCGCCGGCAGGTCGGCCAGCCACTTGCCAGCGGATGCGGAGGGACGAAAGCACTCGGCGGCCTCGGGCGCATGCGCCTCGAACGCGGCCTTGACCTCGGGGCCGACCTCGAAAGCCTTGGGGCCGATGCAGGGGCCCAGCCATGCGATGACCTTGCCGACCGCGCCCGACGCGAACGAACGTGCGGTCTGTTCGAGCACGCCGCCCGCCAGACCTCGCCATCCCGCATGAGCGGCGGCTACACGATGGCCCGCCTCGTCGGCGAAGAGCACGGGCAGGCAGTCGGCCACCATGATGGTGCAGGCCAGCCCCGTGGCGATGGCGGTGCAGGCATCGGCCGCAGTGCCGTCGCGCACCACGTGCTGCTCATCGTCCAGGGCGACCACGCCGGTACCGTGCACCTGCTGCAGGAAGACCGGGCGCGCCTCGATGGCCGCGCGCAAACGGCCGCGGTTCTCGGCGACATGCGCCGCCTCGTCGCCCACATGGTCGCCGAGGTTCAGGCTCTGGTAGCGCCCCAGGGAAACGCCGCCATCGCGCGTGGTGCACACGGCCCGCACGTTCGGCGGCGCGGGCCACTCGGGCACGAGCCAGCGTGCGTCCATCGGCTTCAGGCTTCCGCGTCGGGTGCCCGCGAGGGCTGCGCGCGCTGGAAGGCGTCGAGCTCCATGCAGGCCTCGAAGGCGGCCATGGTGCGCGGCAGGCCGCTGAAGTCGCAGTCGAAGCGACGGCCGTTGAAGATTTGCGGCACCAGGCAGCAGTCGGCCATGGTGGGCGTGTTGCCCCAGCAGTAGGTGCTGGCGGGTTGCTGCGCGAGCTGGCGTTCGAAGGCCAGCATGCCGTCGCGCACCCAGTGGCGATACCAGTTGTTCTTGGCTTCTTCGTCGAGCTTCAGGTCCTTCACGAGGTACTTGAGCACGCGCAGGTTGTTGAGCGGGTGGATCTCGCAGGCAATCGACTGCGACAGCGCCCGCACATGGGCGCGGCCGGCCGGGTCGCTGGGCAGCAGCGGCGGCTCGGGGTGCAATTCGTCGAGGTATTCCATGATCGCCATCGACTGCGAGAAGCGCTCGCCGTCGTCCTCGAGCAGCGGCACCAGCATGTCGGCCGAAAGGGCGGGATAGGAGCCGGTGCGGTGCTCGCCGCGCGCGATGTGCACGGGAACGTATTCGTAGTCGAGGCCCTTCAGGTTGAGGGCGATGCGCACGCGGAACGAGGAGGAGGAGCGGAAATAGTTATGCAGCTTCATGATTTTCCGAGCATAGCGCGCCCTCAGGCACGGGGCACGCCAGGTAGCAGACAGCGCAGCTCGCCGAGCAGGGATTCCGGCGCCACGGTTTCGCGCCATTCGGCAAGGATGCGCAGCGCCGCGCCCTCCTCCCGGGCTGCGATGCCCAGCCGCCAAGGCCCGCGCGCGCCAGGCGCCTCGCCGGGTTCGTGGTCGTGTCCCTCGCCGTAGGGACGCCCTTCCGAACAGGCGCGGCAGAGCACCTGCATGCTGGTGGTCCAGTTCTCGGCGCTGGCATCGGCCGCCTCGAAGCGCCGGATGAGCGCGTCGATGTCGTCCTGCGTCGCGCCCTCGACCGTCACCTCGTAGGTGCCGTGGGCCGACGGCGCGATCAGTTCCAGCGCGTCGAACACCGGCACCTCGCGGTCGCCGCGCATGCGGTAGCCGTTGGCCGCGCCGTCGTGCAGCACGAGGTCGCCCCAGCGATGGCCGCAGGCCGGCGTCGGCACGCTGCGCAGGATGGCGCGGGCCGGGTCGATGCGGTCGGCCCACACCACCTCGCTGGCCTCGTCGCCCTGCACGCGGATCGGCGTGAGGCCGACGAAGAAGTCGATCGGCCCTTCGCCGTCCGGAATGCCGATGCCGTACTGGCGCCACGCGCGCCGCGCCGTGGCCCAGTCGCCCAGCGCCGTGGCGGCGATGCCCAGGTTCCAGAGCGCGCCCTCGTTGCCCGGCTCGCACTGCACCGCGCGGGCGTTGGCCTGCAGCGAAGCGGCCCAGTCGCCGCGGTACTTGTGGATGAGGCCGGCGTTGTACCAGGGCACCGCCCAGTACGGGTGGACGGCGCTGGCCTGCGCGTAGGCTTCGAGCGCGCCGTCCTGGTCGCCCTCATCGTCGCGCCGTCGGCCGAGTTCGTTGAAGGCTGTGGCTTTGCCGGCTTTGCCGAGTCGGATGGGCATGGTGAAAACTGGAAACGAAGAAATGGGGTTGCGCGAGACGCGCTATTGTGAGCCTCCCGCCTCTGGCACACTGCCGGTTTCCCCCGCCAGGTTTCGCTGAAAAAGGACACGTCGCAATGGCTTCCGAGTTTGTCTTCGCCCCGCCCGCCACCGTTTCGGTTCCCGTGGCCGGCCAGCCCACCCGCTTCCCGGTGCACCGCATCTACTGCGTGGGCCGCAACTACGAAGATCACGCCAAGGAAATGGGCTTCACCGGCCGCGAGCCGCCCTTCTTCTTCATGAAGCCGGCCGACGCGCTGGTGACGGTCGATGCCGGCCAGACCGGCACCATGGCCTACCCCACGCTCACCAAGAACCTGCACCACGAGATCGAACTGGTGGTGGCCATCGGCACCGGCGGCAAGAACATCTCGGCGGCCGATGCGCACAAGCACATCTACGGCTACGCCGTCGGCCTCGACATGACGCGCCGCGACCTGCAGAACGACATGAAGAAACAGGGCCGCCCCTGGGACATCGGCAAGAGCTTCGAGCAGAGCGCGCCCATCGGCCCGATCGTGCCCGTGGCCCAGGCCGGCGACGCCGAAAAGGCCGAAATCTCCCTGCAGGTGAACGGTGCCGACCGCCAGCGCAGCAACGTGAGCAAGCTGATCTGGAACGTGGCCGAGACCATCGAGCACCTGTCGGCCGCCTGGGAACTGCAGCCCGGCGACCTCATCTTCACGGGCACCCCCGAAGGCGTGGCCGCCGTGGTGGCCGGCGACACGCTCGTGGGCGAAGTCGCGGGCCTGCCGACGCTGACCGTCAAGATCGTCTGAAGGCGGCGGACGGCTTCATGTTTTTGCGCGTTCCCATCAAGCACTGCAAGAACTGCGGCACCGCCGTGGTCTACCGCATTCCGGACGACGGCGACACCAAGCAGCGCGCCATCTGCCCGGCCTGCCACACCGTCCACTACGAGAACCCGCTCAACGTGGTCGGCACCATTCCGGTCCTGGGCGACAAGGTGTTGCTGTGCAAGCGCAACATCGAGCCGCGCTGGGGCAAGTGGACGCTGCCCGCCGGCTTCATGGAACTCGAGGAAACCACCGCCCAGGGCGCGGCCCGCGAGACCGACGAAGAGGCCGGCGCGAACTTCGAGATCGAAGGCCTGTTCTCGGTGATCAGCGTCGTGCGCGTGGGCCAGGTGCACCTGTTCTACCGCGCCCGCCTGCTGGACGACAAGTTCGACCCCGGCCACGAAACCATCGAGGCGAAGCTCTTCACCGAGGAAGAGATTCCATGGGAAGAAATCGCCTTTCGCACCGTGCGCGAAACGCTCGAGCACTACTTCGAAGACCGCCGGCGCGGCAGCTTCGACCGCGTCCACACCATCGATCTCGTTTGAAACCGCACGCCACCATGACACTTCGCTCCACCCTGCTTCGCACGGCGCTCGGCCTCGGCTTCGTCCTGGCCGGAGCGGCGCACGCGCGCGCGGAAACGGTGGGCGATGTCGACACCGCCTTCAAGCTCATCGGCCCCGACCACAAGATCGTGGTAGAGGCCTACGACGACCCCAAGGTCAACGGCGTCACCTGCTATGTGTCGCGCGCCAAGACCGGCGGGCTGGCCGGCGCCTTCGGCGTGGCCGAGGACAAGGCCGAGGCCTCCATCGCCTGCCGCCAGGTCGGCCCGGTGAGCGTGACGCAGCCGCTGCCCAAGCGCGAAGAGGTCTACAGCGAACGGCTTTCGGTGCTCTTCAAGCGGCTGCGCGTGGTGCGCATGGTCGATGCCAAGCGCAACACGCTGGTCTACCTGACCTACTCCGACCTGCTGATCGACGGCTCGCCCAAGAACAGCGTGACGGCCGTGCCCATCGACCGCGGCACGCCGATCCCGCTCAAGTAGCGCTGGCGTCCTGCACGGAGGCAGCATGCGAGTTTGCTAGCATCGCTCGCGCGGCCCGCCCGGCGACGCTTGGCGAAGTCGCACCCCAGGAACCCTCCGCAACGAATCCGTTCCAACAGAGCGCCATGCAACTCCAGACTCTTGCTTTCCGTACCGGCGCTGCAGCGCTGCTTGCCGCGAGCCTCGCGGCGTGCACCACCGTCGATCTCAACACGCCCTGGCCCACGCCCCCCGCGGCCAAGCCACCGGTCGTCCAGCGCCCTGCCGCGCAGTTCATCCGGCCTGCCAACGGCCCGACCATCGCGCGCTTCGACGGCGACCGAGTCAAGGGCATCGACATCGCGGGCACGCTGGGCGACCCGGTCGTGGCCTCGGCCGACGGCCGCGTGGTGTACGTGGGCGGCGAACTGCCGGCCTACGGCAACATGGTCATCGTCAAGCACAACGAGACCTTCCTCACCGCGTACGCGCACCTGCAGACCATCTTCGTGAAGGAAGGCACCGTGGTGCGCCAGGGCGACAAGATCGCCGAAATGGGCCGCAGCAACGCCGACCGCGTGAAGCTGCGCTTCGAGATCCGCAGGAACGGCAACCCCGTGGACCCCGAGCCGTACCTCAACGGCCGCCAGCCGCCCCAGTAGCCCACGAAAGCCCCGTCCAGGGGCTCCAGGCTTTCAGGGCACCCGCCGGAAGACGGGTGCCGGTCCACCACAGCCCCGGCCGGTCATTCGGCCGTCGTCGTGTTGTCGCGAAGCACGATTTCGCGCCAGTTGCTGTCGTAGGTGCTGACGAACATGTTCCGGTAGAGAACCGATCCCTGCACCGGCAGGTTGAAGGTCTTCGATGCCGTGCCGGCCGCCGAGGGAGCGACATCGGCCTGGTCTTGCGCGCCGCCCGAGGGGCCTGCCATCAGGTTCACGAAGAACTGCGCGGCGAAGCCTGGGTTCAGGCCGGTGGCGTTGATCGCGAAGTCGCTGCCGCCGGAGTAGGACGCCAGGGCCGGTGTGGTCGTGAAGGCCGGGTAGCTGGCCGCGGCGGCCTCGGCCAGCGTCATCGGCCGGCCGTGGAAGCTGTGCTTGTAGACGATGTCGAAGCCGCTGAACTTGGCCACCGTCGTGCCGTCGCTCTCGTAGGCGGTGAAGGTGTATTCGGGCGTGGCGGGAAGCGCCGCGATCGCGCTGTCGCTCAGGCCGGCGTTCGGCAGGCCGTTGCAGTTCGACGTGAGGTAGTAGTAGTTGAAGGTGGACGAGCCATCGATCGGCCACGCACCGCCGGTCAAGGGCCGCAGGTGGCGCAGGCCGCCGGCGGGCAGCCCCGGGCCGGTGACGACCACCGACGCGACGTTGCCGCTGTTGCCGGTGTTCATGTCCTGTATCTCGAACTGCAGCGAACTGCTCACGCAGCCCGTCGCCTTTTCCTTGGTGGCGTGGATGTGCGGATTGGTGGATGTGCGGATTGATATCCAGCACGCGCCCGTCGCCGCGCAGGCGCCATGCGCCGTCCGTGCCCTTCACGATCTGCATGCCCTGCGTGTTGCTGAAGGCGATGCCGTTCTTGTCCTTGTGCGTGAATTCGACGTAGGCGCGCGGGCTCGTGTTGTTCGCGTCGATGGTGTAGTTGATGCGCTTGATGACCACGTCGGTGAAGCTGGCGCCCACGAGGCTGGTGTCGGTCGCCGTCTCGTTCGCGAACTGCGAGCCGCTGAGGTCGGAGAACCTGAAGCCGTAGGTTCCGGTCACCGGATTGGTGCCGTCGGTCATCAGGGAGAGCAGCTCGGACGGCGCGGGCAGTCCGGTGGCGAACTTGCCCACGAAGTCGGACAGCACCTTGCGGATCAGCACGATGTCGTTGGCCGCGGTGTCCATGCCGGAGCCGCTCATCGGCGTGGTCGAAGTCTCCGCCGCCGCCTTCACGGCCAGGTCGTCCGTGATCTGCTGCTGCGTCACGATGTTGGTGATGGTCGCCACGTTGGTGGCCGGGTCGATGCTCACGCGCAGCACGTCGAGCGCCTTGTCCAGCGCGCTCGACAGCGGCGTGAAGGCGGTGCGCAGCAGGTCGATGCTGGCGTCCACGCCCATTGCCTGCAGCACCGGCAGCAGCTTGGCCTTCAGGCCGTCGGACTCGGCCTTGAGTTGCTCGGGCGTGAGCGAGGCGAACTCGCCGCCGTCGAAATACTGCGAGGCCAGCCGGCCGGCGATGTTGGCCACCACCAGGTCGGTCAGCGGCGTGATGTTGATGGTGCCGTTGGCATCGGCGGCGGTCGCGGCCGAGTGGATCACCACGCGCTCGCCGGCCACCGTGCCTTCGGCGCGGAAGACGAAGGGCGCGGTCATGCCGCTCACGTCGATCTTGTAGTTGCCGTTGACCAGCGGCTCGGTCTTGGTCGCACCCTTGGCGTCCTTGACGGTGACGGTACCCACCAGCGGCAAGCCGGAAGCTGCCGTGCCCGAGAAAGCCATGTACGCCGCCGGCGGATTGCTGGCGGGGGGATTCGAACCCCCGGCCACAGGCAAGCCGACGAAACCGCCTCCACCACCGCCTCCACCCCCGCCGCAGGCACCGAGCGAGATCAGGAGCGCCACAGCGCAAGCGGAACGCGTCGTCTTGAAGAACGAGAGGGGGGCTGCCGGAGCCGCGGAAAGTGTTTTCATGGATGGTTCTAGGTGAAGGGAGTAAACAAAAGAATCAACTCGTTACGAGCGGTGTGATTCTTCTGTGGACCCCCTCCGCCCACCATCCTCTGTTTTGAGGATGCGGCGTGGCCGCGACCTCGCCTAGCAGGCGCGCCGGACAGCTTCCGACAGGGCCTCCAGGCTCACCCGGTGCATCCGGCCCACCAGCACCGGCTCGGCTTGCCGGTAGGCGCCGCCCAGCGCTTCATGCACGGCGCGCTCGATCCGGCAGGCGGGCAAGTCGCCCTGCCCGTCCAAAGGACGCAGCGGCAGCGGCGGCGCGCCGAGGGCGTCGTGGATGTCGCCGAGGGTCATTTCCGACAGCGACGCGCGCAGCACCCAGCCGCTGCCCGCGCTGCCGGAGCGCCTCGCCGAGGTGGCGAAACCGGCGTAGCGCAGCCCTGCCATCAGCCGGCGCATCTCGACCGGATGCAGGCGCATGGCGCGTGCCAGAGTGTCCGAAGTGACGGGCTCCTGCAGCCTGGCCATGTGCAGCAGCGCATGGAGCACGGTCGAAATTCTGCGGCATCTTTTCATGCAACAATTTTAGTTGCATGAAATCGGGATTGCGCTAGAGCAGGCTTTCCGGCACCAGCGGCGCCAGCAGGTCCAGCTTCCAGCGCGACCAGAAGTCCGTCTCCGGCTCCTGGTGCAGGATGGTGTCGGCCGCGTCGCCCGAGGCCGGGCTCACCCACTCGATGGCGCCGGTCGGCCCCAGCTGCAGCTGGTAGGCGCCGTCCAGCCGGATGAAGCCGATCAGGCTGGTGAGCTGCTGCGCGATCTGCGGGCTGAAGATGAAGATGCCGACTTCGGTGTTGTGCAGCATCGAGCGCGGATCGAAGTTCATCGAGCCGATGAACACGATCCTGCGGTCGATCACCGCCGACTTGCCGTGCAGCCGCCCGCTGGCCGAGCCGTACATGCCGAAGCGTTTTGTCTGCTCCACCCGCTTGGGGCTCAGCTCGTACAGCTCCACGCCCAGGCGCAGCATCTCGGGCCGGTAGCGGCGGTAGCCGATGTGCACCAGCGATTCGTCGGTGGCCGCCAGCGAATTGGTGACGATGCTGTAGGCCACGCCGTTGCCGCGCACGGTGCGGATGCTCTCCATGCCGCCGCGCCCGGGAATCAGGTAGGGCGTGGTCTGCAGCACTTCGTTCTCGGCGCCGCGCACGTAGCGGCGCACGTTGTAGAGCACGCTGTCCTTCGACTCGTCGGCGGGCAGGCCGCGCGCCTCCTCGGTCGGCCCGAGCGCCTTGGCCGGCGCATCGGCATAGGCCTCGGCGCGCGCCCACACCAGCTTCAGCGCGCCCGCGTCCAGGTCCTTGGCCAGGGGGTTGTTGCCCAGCAGGTCGGTGGAGTCGGGTTCCTCGGGGTGCAGCTGCGAGGGGCCGGTGGTGAGCTTGTCGAAGCGCTCGCGCAATTGCCGTGGCGTCTCGCCGGTGGAGGGAACCAGCGATTCGATGGGATAGACGTACGGGCTGTTCCAGTACATGTCGAACAGCGACGACAGCCTGGGCACCACCGCGCCCGCCACCAGCGTGTCGATGTCGATGAAATTCGAGCCGCCGTCGCGCAGGAAGTACTCGTTGGCGATGTTGCGCCCGCCCATGACGCCGATCGCGTTGTCCACCACGTAGAGCTTGTTGTGCATGCGCCGGTGCACCCGGTCGAAGTCCAGGATCGACCAGGCCCAGCGGGTGCCGAAGCGGTCCCGCCCGGCAGGGAACGGGTTGAACAAGCGCACCTCCACGTTCGGGTGGGCGGCAAAGCTGGTGAACAGCGGGTCGGCGCCGGCCGTGTAGAGGTCGTCCACCAGCAGCCGCACGCGCACGCCCCGGTCGGCCGCGTCGCGCAACGCGCGCAGCAGGTAGCGCCCTGTCTCGTCGTTCTGCACCAGGTAGTACTGCACGTCGATGGAGCGTTGCGCGCGGCGCGCCAGCTCGATGCGCGCATGCAACGAGAACTGCGGCATCGGCAGCAGACGGAAGCCGCTCAGCGGCTCGCCTGGCGGGGCTGCCGCCTGCACGAGGCGGCCGAGGGTGGTGTCCGCGCCGTTCGTGATCGCCGTCGAGGGCTTGCGCTGCACGTCGGTCGGCAGGCCCGCGCAGCCTGTGACGATCAGCGCGGCAATACCGGCCAGCAGCCACGTCAGCCACCTTGCGCGCGGTACGCGGGTAGCCCGGCAAAAAGAATGCGGCATGGGGAGCGGAACGTGGGGTTGAAAACGCTCGCGGTTTCTACCACGCCCCCGCCCTTGGGCGCTGGCCCGGGAGGCGGCTCAATGCTCCCGCGCCGTGCCCCACTGCTTCACGAAATGGTCGGCCCGCAAGGTGGCGCGTTCGACCGCCGCGTCCCATGTCAGCTGCTGCGTGATGACCAGCGCACAGCGCGGAATGCCGCTCTGGCTCAGTTCGGCAAAGCCGACATAGGTGCCGCGCGGCGTGCGCATGAGCTCGACCCAGCAGGTCCAGCCTGCTGGCACACGGAGGTCGAGCCGGGCGGTGTCCATGATGGAAACACCATAACCTCTTTGTTCCGCAGTTCAAAGAATTGAAACCCTAAGGACTACTTTCTGGCGCAATTCAGCGGATTTTTTCCTTTTCGAGCAGTTCGCGCGATTGCCGCGCCAGCTCGACGAAGGCCTTCAGGTAGTCGACTTCGATGTCCGCCTCGCGCGCGCCCAGGAAGATCTGCTTGGCAATGCCGCGCGGGCCGAGCCGGACCGGCACGATGTCCATCTTTTCCGCATATTCCTCCACCAGCCAGCGCGGCAGCGCCGCCACGCCGCGGCCGCTCGCGACCATCTGCAACATGATGTCGGTGGTCTCGATCGCCTTGTGGCGCCGAGGCGTCACGCCGGCGGGCATCAGGAACATGTTGTAGATGTCCAGCCGGTCGGTGGCCACCGGGTAGGTCACCAGCACTTCCTGCGTCAGGTGCTCGGGCTTCACGTGGGGCACGTTTGCCAGCGCATGGCCGCGCGGCACCACCAGCACCTGCTCGTAGTCGAACACCGGCTCGTAGTGCAGGCCCGGCTTGTAGAGCGGGTCGGGCGTGACCAGCAGGTCGATCTCGTAGCCGAAGAGCGCGCCGATGCCGCCGAACTGGAATTTCTGCTTCACGTCGACATCCACGTCGGGCCAGCTCGCCAGGTAGGGCGAGACCACTTTCAGCAGCCACTGGTAGCACGGGTGGCACTCCATGCCGATGCGCAGCGACCCGCGCTCGCCCTGCGCGAACTGGCGCAGGCGCTCCTCTGCAAGGTCCAGCTGCGGCAGCACCCGGTTGGCGACCGCCAGCAGGTACTGCCCCGCCTGCGTCAGCCGCAGGCTGCGCCCTTCGCGCTGCCAGATCTCGGTGCCAAGCTGGGCCTCGAGCTTGCGGATCGAATGGCTCAGGGCCGACTGCGTGAGGTGAAGCACCTCGGCGGCGGCGGTGAGCGAGCCTTGCTTGTCCACTTCCTGGACGATGGACAGATGGGTGCGTTCCAGCATGGCTAATGAGCAAAATTCATCGATACGTGAAATAAGACCATTTTACTTCACAGGTCGGCAAACCTACGATCCAGCCCTTTCCTGACTGCCGGACGCTTCCGCTACCCCATGACCACTACCCACAACCTCGGCTTTCCCCGCATCGGCGCCAAGCGCGAACTGAAGTTCGCGCTGGAGTCGTACTGGAAGGGCGAGTCCTCACGCGACGCGCTCAAGGCCCTCGGCGCCCAGCTTCGCCAACGCCACTGGAACGACCAGGCCGGGATCGACCTCGTGCCCGTGGGCGACTTCGCCTTCTACGACCAGGTGCTGGACATGAGCTTCACGCTCGGCAACCTGCCCGAGCGCGTGCGCGGCTTCCACGGCGATGCGCTGGACAACTATTTCCGCGTGGCGCGCGGCCGCTCGGCCCAGGGCGCGGAAGAGCACGCCGGCTGCTGCGGTGGCGTGGCGGCCGGTGAAATGACCAAGTGGTTCGACACGAACTACCACTACATCGTCCCCGAGTTCACCGCGCAGACCGAATTCAGGCTCGACGCTTCGCGCCTGCTGGAGCAACTGGCCGAAGCCAAGGCCCAGGGCGTGAAGGCCAAGCCGGTGCTGGTCGGCCCCGTCACCTACCTGTCCATCGGCAAGGCCAAGGACGATTCCGACAAGCTGGCGCTGCTGCCGCGCCTGCTGCAGGTGTATGCCGAGCTGCTCGAAACGCTGGCCGCCCAGGGCGTGGAATGGGTGCAGATCGACGAGCCCCTGCTGGTCACCGAACTCGACGCCGACTGGCAACACGCCTTCAACACGGCCTACCACCAGCTCAAGGCCTCGCGCATCAAGATCCTCATCGCCACCTACTTCGGCCAGCTGCAGGAAAACAAATACCTGGCCGCCAACCTGCCGGTCGCGGGCCTGCACGTCGATGCCATCAACGGCCGCGACGACATCGTTCCCCTGCTGACCATGCTGCCGGCGCACAAGGTGCTGTCGCTGGGCGTCATCAATGGCCGCAACATCTGGAAGAGCGACCTCGCCTTCATCCTCGACTGGCTCGAACCGCTGGCCGCGCGCCTGGGCGACCGCCTGTGGATCGCGCCCTCGTGCTCGCTGCTGCACGTGCCGGTCGACCTGGCCAGCGAGCAGAAGCTCGACACCGAGGTCAAGTCGTGGCTCGCCTACGCGCTGCAGAAGCTCGAAGAGTTGCGCGTGCTGGCCACCGCCCTGCGCGACGGCCGCGACGCCGTGAAAGACGCCCTGGCCGCCAACAGCGCCGCCCTCGCCGCCCGCCGTGCGTCGCCGCGCGTCAACAACCCGGCCGTGCAGGCCGCCGTCGCCAAGCTCACCAGCCACCTGGGCCAGCGCGAGGGCGCCTACGCCAAGCGCGCCGCCAAGCAGGCCGCGTTCCTGAAGCTGCCCAAGTTCCCGACCACCACCATCGGCTCGTTCCCGCAGACCGCTGAAATCCGCCATGCGCGCAGCGAGTACAAGGCCGGCCGCCTGGACGACGCCGGCTACAAGGCCGCGATGCAGGCCGAGATCGCCCGCAGCGTGCGCGAGCAGGAAGCGCTCGACCTGGACGTGCTGGTGCACGGCGAAGCCGAGCGCAACGACATGGTCGAGTACTTCGGCGAGCAGCTCGAGGGCTACGCCTTCAGCCAGTTCGGCTGGGTGCAGTCGTACGGTTCGCGCTGCGTGAAGCCGCCGATCCTGTTCGGCGACATCAGCCGCCCGAAGGCGATGACGGTCGAGTGGATCCAGTACGCCCAGTCGCTCACGCAACGGCCCATGAAGGGTATGCTGACCGGCCCGGTGACCATCCTGAACTGGTCCTTCGTGCGCGACGACCAGCCGCGCTCGGCATCGTGCAAGCAGCTGGCGCTGGCCATCCGCGAGGAAGTGCTCGACCTGGAAAAAGGCGGCGTGCGCGTGATCCAGATCGACGAAGCCGCGCTGCGCGAAGGCCTGCCGCTTCGCAAGTCGCAATGGCAGGAGTACCTCGACTGGGCGGTCGAGTCGTTCCGCATCACCGCCAACGGTGTGCGCGACGAGACCCAGATCCACACGCACATGTGCTATTCGGAGTTCAACGACATCATCGCGTCGATCGCCGATATGGACGCCGACGTGATCACCATCGAGACCTCGCGCTCGGACATGGAACTGCTCGACGCGTTCGACGACTTCAAGTACCCCAACGAGATCGGCCCGGGCGTGTACGACATCCACTCGCCGAACATTCCGAGCCAGGAGCACATCGTGCAACTGATGAAAAAGGCCGCCGAGCGCGTGCCCGCCGAGCGCCTGTGGGTCAACCCCGACTGCGGCCTGAAGACGCGCCAGTGGGTGGAAGTGCTGCCCGCGCTGACCAACATGGTGGCGGCGGCCAAGACGCTGCGCACTTCTGCTTGAGTTCTGCCTGAGTTCTGCCTGCGTCTTTGGAGCGGCCGGCCGCGCCAAGTCACGCGGTGGCGCAGCGCCCCACCGGCAGCCGCAGCAGCGCCTGCCGCAGCGTGGTGTCCACCCGCCGCAGCGACAGCCCGTGGCGCACCGCCACCTCGTGGCGGGTGAGTTCATGCACACGCAGCGCCACCAGGATGTCCTGGTGGCGGTTCGGCAAGCCCTGCATCGCGCGCTCGACCGCCTTCAGGTCGGAGCGCGCCTCGGCGATCAACTCCGGCCCGGGCGAATGGTCCACCACCTGCTCGAGCATGTCTTCCGCGTCGCCCGCGTACTGCCACGGCCGCTCCGCGCGCAGCCGGTCCATGGCGGCGTTGCAGGCCACGCGGTAGATATAGGCCACCGGGCTCTGCACCGAATCCGTAAAGCTCGCGTCGGCCAGCCGCAGCCAGGCGTCGTGCAGGCTTTCGCTGGCGGCATCGCCGCAGCCCAGGTGGCGGGCGAGCCGGCGGTGCAGGTCCGCGTAGTTGGCCGCCAGCAGCGCCTGGAAGTCGGGCGGCGGGGCGCGGTCGGACCCTGCGGCCGGGCCGCAGGGCACACATGTCAGCGTGGTCATGGCGCGGCTGCGAGGACTAGCGTCCGCGCGGCAGGCCGCGGCGCTCGTTCTCGCTGAGCTTTGCGATCTGCGCATCGGTCAGCGCCCCGTGCCCCACCATCTGGATGAAGCCCGACGGGTCGTAGCTCGCCTGCTCCGCCGGCTTGCGCCTGACTTCGCCCCCGCCCGGCGCGCCGCCCGCGGGCTCGTCGCCGAAGCCCAGCACGCGCACCGTGAACACCGACGGCAAGGCCTGGCGCTGCGCCGCGCGTTCGCGCTGCAGCACGTCCTGCGCCGCCGCCGATGCCTGCGAGGCCGCCGCGCTGGCATTGCTCAGCGCGCCGACATTCACCGACGCCACCATCGGCAGCCCGGTGCTCTTGCCCTGCACCTGCACGTTGTCGGCGTTCACCACGTGCAGCGCGGCCAGGTTCACGTTGCCCGACACGCGGATGCCGGCCTCGCCCGCGTCGATGGTGCCCAGCGGCGCGATCAGGTCGATGTCGCCGGCCGGCACTTCCGGAATCGGGTTCAGCGTGGCAATGCCCGCGCCGGTGCTCGGCACGTCCGACGACAGCACCACGTTGCCCCAGCGGTCGTACACCCGCTTGGGCGGCGTGTAGACCAGCGTGGTCTTGGAGCCCCGGCCGGCGTTGATGTCGCCCTCGGCCGACCAGCCCAGCACGCCGCCGCCGAAGGTGGTCATGATCCGGCTCTGGCCCAGCAGGATGCTGCCCAGCGAGTACAGCGAGATGTCGCCCGCGCCCTGCGTGATGACGCCCGGAATCAGCGTGCCCACCGCCTTGGGGGCTGCGCCCTCGATGCCGAACACCTGCCGCCCGCCCGGCGTGAGCAACGCGATGTCGCCGCCGAACAAGGTGTTGATGCCGGCCGAGCCGAACATCGTGATGTCGCCCTTGTAACTGGTGCCCGGGAACAGCGACGCGATGGTGTTGCGACCGCGCAGGTAGCTGCCGTAGCGCACGCCGTTCTCGTCGTTGTATTCGCGCCCGCCTTCCCTCAGCTCGGCGAAGTACACGCCGCGCAGGTAGCTGCGCTGCTGCTCGGGCGGCAGCGCATTGAAGAAGGCAAGCGCCTCCTGCGCACCGCCGTTGCCTACGTAGCCCTGCGACGCTTCGAGCCAGTTCACCAGATACAGCTGGCTGGCCTGCCGGTAGTCGTTGGCCAGCACGCGGCGGGGCTTGCCGGCTTCCGCGTCCAGGCTGGCCTGGCGCTGCGCCATCCAGGCGGCGGCGCCCTGCTCGTCACCGCTGTAGCCGTATTCGGCGCGCAGCCAGTCGGCCAGCCGGAGCTTGCCGTTGTAGTTCTTCACCACCTTGCCGGGCTGGTCTGCCAGCGGCTGGCCGCTTTGCATCAGGTTGGCCGGGTCGAGGTAGCGCTGCGCGAAGCCCGCGTAGTCGGCTCCGCCGGCGCCCACGCCGGCCAGCATGGCAATGCTTGCGCCTGGGCGGCTGTCGCCCGGCACCACCGACCCCAGGCTGCTGACCGAGGCCTTGTTTTCCATGCGGATATCGCGGCCCGCCGTGATCTCCAGCGTGCCGGGGCCGGCCACGTTGAAGGTGCTGAACAGGATGTCGCGGCCCGCCGAGACCACCGAGATGTCGCCCGGCTTCCGATGCACGAACAGGTTGCCGGTGCCGAGGAACGAAGGCTCCTCGAAGCCCGTCACCACATCGGCCTGTCCGATCGGCGTGCCGCTGGAGACGATGTCGCGCCCGGCCATCATCCACACGGGCTGCGCGCCGTCGTACCAGGTCTGGCCCTTGCGCATGACGTCATCGTTCGTGAAGCGCATGACGCGCCCGCTGCTCACGCCGATCAGGTCGCCGTGCACCGCATAGAAGCGCGCAGGCGCGTTGCCCACCGCCTCGCCCGACACGGTGTCGGCGCCGAATGCGAACAGCGGGCGGCGGGTGGCGTCGCGCAGCCTGTTGCCGCCCGAAAGGTTGCCCACCCCCGTGCCGTCGCTGGCCGTACCGGTGAAGCCCGGATGCAGCGGCGTCGCCAGCGCCGCGGCGGCCGCGCCCGACTGGCTCACGGTGTTGCCGCCCGCGTAGATCGAATCGCCGGCCAGGAACTCCAGCCTGCCGTTGGCCGAGGGCGCCAGCAGCAGCGCCGTGCCGGAGCCGGTGCCGATGGCGGTTGCCGCGTCGCCATAGAAGAGCGAGCCGCTGGCCGCCACCGCGCTCAGGATCGAGGGGTACACATACGCGGAGTCGGTCGCGGCGATGCCCGAGCTGCCCGTCACCGGCACGAGGTTGCCGCCGCTGCCCAAGAGGTTGATGGCGGTGTTCGGCGTCCACAGGCTGAACCAGCTCTTGCCCTGGCCCGACAGGCCGTTCGCGCTGAACGGCGTGGCGTTGGGCAGGCTCTCCCGCGTCGGGTCGATCACGCCCTTGACCACCAGGTCGCCGCGCGTGCTCACCGTGTAGCTGGCGTCTCCCGGCGCCAGCACGATGCCGCCTTGCGCCATGCCGCGGGTCGCGGTGTAGGGGTCGAAGGCACGGGTCTCGCGCGGCGACTGCTGAAACGAGGACGTTCCGAAGGTCAGGGGCAGGCTGCCGATGCTGCCGGCCTGCAGCTGCACGTCGCCCCGCAGGTTGACGACCACGCCGTTGAGCGCGGCGTTGACGTCGCCGCCGTCACCCTGGAAGAACGGACGATCGAGCGGATTGAGGGCGCCACCCACGCGCAATTGCACGTCGCCGCCGCCGGTCAGGCTCAGGCTGCCGTCGGCCAGCACGCGGCCGGTGCCGCCCACCGCCAGCACGATGCCCTGGCTGCGCTGGTTGTCGGTGAAGCCCTCCAGCTTCACGCCGCGCCGCGTCTGCGTGCCCGCGTTGCCGCCCACGTCGACGAGCAGATCGCCGCCGCCCAGCGTGCCGAAGCCGGTGAAGCCGAGCAACTTGTCGGCCACGCCCTTGCCGCCGCCTGCATAGGAGCCGAAGTTGATCCACCACGCCGTGGCCTGGTCGCCCGCGCCGCCGAAGGTGCCGCCCGTGCCCTGGCGCCACAGCCAGTTGCCGATGGCGCTGCTGTCGAAGCCTTTGTCGTCGGGATTCGGGCGCCCCGCGCCGGAGCCCGAGCGCGTCAGCATGATGTCGCCGCTCAGGTCGCCGCCCACCTTGAGCGTCAGGTTACCGCCGGAGGCCGGATACCAGGCGCGCGCCAGGCTCTGCGCGCCGCCGTCGACGAACTTCTCGTAGCCGCCGTCCACGTCGTTCAGCACCGTGCCGTTGGGGCCCACCGCACGCGGCAGGTTGTAGGGGTCGCCGGGCCGCGTGGCCTGCGAAGAGGCGCCGGCCGTGTACACGCCGAAGAGCGAATCCATGCGCAGGTTGCCGGCCGCCCGCAGGTCGAGATCGGCCGTGCCGGTGCGCACCACGCTGAAGCGCACGCTGGCCGGCGTGGGTGCGTATTCAGGCTTGTTGGCGGAGACGCAGTAGGTCGGCGTACCCATGCAGAAGTCGTCCACGTTGCCGACGATTGCCGGGTCGACCGGGTCGCCGAGCTTGACCACGATCTCGGCCTCCGCCAGTTCGTCCACCGCTTTCTGCGACCAGCCCCAGGCGCTCTTCAGCACGCAGTAGGCCGGCGTACCGGCGCAGAGCGCCTCGATCGTGCCCGCGCCCATGTCCTCGAGCCACTGCGCGTCGATCGGCTCGCCGGCCTTGACCTCGATGCCGATGGCGGCGAGGTCGTCCTGCGCGAACTGGGTCCACAGCTGGGTGCCCTTGGGCGGCAGCAGCTTGCCGAACAGCCCGTAGTGGCTGTCCGCCAGCCGCAGGTTGCCCTGGCCCGCCGCCGGATGCACCTGCACGATGCGGTTGTCGGCCGCGTCCAGGTCCGCGCCGGCCAACAGCCGCACCGACCACGACTGCGAGCCCTCCGGCAGCATCGCCGCCGCGGCCCACAACCTGCCGGCGCCGTCCGGGCGCAGGTTCACCGAGTCCACGCCCTCGGGCAGCTTGATGTCGGTGCCTGCCGGCAACACGGCGCCCAACGGCAGCGTGACGGCGCCGTTCATCACGTACTTCCTGCCGTCGCCCGGCAGCGGCACGCCCTTGGGCCACACCACGCCCGACAGCGTCGCGTTCGAAGGCAGGCGCATGCCGGCTCCCAGGCGCGTGCCCACGGGCAGCGTCACGTTGGCGCCGCTCACGATGCTGCCCGCCGCATACAGCAGCGCGCCCGAGGCGTCGCGCACGTCGGCGCTCAGCACCGTGCCGGCCTTGAGTTCGAGCGGCGCGGCCAGCACGCTGGGCGCCGGAATCAGCTGCCCCACGTCGAAGCCGGCCGCCCTGATCGGCAAGTCGTAGTTCAGCGTGACACCGCCCTCGAAGACGGTGCCGTCGGCCAGCACCACGCCGCCGCGCGGCACCACGACATCGCCGCCCAGCAGGTTGGTGCCCGGCAGCAGCAGCCAGCCGCGGTCGTCCTGCGTGGCGGGCGGCGGCATGAAACCGTCGTTGATGCTGCCGAAGATGTCGAGGTTGCCGCCCGCGCGGATGGCCAGCTTGCCCACTTCGCCCGAGCCGTACACGCCGGTCTTCTGCGTGTGCGGGTTGGCGCTGGCATAGCGGTAGCCCGACAGGTCGATGTCGCCCTGCACCACCATGTCGCCGTCGGGCGTCCTGCTGACGATTTCCACGCCGGGGCGCAGGTGGAAGGCGTCGGCATAGCGCGCGTTGTTCAGGCCCGCGAGCCTGCCGTTCATCAGCGCGGTGTTGGCCAGCGCGTTGTCGATGAAGGCGGTGCTTTTCAGGTGCTTGGCGTCGAGGTAGGCCTGGTCGATGACCTGGTAGGGCCGGCCGCTGGCCGCCGTGTCGGTGCCGAAGCGCGCGTCGTCGTAGCGCCAGGTGCCGTTCACCGCGATGGAGCGCGCGCCCTCGATGGCGATGCTGCCGCTGGCGTCGATGCGGATGTCGCCGCTGGTCTCGCCGGTGCGGCCCGCGTTGAGCTCCAGCGTGCCGCGCGCCATGCCGTCGTTCTGGCCGGGCTCGCCGCCCGCCTTGGCGTTGGTGCCGTGGCGCAGGTCGATGCGCGCGCCCGAAGCCAGCGTGAGCTGTCCGTTGTTCGACGTGAGCTCCACCATCGCGCGGTTCGGCGAATCGATGATCTTGCCGTGGCTGTCCACGCGCAGCGTGCTGCCGTGCGCGTCGAGCACCGCGCTGCCGGCCAGCGTGAGGCTGTTGCCGGCGGCCAGGTTGATGCGGCCCACGCGCTCGCCGCTGGCGTCGATGGTGCCGGTCACGGTGAGGCTGCCCTTGTCGAGCGACACGTTCACCTCGCCGGCCTTCACGCCGTTGCCGATGGTCAGGTCGCCCTGGCGCAGCTGGAAGCTGCGCGCGCCGAACACGCCGCCGTCGTTGAGCCGCTGGTTGAGCGCCGCGAACTCGGCGTCGCCGAGCTGCCGCGCGCGCACTTCCACGCTGCCCGCCAGGAACGGCACCAGCGTGCCGCCCGCGTCGTAGCGCCCGCTGCTCGCGCCGAGGATGCGGCCCTGCAGGTCCACCACCCCGGTGGATGCGCCCGCCGCGTCGTCGAGCGCCATCGCCTTCAGCGTGCCGGCGCGGTTGTTCTGCGCCGAGATGTCGATCACCGAGCCCGCCGCCTGCCGCAGGTTGCCGTGCAGGCTCTCGAGCACCAGGTCGCCGCCGGCGCTGTACTTGGTGACGTCGTTGAAGGCCAGCTTGCGGCCGGCCAGGTCGAGCACCGCGCGGTCGGTCAGGGTGAGGTCGCGCTCGGCGCTCACCGTGAGCTTGCCGCTGGGCAGCGCGACGGCCGTGTCGAGCGTCACGTCGTGTCCGCGCAGGCTCAGCTCGGCGCCCAATGCCGCGTCGCCGGTGGCGGCAACCGCCGCACCCGAAGGCGCGGACACGCGCAAGGCGCCGCCGGCCGTGATGCGGTTCACCGAACCCGCCTCGCCCGTCAGCAGCGGCGCCACGATGTTCAGGTTGCCGCCGCTGTACGCGTAGCCGTTGCCCGCGTCGTAAGCGCCCTGCGACTGGTAGACCGAGAGGCTGCCCTTGTGATTGGCGCTCACGCGCTCGCCGGCCTTCAGGTTCACGTCGGCGAAGCCCAGCACCAGGCGCGCGGTGTCGTCCCGGCCGCTGGGCTGGCTGTTGGGGCCGTAGCCGAACTCGATGCGCTCGGCCTCGATGTTCAGCGTGCCGCCGCCGGTGCCCGCGCCGCCGCTCGCCACCGAGGTGGGCGCCGTGTTCATGCTCTGCCACACCAGGCGGCCGGTGCGGATGGTCGCCACGTCGTCCGCGCCGCCCTGGCCGTAGATGGCGGGCGTGGCCAGCACCAGCTGCGCCATCGTCGACTTGCCGGTGGCGGGGTCGAGGGTGTCCAGCGCGGCGGTGCCGAAGAAGTTGACGCCGCCGCTCGCGCTGAGCTCCAGCGTCTCGAGCGCGGGTGCGCCGTACTGCCGGTCGCCGCGCAGCAGGCGGTCGAGCACGCTCTGGCTCATGGCCAGCCCCGGCGGCAGCGTGTTGTTCGCCGCGGCGGCGGCCAGCACCGCGTTGTCGCCCACGTTGATGCCGCGCACCGCCAGCGTAAGGTGGCGCGTGCCGTAGCGCACCGCGTCGCCCATCTCGAAGCGGTCGGGCGTGACCATCGCGATGGTGCCTTCGGAATACAGCTCGGTCTGGCCGCTGCACGAGGCGCTGGAACACACGCCGACCTGCAGGCTGCGGTTGTCCCGCGTGCCCTCGCTCGCCGGCACCGGCAGCGTGCTCACCCTGCCGTTGGAGACCATCAGCATCTGGCCGCTCGCGTCGTAGACGAAGCCGTCGGCCGCGTCGTAGGCCGCCTTGCCCCGACCGATGGTGTTGATATGCGCGCCCTGCTCGACCACCACGCTCAGGGCCGACTCGGCGCCCGTGCCCACCACGCCAAGGAACACTTCGGGCGCCGAGAGCACCGCGCCCTGGCGCACCACCACGCTTTGTATGTTGTCGCCGGTCTTGACGACGCTGCCGCCCTGGCCGTAATCGGCCGCCTGCAGGCCGCCGATCACCAGGCGCGACACGTTCATGCCGCTGAGCGCGCCCGCGTCATACGTGACGCCCTTGAAGCCCGGCGTTGCCGGGGCGCCGGCGGCGACGACCTCGAGGCCCGTCGTCGCGCTGGAGCCGTCGGCCGTCACGGAGCCGCCCCGGCCGCCTTCGGCCGGCTGGAAGCGGGCGATGCCGGCGAAGCGGAAGGCTTCCGCCCCCGCACCGGGCTCGAGCCGCAGATGCAGGTTGCGCGCATCCGCCGGCAGCATGGCGCGCGGCACGCCCACGCGCAGCGCGTCGGCGCGCACGAAGTCGGCATAGCCGGTCTCGTTGTATTGCGAGTAGCTGCGCAGCACGTCGGCCGAAGTCACGATGGCCTGGCGGAACAGCGTGTCGCCGATGCCGGTGCGGCCCACGCCCAGTTGCGCGGCGGTGAGCCACGAGCCGTTGCGCATCGCCTGGGTGCCGGTGGACGCGCCCAGGCCGGCCGCGCCGTTCAGTTCCACGCGGAAGGCGCCCTTCTGCAGCGCATAGGTCGAGGGCATCAGCGTGTAGGTGCCCGCGGGCAGGCCCGGCACGCCGGCGCCGATGGTGATCTGCTGGCCCACGAGCGGATCGACCGCGCCCTTCTCCGCACCCGTGGGCGCCACGGCCGGCTGCACGCCGGGCACGACGGCATACACCGGGTTGGTCGCGAGCCCCGGCAACGTGAAGCCGCCGTTGGCGCCGACCTGCATCAGCGGGCTGAAGCGCGCGTCGGTCGAGCCGCCGCGCCCGCTCACGAAGCCCGTGCCCGTGAGGTTGCCGCCGCCGGACAGGTCGAGCGTCGCGCCCTCCTGGCCCTGCACGCTGGCCCCCATGAAGCTGAGACCGATGGTCAGGTTGCGGTTGAAACTATCGCCCGCGCCCACGCCGGTGAGCGTGACCTGCTTGCCGTTGTACAGATAGTTGATGCCGTCCACCGTGCCGCCATAGGGCATGCTGAGGCCCTCGCCGCTCACGGACGTGACGCTGCCCGGCAGCAGCCTGGTCTGCGTGGTGAGCGCGTCGCCCAGCGTCAGGTGCCCGAGCGGCGTGCGCACCACGCCGCCCTGCTCGATGACGTCGGCGCGCATCGTCAGGTCGCCGAAGGCCGAGTACGGCACGGCCGGCGTCGTGCCGGTGCCCTCGATGCGCAGCCTGGTGTCGGGCCGGTACTTGCCGTCCCGGCCCATGCCCGCGGACACCAGCGCCACCACGCCCGTGGCCGGGTAGATCTGCGCGGCGCGCAGGGTCAGGCTGCCGGGCACGATCAGGCTGGTGGAGGTGCCGACATCGAGCCGGCCCTGCAGGAAACGCAGGTCGCCGGTGCTGTCCAGCGTGACCTGGCCGAAGGCCGCCAGATCGAGCACGGGCGATTCGCTCTGGCTGTCGAGCATGGCGACCTTGCCGGCAACGCCGAAGCCCATGCCGTCGCGAACATCGATCAGGTCGCCCGACAGCGTCAGGCGGGTGCCGGACGGCACGCGCGCCACGCCGCCCGCGGCGGAGGGTGCCCTCAGCACTTCGCGCGTGAACGAAGTCATCGACCCGGCCAGCCGCACATACGCGCCGGACAGCGCCACCTGCGCGTCGTCGGGGGCGCCCTTGCCCAGCGCGAGGCCACCGGCGTAGATCTGCAGGCTCTGACGCATGCGCAGGTCGAGGCCGTCTTCGAGCGCGAGCGTGGAGCCGCTGAACAGCGAGAGGTTGTCGAAGCCGCCGCGGCGCACCGTGTCGGCGCCCAGGCGCGCCTGGCCGTATTCGAGTGCGCCGTCGTCCACGCCGGGCCGCAGGGTGTCGGGCGCCAGGGGCGCGCCCTGCTCGTTGCCGAGCACCAGCACGCGATGCCGGCGCACCCGGTCTTCCGCCTGCTGCAGCGGGTCCAGGTGCAGGCGCAGGCCCGGCGTGTCGAGCGCCACGCTCAGCGTGCCGCCGGCCGCGCGCTGGCCGCCCGCGAATGCGCGCAGCGTGCCGTCCAGGTACAGCCCGTTGTACGACGCGAGCGAGATGCTGCCGCCGTTGCTGGCCACGTCGGTGGCGCCCATGCCGGGCACGTCGAGCACCGCGTGCGTGCCCGATGCATCGAGCAGCGCGCCCGGCCGCACGACGATGAAGTCCTGCGTCGCGGTCGCCATGCCGCGCGCCGTGTCGATCTCGCCGCCGATCAGGATGCTGCCGCCGTCGCGCACCAGGCCGTAGCGCTTGCCGTTGACGTCGGTGGCGGTGGCCGCGCGCGCCGAGACGTCGAGCACCGCCTGCTCGCCGATCCAGATCGAGCGCGCATGGGCCTGCGCGTTGGCCTTGTCGGCCTCGAGGTCGCCGAGGTCCACCGTCTTCAGCACGATGCGCCCGGCGCTGGCGCGCAGGGTGCCTTCGACCGTGAGCTGGCCGGTGCTGCGCACCTCGATGGCCTGACCGGGGTCGACGTTGATGGCAGCCCCCTTGCCCACCACGGCCTGCACCGCCTGCAACTCCGTGGCCTGCGTGGTCGCGGTGCCGGCCTGCAGCGACAGGCTCGCGCCCTTGCGCTGCGTGAGAACGGCCTTGGCGGCGTCTTCCTGGTAGAGCGGCGGCGTCCACGCTTCCAGCGCATCGGCCGGCTTGCCGCCGGTGGCGACGTCCTGCGCGTTCGCGCCGAAGCGGAGCACCGGCATCGTCACGTCGATCTGCGCGCCATCGGCCACGGTGAGGCCGTGGTTGCCGATGAGCGCATAGCGGCTGAAGCCCTTGTCGAAGAAATCCGCGCCGAGCATCAGCATGTCGGCGAGCACCGCGCCCGAGGTGTCGCCGACGGCGATGCGGTTGGCCTGCACCGTGAGCGTGCCGCCGCCGTCCACCCCGTGGCCGCGCAATGCCGCGCCGTCGAGCACGACGTGGCCGTTGCCGCTGTTGAAGCCATCGGCCTCGAGCGTGACGCTGCCGCCCTTGCCGCCCTGCTGCTTTGCCTTGGCCAAGAGCCCCGCGCCGGAAGACACATCGACCAGGCTGCCGCTGCCCAGCACCACGTCGCCCGTGCTGCGCACCGACACGCTGCCGCCGTTGCGATACGCCAGGCCGCCCGCGTCGAGCGGGTTCTTCAGCACGTTGGCCCAGAGGCCGCTGGTGTCGAGCCTGGCGCCGCCCGCGAGCACCACCGTCGCACGGCCGTCGGCCGGCGGCTTGATGTAGGTCGTGTCTTTGAGGTAGTTGTTGCTGATCTGCTCGAGCACGTTGCCCAGCTGGATGCTGCCGCCGTGCGCGACCAGGTCGGCATCGACCTTCACGCTGGGCCCGTAGAGCGTGATGTTGCCGCCGTTGCCCGCCTGCAGCGCGCTCGTGACGGCAATGCTCTCGGTGGCGGCCACGCGCACCGCGCCCAGCCTGAAGCCGCTGAGCTGGTCGGTGTCGAGGTAGAGCGTGTCGCGGCGCTCGGCCGGCAGCGCGGTCGACAGATCGAGCTCCGCGGCAATGGCCTGCGCCGTGTTGCCGAGCACCACGTTCTTGATGCCCGCGGGGTCGAGCCGGCGGTAAAGGGTGCCGGTGCTCTTGTCGAAGTAGGCGTCGTAGCTGCCCACCACGAGCTGCCCGCGCTGCGGCGCCGCGCCGCTCGACTGCCGGTAGCCGTCGAGCCCGGCCTGCGGCGCCTGCGTCTGGCGGTCGCCCTGGAAGGTTTCTCCGACGATGTCGCCCTCGAGCACGGCGCCCTTGGTGCCGACGATCAGCACGCCCGCGTCGCGGCCCACGGTGTAGCCGTTTTCCAGCCGCTTCTGCGGCCCGATCAGCGGGTTGTAGAAGAAGCCGGTGGTGCCCTTGCCCCAGCGCACGTGCTCGTCTTCGAAGCCCTTGTAGACGCCGGTGTACTTCAGGTCGCCCGGCGCCTTCGACACTTCGTACAGCCGCCCGTCGGCGCCCTTGAGCCAGCTCTGGTTGATGGTGCCGGTGAGCACGTCGAGCGTGCCGCCCGACAGGTTGATGCTAGAGCCGCGCTGCGTGACCACGTCGCCGCCGGTGAAGCTCACCGCGCCGCCCTGCGCCATCCACTCGCCCACCGTGTGGCCCTGCGTGCCCAGGTAGCCGCCGACTTCGAGCAGGCCGCCGCCCGTGTACCAGCGCTCGCCCTGGTAGCCGTTGGTGCCGCCGGGCACGAAGACCAGCGTGCGCCGGTCGATCCACAGGTCGTTGTTGTTGAGGTTCTTGCTGTCGCGGTTGAGCGGCGCGTCGCGCTGCTCGTTGCCCTGCACGTTGATCTTGACGTTGTTCGACTCCATGGTGAGCTTCACGCCCACCGCGCCCGACACGTCGATGCGCGCGCCCTCGCGCACCAGGCTGCGCTGCTTGGCGTCGACCACCACCTGGCCGCCGGTGGCCAGCGTGAGCGAGTCTTTCTGGAACTCCACCGTGCCGCCGCTGGCCACTTCCACGCGCGAGAGATCGCGCCGGTCGTTGCCCGCCAGGCTGAAGTTCTGGCCATCCTGCAGCACGGCCGGCGCCATGAGCGCGGTGCGCTGGCTGTCGAGCGCGGTGGTGCCGCTGGTGTCGAGCACCACCGCCGTGGTGCTGCCCTCGCCCAGCGTGACCTTGCCGGCGGTACCGACCGCGGCCAGGTGCACCGTGCCGCGCGTGTTCACCGAAGTGCTGGAAAGAATGACGCCGTTCTGCACCACCTCGCGGCCCGCCAGCGTGACGTCGCCGGTGGGCGCCTGGATCAGGCCGGTGTTGACGACGAGGCCGGCCTTGCTGTCGGCCGCCAGCGTGACCGCCACTTCATTGCCGCGCGTGGTCGAAGCCTGGTTGCCTTCGGTGCCCACGCCCTTGCGGATGGAAAAGCTGTCGCCGGCCGCCATCAGCGTCTGGCCGCTGGGCGTGGCGATCTCGCCGGCATTGCGCACCTCGCTGCCCAGCAGCAGCACATAGCCGCCGCCCTGCGTGGCCGAGGTGGGCGCGGGCGTGGAGATGCGCGCGCCGGCCTGCACTTCGACGCGGCCGTTCGCGTTGCGGAAGTTGGGCGCGAGGCCGTTGCCGTACACGCCGCTGGACTGGAACTGCGCGTCGTCCACCTGCGTGGCCGCGGCCACCAGGTT
The DNA here is from genome assembly GCF_022009635.1 of Variovorax paradoxus. Classification (NCBI taxonomy): domain Bacteria; kingdom Pseudomonadati; phylum Pseudomonadota; class Betaproteobacteria; order Burkholderiales; family Comamonadaceae; genus Variovorax; species Variovorax paradoxus. Next base: position 4,764,432 of record NZ_CP091716.1, read on the forward strand.
CCGCGTGTCGACCTGGCTGGTGCCGCTGAAGACGATGCCGTTGCGATTGGCCACCATCACCGTGCCGTCGGCCTTGATGCGGCCCTGGATCTGGCTGGGCCGTGCCTGCGGGTCGTTCACCTTGTTGAGCACCGCCCAGTCTTTCTGCTGCGCGAAGGCCACGGTGGTGTTCTTGCCGACGTTGAAGGTCTCCCAGTTCAGGATGGCCTTGTCGGCCGTCTGCTCGACGGTGACGACGGTGCGGCCGTCGACGTTCTTCTGCGAGTCGCCGCCCAGCGGGCGGGCGTTGAGCCAGCCGGCGGTGAGCGAATTGGTGTCGACCTTCAGGCCGCCTTCGGCCAGCCCGTCGGGCACCGAGGGATCGTTCTGCGCGGCGGCGCGCGCGGCGGCCTGCGCCGCCTGCTGCGCCGCGATGCCGCGCGCCGCGAGGTTCAGGTTGCCGATCGACTGCTGCAGCTGCTCGTTGGCCCGCTGCTGCTGGCCGGCAGGGCTCATCAGGCTGGCCACGGGCATGCCGTTGGGCAGCATGCCGGTGGCCGTGGCGGTGGCTTGCGCGGCGCCCTTGGCGTTGAACCACGTCGGGCTGAAGGCGCGTTGCGCATGGGCCGGCACGGCGGCCGTGGTGGCCGCGCCGGCGGCCAGCGCCAGGGCCATGGCCTGTGCCAGCGGCGAAATGCGGAAGCTCCTCGCATGCACGACAGCGCCCGGCTTGCGGCTGCGGCTGTTGTGTCCCTCGTGTGTGTTCATCTGACGCCCAGTAAAGAATGAAATGCACAGGCACAGAATCTGTGCCCCTTACTGGACAGACCGGACACCGCAAACAAAACCGCTAATTTTTTCAATCCTGACCGGGCACCGGGGCCAACAATCAAGCTGTCACAAACGTCAGCTAAGGACCAGGACGCCGCCCGGCAGCGAGCGCGCCGAAAGGTCGTACGAACGCTGGATCTGCACCAGCACCGTGTCGAGCGAAGCGATGGCAAACCGCCCGCTCACCGCGCGGTCGGCCAGCCCGCGCGCCAGCAGCACCACGCGGCCCGGCCGGTAGCGGTTGATTTCCGCCACCACGTGCGCCAGCGGCGTCTGCCGGAACACCAGCACGCCGGTGCGCCAGGCCGACACGTCGGCGCCCTGCACACCGGTGGCGCCGCCGATCGATGCCGCGTCGTACACCACCTGCTGACCGGCCTGCAGCGTGCGCGCGCCCATGGCATGCGTCACGCGCACGCTGCCTTCGATGCAGGTGACGCAGGCGCTGCCTTCGAGAAAACGCACTTCGAAGCGGCCCGCCCGCGCCTCGCTGCGGCCGGCGCCCGCGACCACGCGGAACGGCTGTTGCGCGGAAGAAATATCGACCGCCGTCTCGCCCGCGATCAGGTCGATGCCGACCGTGCGGCCGTCGAGCGTCTGGCGCTGAACGCTGGTCTGCGTGTTGAGCATGAGGTCCACGCCGTCGACCAGCACCACGGCACGTTGCTCGCCGGTGGCGGTGCGGATGTCGGCGTTCCACTCGCTGACCGAGGGCCACAGCGCGAACGGCGGATACACCGCCGCGGCAACACCCGCCACGCCGGCCGCGCTCACCGCGGCGCCCAGGAAAGCACGGCGCGCGAGCACCGGGCGCCGCGCCGTTTGCTGCACAGCCTGCCGGTGCTCGGCCAACAGCGCGGGCTGCGCCGCCATCATCTGGCCGATGGCCGGATCGAGCGCCTTCCACAGCCGCCTGGCTTCGGCAAAAGCTCGCGCATGCAGCTCGCTCGCTTCCTGCCAGCGGCGGAAGCCCTCGACGTCGCGCTGCGTGGCCTCGCCGGACGCGAGACGACGCAGCCAGGCCTGCGCTTCGCGCTGGACCTGGGCGGTCTGGTCGGGCTCGGCTCGGATGTTCATATCCATAAGACGGCTCTGGTCGCGGGGAACCGCATTTTATTTTTCATGGGCCTCCGGCGCGGCCAGCGGACGGCCCATGCGGGCCGCGCAGAAGTCGTGGGCGTCTTTCAGCTCTTTCTCCACGGTGCGAAGAGAAATGCCCAGCCGCGCGGCTACCTCGCGCTGCGGCAGATGCTCCCAGCGCACCATCACCAGCACCTGTCGTCGGCGCGGCGGCATGCGCGCGATGAGCGCCGCGAGCGCGGCCATCTCGGAGCGGTCTTCGGCAATCTGCGAAGGGCCGGGCGCGGGGTCGGGCGCGTCTTCGAGCAGCGCGTCGATCTCTTCCGGGGTGGCCAGCCGGCCCTGCTTGCCGAGCTGGTCGTAGGCCAGGTTGACGGCCACGCGCAGCAGGTAGGACGCCGGGTCGCGCACGCCGTCGATGTCGTCGCGGCTTTCGAGGCGCAGCCAGGTGTCCTGCAGGGCATCGCTCGCCTGGTCTGAATTGCCGAGCCGGCGCGCGAGCCGCTGCTTGAGCTCGTCATAGCGCGAGACCAGGAAGTTGCGCAGGGCCGGCAGCGCGTTCTCGGGCATGGCGGCCTCAGCGGCGCGCCGGGCATTCGAGCCCCGGCGTCTGCGAGCGCGGCAGGATCAGCATCGTGAACGGCTGCAGCATGTCGGGCGGCGGCGCACGGTCGATGCGGATCTGCCGCAGGGTCTCGAGGATGGCGCCGTCGCGCGCACGGTCGCCGCTGGTGTGCAGCAGGAAGGCGTTGGCGATGCGGCCGGTGCCGTCTATCACGAAGCGCATCGCGGCGCGATAACCGCCGGGTGCGGTGCGCGGGTTGCCGCAGAAGGCTTCCCAGATGCGCGTTTGCACGAGGCCGTCGTAGCTGCGGTCCGCCGATGTGGCTGGCCTTGCGGCGTCGGTTGCTTCGGGCGATGTGCCCGCCGCCTGAGCCACTGCCTCGGCAGGCACGGGCTTGAGCACGAAGGCGGCCGTCGATCCGGTGCCGGTGTAGTCGGCAACGAGGCCCGTGCCCTGCAGCAGCATGCGCAGCGCCTCGGCCGGCGTGGCCGTCATGTGCACGCCGTTCGATTCGCGCCCCGCCACCAGCACCGCATCGAAGAACACCGGAAGCCCGGTGCGCAGGCCGTATTGCTCGAGCGCCGCGTGCAGCGGCTGGCGCGGAATGTCGAAGGCCACGCGCGCATTGCTTGCGGCCGCGGTTTCTTCCTGCTGCGCGCGCGCATCCGCGCCCGTCAGGGTCATGCAGACCGCGAGCGCAAGGCTTGCCAGAGGGAGAAGAAAGGGAGGTTCATGCCGCATGAGTTCGATACGCCCGGCGTAGGCCGCCGCCCGGGGGGCATGTGGAAGCGGGATGCTATGGCCGCTTCGTGACGCTCGAATGACTCGCGCCGCCGACCGCCGACGGCGCTCCCGCTGTGGCCTCAGCAGCTCGACTGCCCCGCCCGCGCGCAGATCGGCACGAAGATGCGCGTGCTGCCGCGCTGCACCAGCAGCGCCGCCGAGCCGTCCGCCACGTCGAGTTCCTGCACCAGTGCCTCGGCGCTGTCGATGGGCTGGCCGTTGAGCGCCAGGATCAGGTCGCCCGGCTGCACGCCCGCGCGCGAGGCCGCCGCGTTCACGCGCTGCACCAGCAGGCCGCCGTCCACGCGCAGGAACTGCCGCTCGGCCGGCGCCAGCGGCCGCACCGCGAAGCCCAGCCGCGACGGGGCCGAGGGCGCCTGCGCCGCGTCGGCCTGCAGGCGCGGCGTGTCGAAGCCTTCCACCCGCACTTCGAGCATCTGCTCGGCACGCTCGCGCCACACGCGCAGGCGGATGTTCTCGCCCGGCGCCTGCTCGGCGATGAAGCCCAGCGCATCGGCCGCCTGCACCACCTCGCGGCCCTGCACCGACAGGATCACGTCGCCCGGCTTGAGCCCGCCCCTGTCGGCCGCGCCGCGCGGCTCCACGTAGTTGACCAGCGCGCCGGCCGGTCGCGGCAGGCGAAAGGTGTCGGCCAGCGCCTGCCCCACCTCCTGCACCGACACGCCGATGCGCCCGCGCGTGACCGTGCCGGTGGACAGCAGCTGGTCCTTGATGCGCATGGCCGCGTCGATGGGAATCGCGAAAGACAGGCCCTGGTAGCCGCCGCTCCTGCTGTAGATGCGCGAGTTGATGCCGATCACTTCGCCGCGCAGGTTGAACAGCGGCCCGCCCGAGTTGCCGGGGTTGATCGGCACATCGGTCTGCAGGAACTGCATGTATTCGGCGCCCGGCAGCAGCCGCCCCTTGGCGCTCACGATGCCCGCGGTGACCGAATTGCCGAAACCGTAGGGCGAGCCGATGGCCACCACGCCGTCGCCCGGCTCCACGCCCGACGGATCGCCGATGCGCACGGTGGGCAGGCCGGCCGCGTCGATCTTGAGCAGCGCCACGTCGGCCACTGCGTCGAGCCCAACCAGGCGCGCCTTGAACTCGCGCCGGTCGGGCAGCTTCACGTTGATCTGCGTGCCGCGCGCGACCACGTGCGCGTTGGTCAGGATGAGCCCGTCGTCGCTGACGATGAAGCCCGTGCCCAGGCTGCTCTCGTCGCCCTCGGCCTGCGGCTGCGGCAACTGGCCCGGCACGCGCAGCAGCCAGCGGTCGCTGAAGCGGCGCGCCGGCGCCGAGGGCCGCTCCACGCCGATGTGCACCACCGCCGGCCCGTAGGCCTTGACGAGCTGCGACAGGCCCGAGGCCGGCCAGGGCATCGCCGCATGCAGCGGCAGCCCCGGTGCAAGGCAGGCCGCGGCCGTCACCAGGGCGGCCAGCCGGGCAGGCACGCTTTTGCCCATGTCAGGTGTTGGTGACGAAGCTCAGCGTGAGTTGCAGCACCATCGGCTGGCGCATGTCGCGCGGCGGCGGCTCTGCCAGCGGCTGCGCGGTGAGCAAGGTGCGCAGGTCGGTGTCGGCCTGCGCGTCGCCCAGCGAATCGAAGGCCACGCGGTCGACCTTGCCGCTGGGCGCGACCCACACGCGCACCACCACCGGGGCGGGCGGCGCGGATTGGCCTTCCTTCAGCATGCGTTCCTGCATCCAGGCGTGCAGGCGCACCACGGTGTCGTTGGCGGGGTCGCTCAGCGACGACTGCAGCTGGTTGCCCGCCAGGTTGGCGTAGCTGATCCAGTGCTGCGGCACCTGCTGCTGCGTCTGCGCGGTGGCGGCGACCGGCGCGGTGGCGCTGGCAAGGCCCAGGCCGAGCCAGCCGAGCGCAAGGCGCAGGCGGCCCCAGCGAGGCGTTGTTTTAGGAGAAGAAGCAGGAGCGTTCATTGATTTCTCTGTAAGGGAAGCTCAGCCGCACAGCACGCCGACCGACAGGGTCGACGCCCGTGCGGCGGGCGATTGCATCGGGCTCAGTTGCGGACTGTCGCTGGCCGCGAAGGCGATGCCGTGACGCTGCAGGAACTGCCGCACCCGCGATGCCGGCACCGCCCGCACCTGCGTGGCGCCGGTCACGCCGCTGGCCGTGGCCGCGCGGCTCAGCACCATGCCGCCCGCATGCGGCGCGGCCGCCACGCGCTCCACCACCACGCCCAGCAACAGGCCGTCGGCGCCGAGCACCGCGCTGCCGCTGGCACCGGGCTTCACGCCCGAGAGCAGCTGCAGGCCCTCCGCGCCGGGCACGGTCATGGCATTGCTGAGCAAGGCGGCGCGGTCGGGCAGGTTCTTCAGCACCGCATAGGCCTCGGTGAACACGCCGACGCTTTGCGTGGGCAGCACATCGCCCAGCGCCAGCGTGGCGCTCAGGTACGGCTTGAGCGTGGTGCGCAGCACGGCGAGATCGAGTTCCGCGCTCTCGGCGACCACGCCGGCCTGCGACACATGGCCGCCCTTGAGCGCGAACAGCGAACGGCAATCGGCCACCGCGTGCCGCGCGGTCAGCACGTCGCCGGCTTCGTTCAGGAAGACGCCGCTGGCGCTGGCCTCGGGCGGAAGGATGCCGCCGTCCGCGAGCGCCGCGGTCGATGCCGCGAACAGCCACAGGCACAAACAGGCGCGGATGAAATGGTGAACGGACGGCATGAAGGCAGTTGCGGGCTCTGCAAACCAAGACGGAATCCGGCACGCAGGACTGCCGTTTGTCATAAAAACTTCATGTAAAGCACGCGGCCGGGAGCCTGGCAAGGCGCTCCCGGCCGTCGCGTTCACTGCCCCAGCAATTGCCGCTCCCGCGCCGTGAGCTTCGCCTTCTGCGCCTCCGGCAGCGCCCCGCGCCCCAGCACCTGCACCGGGCTGTTCACGTCGTAGCCGACCCTGGTGGCCGCCGCGCGCGGCTCGGCGGGCGCGGCGGCGCCGTCGCCTTCGCTGCCGAAGCCCAGCACCCGCACGGTGAACACCGACGGCAGGCTCTGCCGCGTGGCCGCGCGTTCGCGCTGCAGCACGTCCTGCGCGGCAACCGCCGCCTGCGATGCGGCGGCGCTGGCGTTGGTGAGCGCGCCCACGTTCACCGCCGCGATCGTCGGGATGCCCACCGACTCGCCCTTGACCGCGATGTTGGCCGCGTTGACCACCTGCAGGGCCGCGAGGTTCACGTTGCCCGACACGCGGATGCCCGCCTCGCCCGCGTCGATGGTGCCCAGCGGCGCGATCAGGTCGATGTCGCCGGCCGGCACTTCCGGAATCGGCGCCAGCGTCGCGATGCCCGCGCCGGTGCTCGGCACGTTCGACGACAGGGTCACGTTGCCCCACTGGTCGTACTCGCGCTTGGGCGGCGTGTAGACCACCGTGGTCTTGGAGCCGCGCCCGGCGTTGATGTCGCCTTCGGCCGACCATCCGAGGATGTGGCCGCCGAAGGTGGTCATGATCCGGCTCTGGCCCAGCAGGATGCTGCCCAGCGAGTACAGCGAGATGTCGCCCTTGCCCTGCGTGATGACCCCGGGCGTGATGCCGGCCTTGGCCACCGGCGCATTGCCCTCGACGCCGAACAGCTGCATGCCGCCCGGCGTCAGCATCTGGATGCCGCCGCCGAACAGGGTGTTGACGCCGGCCGAGCCGTACATCGTGATGTCGCCGCGGTAGCTGATCGCCTTGCCTTCGGCATCGGCCTGGGGGAACAGCGCCGAGATGGCGTTGCGCCCGCGCAGGTAGCTGCCGTAGCGCGCGCCGTCGGCGTCGTTGTACTCGCGCCCGCCGGCCTTCAGCTCGGAGAAGTACACCTGCCGCGCGAACACGCGCTGCTGCTCGGCCGGCAATGCGTCGAAGAAGGCCTGCGCCTCGCTCGCCGTGCCGGTGAAGCCCAGGCCGTTGTCCGCGTCGCGCAGCCATGCAAACAATTCGGCCTCGTAGGTCTTCACGACCTTGCCGGGCTGGCTGGCCAGCGGCGTGCCGCTTTCGGCGCGGCGGTCCGCGTCGAGGTAGCGCGCGAGGAAGCCGGCGTAGTCGGCGCCCTGCGCGCCGGTGCCGGCCGTCATCGCGATGCTGGCGCCGGGGCGCTTGTCGCCCGGCGTCACCGGGCCCAGGCTGGCCACGGCGGCGCGGTCTTCCATGACGATGTTGCGTCCCGCCGTGATCTCCAGGGTGCCGGGGCCGGCCACGTTGAAGCTGCTGTACAGGATGTCGCGGCCCGCCACCATGCGCGAGACATCCTGCGCATGGCCGTGGACGGACAGGTTGCCGCTGGAGTCCGCGTCGTTCTTCGTGCCGGTGCCCAGGCTCAGGGAGGTGGGCTGTCCGAGCCCGGTGCCCGCGCTCACGATGTCGCGCCCCGCGATCACCCAGGCCGGCGCGGCGGCCTCGTACCAGGTCGCGCCGTCCCTGCGCTGCAGGATCTCTCCGCTTCGCAGGCCGACGATGTCGCCGTTCAGCGCATAGAAGCGCGCCGGCGTGCGCGGCGCGTCGGCCGCCCCGGGCGCATAGGTCTCGGGGACGAAAGCGAACAGGCGGAACGGGTCGGTGCGCGCGTTCACCTCCAGGCCACCGGCCCCCAGGTTGTCGGCCACGCGCTGGTTGCCGTTGAAGCCGACGAACGCGGGCTTCAGCGGACCGGGCATCTGCGCCGGGTCGGCGCCCGACTGGTTGATGGCGTAGTTGCCCATGTACATCGAGTCGCCGGCCAGCAGCTCGAGCTGGCCGCTGCGCGACGGCGCGAGCAGCAGCGAGAACCGCGAGGTGGAATCGTTGGTGCCCCCGTCCCCGTCATTGGCCGAGGAGCCGCTGTAGATGCTGCCGCCCGCGGCCACCGCGCGCAGGATCGCCGGGTAGACGAAGCGGAAGTCGGTGGGCGCGACGTTGGTGCCGGTGACGATGGAGGTGGACGTGCCCTCGCTCATCTGCGTGCTGGGCGTGAGGCTGCCGCCGGCCGAGAACAGGTCGATGGCGGTGCGCCCGGTCCACAGCGAGAACCAGCTCAGGCCGCCGCCGCCGTACGACGCGAAGGGCGAGCTGTTCATCAGGCGCACCCGGCCGGGGTCGCCGGCGCCGCCCACCACCAGGTCGCCCAGGGTGTCGATGCGCATGGCCGAGTCGCCGGGCATCAGCACGAGGCCGCCGGTCGATTCGGCGCGGTTCGAGGTGAAGGGGTCGAAGGCGCGCGGGTCCTTCATGTCGCGCCCGCCCAGGATCATGCCGCCGACCGAGGCGGCGCTCAGCTGCGTGGCGCCGCGCAGGTTGACCAGCGCGCCCTGCAGGTCGTGGTTCGGCTTTTCCGAGCCGTTGGCGTTGCCGCGCGCCAGCTGCGAGCTGTTGACGCCGCCGCCGATGCGCACGTCGATGTCCCCACCGCCGGTGAGCACGATGCTGCCGTCGTCGGCCACGCGGCCGGTGCTGCCGACCGCCACCACCAGTCCCTGGCTGCGCGCCGTGCCCTTGCGCTCGAGCATGCCGGCGTTGCCGCCGGCCTGCACCTGCACGTTGCCGCCGCCGAGCGTGCCGAAGCCGGTGAAGCCAACCAGCGAAGGCTTCACGTCGGCGCCCAGGGTGCCGCTCGGGTCGACGGCGTAGCTGCCGAAGTTGATCCACCACGCGGTCGGCAGCTGCGCGCTGCCGTCGCCCTGGCGCCAGAGCCAGTTGCCCACCGCCACGCTCGACTTCTGCACCACGTCGCTGTTGAGCGGGGTGAGCATGTCGCTCGTGATGTCGCCACCCGCGCGCACCAGCAGGTTGCCGCCGGCCTCGGGGAACCAGGCCTGGTAGGCGCGGGCGTCGCCCGCCACCAGCGATTCGTAGTCGGCGCCGCCGGTGCCCAGCACGCTGGTGGCGCCCGGCGCGGTGCCGCGCGCCTGGTTGTAGCGGGGCGCGACACCCGCGGACTGCGTGCCCGCGGTGTAGATGCCGTAGAGCGAGCGCACGTCCACGTCGCCCGAGGCGACCAGGTCGAGGTCGCCGGTGCCGGTGCGCACCACGCTCATGCCCTGTCCGTGGGCGGCGAGGGTTTTCATCGCGCTGCCGTAGTCGATGCAGTTCTCGGGCGTGAACGTGCAGATCGGCAGGTACTCCTCGGGAACCGGTGTGCCGCCCGGGAAGCCGAAGCCGTTGCCGGGCGACCATGCGATGCCGCTCTTGCTGACGCAGTCGTTCGGGTCGAGCAGCGCGCACAGCCACTCTTCGTCCGGCGTCACCGGCTGCCCCGAGGGCATGCCCCAGTTGTTGAATTCCGACCAGACCAGCGTGCCGCCGCCCTGTGTGACGGTGGCGCGGTAGTGCGTGTCGGCCAGGCGCAGGCTGCCGGCGCCGGCCAGCGCGATGCGCGTGTCGGCGGCGCCCAGGTCGGCGCCGGCCACCAGCCGCACCGACCACGACTCGCTGCCGGCCGCGAGCATCGGTGCCAGCGCCCAGTTGCGCCCGCGCGTGCCGTCGCTGTCGGGGCGCAGTTCGATGTAGCCCACGCCGCTCTCGAGCACGACCCTGGTGGTCGACGGAATGAGCGCGCCGCGCTGCAGCTCGAGCGTGCCGGCGAGCAGCACGTTGCGGCGTGCGACGTCGTTCTCGAAGGCGACCGGCAGCGGCACGCCCTTGGGCCAGCGCATGGCGGCCAGCGCGGTGCCCTTGGGCAGCGCCATGCCGGCGCCCAGTTGCGTGCCCGTGGGCAGCACCACGGCCTCCTTCAGCAAGGTGCCGCGCGCATGCAGCAGGTTGCCCGAGGCGTCGCGCACGTCGCCGGACAGCACGGTGCCCGCGGGCACCGTGTACGGTTGTGCCAGTGCCCCGGCGGCGGGCAGGCGCACGGCCTCGCCCAGCGTGAGCGCCTGCATCGGCAGGTCGTAGTTCAGCGTGGCACCCGACGGAAACGTCGTGCCCTCGGCCAGGCGTACGCCGCCGATCGGCAGCACCAGGTCGCCGTTGTAGGGCTGCACGCCCGGCACCAGCGCCCAGCCGTTCTCCTCGGGCGTGAGCGGCGGCGGCGCGAAGCCGTCGTTGATGCTGCCGTAGATGTCCATGTTGCCCGCGGCGCGCAGCACCAGGCTGCCCGCCTCGCCGGAGCCGTACACGCCGGTCTTCTGCGTGCGCGGGTTGAGGCTGTCATAGCGGTAGCCCGACAGGTCGAGGTCGCCCTGCACCACCAGGTCTTTGTCGGTGACGATCTGCACGCCGGGGCGCAGGTGCAGCGCATCGGCATAGGTGGCGTTGTTCAAACCGGCGAGCTTGCCGTGCAGCAGCGCGCCGTTGGCGAGCGCCGCGTCCATGAACTTCGTGCTCTGTTCGTGCTTGTGGTCCAGATAGGCCTGCGTGATCTCGCGGTACGGACGGCCGCTCACGGAATCCAGCCCGTCCTTGATGACGGCCAGGGGGTCGGTGTCGTCGTAGCGCCAGACGGCGTTGACCGCGATGGAGCGCGCGCCGTCGATGGCCAGGCTGCCGCTGGCGTCGATGCGGATGTCGCCGCTGGTCTCGCCGGTGCGCGCCGCGTACAGCTCCAGCGTGCCGCGCTTCTGGCCGTCGTGCTGGCCAGGCTGGCTGCCGACGGCGGCGCCGGTGCCGTGGCGCAGGTCGATGCGCGCGCCGCCGGCCAGCGTGAGCACGCCGTCGCCGCCGTCGAGCTCGACCATGGCGCGGTTGGGCGCGTCGATGATCTTGCCGCGGCTGTCCACGCGCAGCACGGTGCCGTGCGCGTCGAGCAAGGCACCGCCGCCGATCGTCAGGCCGTTCCTGCCCGCCAGGCGGATGCTGCCCACGCGCTCGCCGCTGGCGTCGATGGTGCCCAGCACCGCGAGGCTGCCGTTGTCGACGGACACATTCACCTCGCCGGCCTTCAGGCCGGCGCCGATGACGAGATCGCCCTGCTTCAGCTGGAAGCTGCGGCTGCCGAACACCGCGCCGTCGCTCAGGCGCTGGTTGAGCGCCGCGAACTGGTCGCTCAGCGTGCCGCTGTCGCCCAGGCGCTGCGCGCGGATGTCCACGCCGCCCGCCTTGAACGGCACCATCGTGCCGCCCGCGTCGTAGTGGCCGCTGCTCGCGCCGAGGATGCGGCCCTGCAGGTCCACCACGCCGGCCGACGCGCCGAGCGCCACCGCCTTGAGCGTGCCGGCGCGGTTGCCCTGCGCCGACAGGTCGATGGTGGCGCCCGCCGCCTGGCGGATGCCGCCGGCCTGGCTCTCGAGGCCGACGTCGCCGCCCCAGCTGAACTTGTCGACGTCGTTGAAGGACAGCTTGCGGCCCGAGACATCGATGAGCGCGCGGTCGGCCAGCGTGAGATCGTCCTGCGCCGTCATCGCGAGCTTGCCGCTGGGCAGCACGATGGCCGAGTCCAGCACGATGCTGCGCGCGTTGAACGCGAGGTCCGCGCCCAGTGCCTGGATCCGTTTGGCCGCGTCGGCGTCGAGCCGGCCGCCTTCGGGAGCGCCGATGCGCAGGGTGCCGCCGGCGGTGATGCGGCCGACCGAGCCCGCGTCGCCCGTGACGAGCGGCGTCGTGATCTCCAGGTTGCCGCCGCTGTAGGCGTAGCCCTTGCCTTCTTCATAGGCGCCCTGGCTCTGGTAGACCGAGAGGCTGCCCTTGCGGTTGGTGCTCAGGCGCTCGCTGGCGCCCAGCTTCACTGTGGCGAAGCCGAGCGCAAGGCGCGCATCGTCGTCCTGGCCGTTGCTCACGGTATGGGGCGCGCCGCCGAGTTCGATGCGCGCCGCCTGGATGTCGAGCGTGCCGCCGCCGGTGCCCGCGCCGCCGTCGATCACCGTGCCGGGAAGCTGGGTCGCGCCGCTCCAGATCAGGTTCTGCGTGCGGATGGTCGCCACGTCGCCCGCGCCGCCCGCGCCGTAGATCGCGGGCGTGCTGAGCACCAGCGAGTCGACCCGCGACTTGCCGGTGGCCGGATCGATGGTGTCGAGCGTGACGCTGCCGTAGAAGTTGATGGCATCGCGCACGGTGAGCGTGAGCGATTCGAGCGCCGGCGCGCCGATGCTGGTGTCGCCGTTCAGCAGGCGCTGCAGCAGGTCCTGCGTCAGCGTGAGGCCGCCGGCGAGCACGCCGCGCGCCTGCGCGTCGGCCAGCGACTGCGTGGTGCCCGCGTTCACGCCGCTCACCGCCAGCGCAAGGTGGCGCGTGCCGTAGCGCGCGGCTTCGTCGAGTTCGAAGGCGCCGTTGGTGGCCGCCGTGATCGTGCCCTCCGAATAGAAAGTGCTGTTCCTGTCGCACGACGGCAGCGCGCATACGCCCAGGCGGATCGAGCCCGTGCTGCCGATGTCGGGCGCCTGCGGCGCCAGCACGTCGAGCCGGCCGTTCGACACGGCCAGCAGGCTCGTGGTGCCGGGCTGGTAGACGAAGCCCGAGGACGCGTCGTAGATCGCGTCGCCCCGGCCCAGCGTGGAGATGCCGGCGCCGGCCTCGACGACCAGGTCGCGGCCTGCCAGGAAAACCTCCGGCGCCTGCAGCGAAGCACCCGCGCGCAGCACCACGTCACTGGCCGGCGAGGAGAAGGTGACATAGCGCCCCTGCTGGCCGTAGACCACCAGCGGCGTCGCGCCGACCACCAGCCGGCCGGCGCCGAGCGCGTTGAGCGTGTCCGAACGGACCGAGGCGCCATCGAAGCCCGGCGTATGGCGCTGGCCCGCGCCCAGCACCTCGATGCTCACGCCGAGCACCATGGCCGTGCCGCCGCGGCCGCCCTGCGCCGCCTGGAAGCGGGCCAGGCCCTCGAAGTTCAGGGACACGTCGTCGTTGCCTCTGCTCAGCACGAAAGCCAGCGATCCGGCGTCGGCCGGCAGCACCGCGCGCGGCACGCCCAGGCGCGCGGCGTCGGTGCGCACGAAATCGGCATAGCTCGTTTCGTTGTACTGCGCATAGGTGCGCAGCACGGCGGCCGGCGTCAGGATCACCTGGCTGGACAGGCTGTCGCGCAGGCCCGTGCCGGCCACCGACAGCTGGCCGCTGCTCGACCAGGAACCGTTGCGCATCGCCAGCGGCTGCGCGCCGGCGCCCTTGCTTCCGGGGGCGCCGTTGAGCTCCACGCGGAAGGCGCCCGGCAGCAGCGCATAGGTCGACGGCATCAGCGTGTAGGTGCCCGCGGGCAGGCCCGGCACGCCGGCGCCGATGGTGATCTGCCGCCCGATGCCCGCCTTCGACGCGCCCGCCGGGCCGCCGGCCGGCGCGGCCAGCGGCTGCACGCCGGGAACGATGGCGTACACCGCATTGGTGGACAGCGAGGGCAGCGAGAAGCGGCCGTCGGCGCCGATCTGCATGAGCGGATGGAAGCGCGCGTCGGTCGAGCCGCCGCGGCCCGCCACGAAGCCCGCGCCGGTGAGTTCGCCGCCGCCGGAAAGATCGAGCAGCGCGCCCGCCTGCACGTCCACGAGTTCGGCGCCCAGGCGGATGCCCGCGCCGCCGTCGGCGCCCTTGAGCGCCGCCGGGCGGCCGTCGTATTGGTAGGCAATGCCGTCGGTGGTGCCGCCATAAGGCATGACCAGCCCCGCGCCGCTAACCGACGTGATGCTGCCAGGCAGCAGCGCCACGCGCTTCGTGCCCTGCGAGCTATCGGTGCCCAGGGTGATGTTGCCGAGCGGCGCGCGGATCACGCCGCCCTGCTCGATCACCGCGGCGGCGAATTCCAGCGACCCGAAGGCCGAATAGGGAACGCCGGCCGGCGCCTCGCCGCGGCGCTCGATGCGCAGCACGCTGCCAGGGTCGTAGACCGGCCTGAGCACCACCGGGTCCATGCGGTAGCCCGCATTCACCTGCGCGATGGCCCCGGTCTCCGGATAGAGCTGCGCCGCGGCGAGCGTGAGGCTGCCGCGCGTCCACAGGCGCGAGCGCGCATCGGCGTTGTTGGGCGCGAGGAAGCGGATGTCGCCGTCGCTTGCCAACTCGACGTTCTCGAAGCCGCGCCGCTCGACGCGCACCGGCGTGAACTCGGTGTGTTCGGCATAGTTGCCCGAGGTGCCGAAGGAAATGCCGTTGCCCAGGTCGAGCATCCGGCCCGCCTGCACCGAGAACGCCGCTTCGGAGTCCAGCGGCGTCATGCCGTGCTGGATGCCGGGACGCACCGCGCCACTGCCCGCCGAGTAGTACAAGCCGGTGCCCGACAGCTTGACGTAGGGCGCCGCCAGCTGCACGCGCGCATTGGCGCTGGACGACTCGGCGAGCGAGAGCGAACTCGAGAAAAGCGACAGGCTCTGGCCCATGCGCAGGCTCACGTCGCCGTCGAAGGACAACTGGCCGTTGGCCAGCAGCGCGAGGTTGTCGAAACCGCCGGCGCTCAACCGGTCGGCCGAGAGCCGGGTCTTGCCATAGCGCAGCGCCGCGTCGGCCTGGCCGGGCGCCAGGTCCTGCGCCAGCAGCGGCGCCTGCGATTGCACCAGCGTCAGCTCGCGCGGGACGATGGTCTCCTGCTGCGCCCGGTTCAGGCCGGTGCTCCGGTACAGCGGCGATTCGAGCGCGATGTCCAGCGAGCCGCCCGCCGCGCCCGCGCCGCCGGCCGCCGCACGCAGCGAACCGTCGATGTACAGGCCGAGGTACGAGCTCAGCGAGATGCGCCCGCCGTCGGTGGCGATGTTCGTGCGCCCCTGGCCCGGCACGTCGAGCGCCGCCTGCGCACCGGAGGCGTCGAGCCTGGCGCCCGGCCGCACGATCACGTAGGCGTCGGCCGAGCTGGCGATGGCGCGGTCGTGGTCGAGCACGCCACCGATCACGATGCTGCCGCCGGCATCCACGTCGCCGTAGCTACGGCCGTGCACGTCGACGGCCGTGCGCGCGCGGCCCGACACGTCGAGCACGGCGTTGTCGCCGATCCAGATCGAGCGCGTGTGCACCTTGCCGTCGGCCTGCGGCGTTTCCTGGGCCGGATCGACCAGGCCGAACTGCTGCTGGCGCACGTCGATGCTGCCGCCGTGCGCGACGAGCGTCGCGTCGACGGTGATCTGGCCCGCGCCTCGCAGCGCGATGGTCTGCCCGGGATCGACCTCGATGCGCGCACCGCGCCCGACGAGCAGCGAACCGGTCAGGGGATCGATCTCGCCGAGCAGGCTGCGGCCTGACTGCAGGGTCAGGCTCGCGCCCTTGCGCTGCAGCAGCACGCCCTTGGCCGCGTCTTCCAGGTAGAGCGGCTGCGCCCACAGCTCCAGGGCTTGCGCGGAACCGCTGGCGGTCGACACGCCGCGCGCTTCGTCCCTGAAGCGGTACACCGGCATGGTCACGTCGACCTGCGTGCCCTCGGCCACGCTCAGGCCGTCGCCGCCGATGACCTCGTAGGCGGAGAAGCCCTTGTCGAAGAAGTTGCCGCCCAGCACCAGCGTGCCGGCGTCGGTGCCGCCCGCCTGGTCGGAGATCAGCACCTTGGCCGCCTCCAGCGACAACGTGCCGCCGCCCGCCACGCCGTAGCCGTGCAACCGCGCTTCGGGGTCGAGTCGAAGGCTGCCCGTGCGCGTGGTGGTCGCCAGCCGCACGCTGCCGCCCTTGCCGCCCTGCGTCTTGCCACCCATGCGCATGACCGCGCCCGAGGTCACGTCGACCGTGCTGCCGCGTTGCAGCGCCACGTCGCCGCTGGCGCGGATCGCAACGCTGCCGCCGCTCGCATAGGCGACGTTCTCCGCGAACGGGTCGAGCTCCAGGTTGCTCCACAGGCCGCTGGCGTCCAGCGTCACGCCGTCGGCCAGCGTGACGTTGCCCAAGGGCTTGGCCGCGTTGACGAGCATGTCGACCCGGCCGCTGACGCCCACCTGGGAGAGCACGTTGCCCAGCGCCATGCTGCCGCCGTGGGCCGTCAGGTTCGCCTGCACCGCGACGTCGTTGCCGTACAGCGTGATGTTGCCGCCCGAAGCCACGCGCAGGTCGGCGTTGACTTCGATCTTTTCGCGCGCGGCGATGCGCACGGCGCCCAGCGCCATGCCGTTGAGCTGCGCGGTATCGAGCACCAGCTTGTCCTTGCGCTCGGCGGGCAGGGCCGTGCCGAGGTCCAGCGCGGCGGCGATGCGCTCGCCGGTCTCCTTGAGTTCCACCCGGTCCAGCGCGGCGACCAGCACATGGTTCAGCGCACCGGTGCGCCGGTCGAACATCGGCACGTAGTCGCCGATGACGAGCTGGCCCCGCTGCGAGGCCGCGTTGTGCGACTGGTTGTAGCCGTCCACGTCCGCCTGCGGCGCCTGGGTCTGCCGCGCGCCCTGGAAGGCTTCGCTGGTGATGTCTCCCTCGAGCACCGCCGCGCCGGTGGCAATGACCAGCTTGCCCGCGTCGCGCCCGACGGTGTAGCCGTTCTCCAGCCGCTTCTGCGGGCCGATCAGCGGGTTGTAGAAGTAGCCCGTGTTCTTGTCGCCCCAGCGCTTGTGCTCGTCCTCGAAGCCGCGGTAGAGCCCTTCGTAGCGCTGGTCGCCCGGCGCCTTCGACACCTCGTAGAGGCGCCCGTCCGCGCCCTTGAGCCAGGTCTGGTGGATGAAGCCCGTCTGCACATTGAGCGTGCCGCCCGAGAGATTGATGTTGGAGCCCGCCTGGGTGACGACCTCCGCGCCGCCGAAGCTGACGGTGCCGCCCTGCGCCATCCATTCGCTGGCGGTGTGGCCCTCGGTGCCGAGATAGCCGCCCACTTCCAGCAGACCGCCCGCCGTGTACCAGCGGTCGCTGGCGTAGCCGTTGGTGCCCTTGGGCACCAGGACCAGGCTTCGCCGGTCGATCCACACGTCGAGGTTGTTCAGGCTCTTGCCGTCGCGGTTGAGCGGCGCGTCGCGCTGCTCGTTGCCCTGCACGTTGACCTTGACGTTGTTGCTCTCCATCGCCAGGTTCACGCCCACCGCGCCCGAGACGTCGATCCGCGCGCGGTCGCGCACCAGGCTGCGCGCGGCCGCCGTGACCGCGATCTGGCCGCCCGTGGCCAGCGTCAGCGAGTCGGACTGGAAGTCGACCGTGCCGCTGCTGGCGATCTCGATGCGCGACTGGTCGCGCCGGTCGCGCACCGCCGACACGTCCTGGTTGGGTTCGGGCAACGCGGGCCCGCGCAGGCCGTCGCGCTGGCTGTTCAGCGCCGTGGTCTTCCCGTCGTCCTCGATCACCACGGCGGTGGCGGCGCCCGGGCCGAGCGTGACCTTGCCGTCCGCGCCCAGCGCATTGAGATGGACCGTGCCGCGCGTGTTGACCGTGGTGGTGGCAACGGCCACGCCGTTTTGCCGCACGTCGCGCCCGGCCATCGTCACGTCGCCTTCGCGCGCGACGATCAGCCCGGTGTTGGTGACCTTGCCCGCGAGGCTGTCGGTGTTGAACTGCGGCGTGACCTCGTTGCCGCGGGTGCTGGAGGCCTGGTTGCCGCCGGTGCCCGAACCCTTCTTGATGAGGAAGCTGTCGCCCGCGGCAAGCGCCGCCTGGCCCCTTGGCGTGGCGATGTCGCCGGCGTTGTGCACTTCCTGGCCGACCAGCAGCACGTAGCCGCCGCCGTCGGTCGAAATCGTCGGGGCCCGCGTGGCGATGCGGGCGCCCGCCTGCACTTCCACCTTGCCTTGCGCGTTGCTGAAGGTGGGCGTCGTGCCGTTCGAATAGATGCCGTTGGCACCGAACTGCGCGTCGGAAATATGCGCGGCGGCGGCCACCAGGTTGCGCGTGTCGACCTGGCTGGTGCCGCTGAACACGATGCCGTTGCGGTTGGCGATGAGCACGGTGCCGTCGCCCTTGACCTGCCCCTGGATCCGCGAAGGCCGCGCCGCCGGGTCGTTCACGCGGTTGAGCACGGCCCAGTCGGCCTGCTGCTTGAATTCGACCGTGGTGTTGCGCCCGACGTTGAAGGTCTCCCAGTTCAGGATGGCCTTGTCGCTGGTCTGCTGCACCGTCACCGTGCTGCGACCGCCGGCGTTGTCGGCCTTGGGCGCCAGCGCGTTGTGCCAGCCGGCCGTGAGGCTGTTGGTGTCGACCTTCAGGCCGCCGTCCGCCAGGCCGTCGGGCACGTCGGTGCCGGCGTTCATCGCGGCCTGCCGCGCGGCCGCCTGCGCCGCCTGCTGCGCGGCAATCGCCTGCGCCGCGAGGTTGAGGTTGCCGATGGAACGCTGCAGCTGCTCGTTGGCCTTCTGCTGCTGCGCGAGCGGGTTCGTCAGCAGCGACGCCGGCGTGCCGTTGGGCAGGTAGCCCGTGGCCGCCGCGGTGCCTTGCGCCACGTTCTTCTGCGCCATCCATGCGGCGCTGAATGCGCGCTGCGCCTGTGCGTTGCCGGCCAGTCCCGCCATGGCCAGTGCGATGGCGACCGCGTGCGCGACCGGTGCGCGGCGGAATGTCTGTTTGCTCATTTCATACCCCAGAGGAAAACCCGTTCGCGTGATTGCGTGGCGCGGCGGCGTTGCGGCGCCGTGCTCTGGTTAAGAGACCGGGCTCGCCCGGCGCGACCGACACGGTCGCGGCAAAAGACAGCAAAAATTTCCTGCGGGGTGCGAAGCGGCGTGTTTTTCACAGCCGTGTCATGAAGCGCATGCAAGCGGGCATGCGCGTGTTTTCCGAATGCCGAAGCGTCAGCCGAGCAGCACGATGCCGGCCGGCAGCGTGGTGACCTTGGCGCCGTAGCTGGCGCCGATCAGCGTCTCGACGCGCGCGAGCTGCTCCAGCCGCAACCGCGCCTGCACCTTGCGGCGGCCCAGCTCGGCGTTGGTGACGATCAGCCGGCCCGGGCGGTAGCGGTTGATTTCTTCCACCACGGCCGACAGCGGCGTGTCGTTGAACACCAGCACACGGTCGCGCCATGCGTTCACGACCGAGAGGTCGGGCTTGCGCGCAAGCTCGGCGCGGCGCCCGCCGTAGTTGATCTGCTGCGACTCGGCGGCCACCAGCACGCGGCCGCCGTAGTTCAGCTCGACCGAGCCGGCCAGGCAGGTCACGCACACCTCGGAGCCGGTGGCGCGCACGTTGAAGCGGCTGCCCGCGGCGGCCACCAGCTTGCCGCCGCCGGCCGTCAGCGTGAACGGCGCGGCGCGCGCGGTATTCAGGAGCACCTGCGCCTCGCCCGCCAGCAGGTCGAGCGCGGCGGGCTCGCCCTCGGCGCCGCGCGCGAGGTTGAAGCTGGTCTGGGTGTTCATCTCGACCACCACGGAATCGGCCAGCACCACCTGGCGCTGCTCGCCGGTGGCGGTGCTGTAGTCGGCCGTCATGTCGGACAGCGCGGGCCACAGCCTGGCGGGCGGGCGCACCACGACGAAGGCAGCGGCGCCGGCGGCCAGCGCGGCGCCCAGGAAATAGCGGCGCCCCGGATGCGCAATGGCCGCCACCGCGGCACGCGGCGACGCTTCGGCCGCGCGCATGCGCTGCGCCACCGCCTCGGCGGCGGGCCGGGTCGCGTCCCACAGCCGGGAGGTCTCGGCCATTACCTGAGCGTGCAGCGGGCTGCGGCCGCACCAGCGCTTGAAGTCTTGTGCGTCGACCGTGGTTGCGCGGCCCGAGGTCAGGCGCACGAGCCAGTCCCGCGCCTGGGCTTCCAGGTCGGCGCGGTCGTCGGACGGGGTGGTCATGGTCGTCATTCTTCTATCAATGACTGTTTTCCGGCCCCGGGACCGAACCTCTGGATCACATCGCGCCCCAAACGGCCCGCGCAATGCACCAGCGCGGCCTTCACCTCGCGCTCGACGATGCGCACCGACACGCCGTAACGCAGCGCGATGTCCTTGTGCGGCGTCTCGTCCACGCGCGAGGCCAGGAAGATCTCGCGGCGGCGCCGCGGCAGCTCTTCGAGCGCGCGCTCCAGCGCCTGCACCTCGCTGCGCGCCTCCGACACGCGCGCCGGGTCGCGGCTGTCGTCGGCAAAGTGCAGCAGCTCCTCGACCTCGACGAAATCGAGCAGCCGCCCGTTGGCGATGCGCCTGTCTTCCGCCACGTTCGACGCGATGCGCAGCAGGTAGGCCATCGGGCTGGCCACCGGGCCGGGGTCGCTCATGCGGTTCACGCGCAACCAGGTCTCGTGCAGCACGTCGTCGGCCACGTCGTCGGAGCCGAAGCGGCGGCGCAGCCGGTTGCGAAAGTCGACATACCGGCTCGTCAGCAGGCCGCGCAGGAAACCGGGGGTGTCCTTCGAGTCCACGGCCTGTTCGCTCAGGAAGCCGCGCGCGGCGTGACGCCCGCGCAGATGTCGGTGCTGACGCCCGTGCTGGGCAGCAGCAGGATGGTGAGCGGCTCGTCGGTGGCGCCGTCGGCCGGCGGGGTGAGCACCAGCGAGCTCATGGCGGCCTCGAGCGCCGCATCGCGCTGGGCGATGCCCGTGGAGGTCAGCATGCGCGTGCGCCGCACATGGCCGGCCGGGCCGACCCACAGCTGCAGCAACGCGCGGTAGCTGCCAGGCTGGGCACGCGGCCAGCGGCACAGCGTGCGTTCCACTGCCTGCTGCACGATGCGCGCGTTGCCGTCGTCGGGCACCGCCGCCGCGTCGGTCGGCGCGGCGGGAGGCATGGGCGCGGGCAGTGGCGCCGCCTCGGTCTCGACCAGGGTGAAGGTGGTCTCGTCGGCATAGCGCGCCGCGAGCCGCGTGCCGGCCAGCAGGCGCTGCAATGCGTCGCGCGGCGCCAGCTCGCCTTGCACCGGCGCCGATTCGAGCCCCGCCGCCAGTTGCCCGTCGAAGAAAACCGACTGCCCCGTCGCTTGCGCGAACGCCTGCAGGGCGGCTGCCAGCGGCTGCGCGGGAATGTCGAATTTCATCGGCCTTGCCGCGTCCGGCGGCCGGACGGACGAATCGGCCGTGGCAAGGGATGCAGCAAGGGACAGGATTCCGAAGATCAAGGTCAAGACACAAACCCACCGCGACCGAGCAACGCGAAACATGCCGGGTCCTGTCACGAAATGGAAATTGCCAGCAGCGAGAACCGCCGTGGACGTACTACTTTTTGTCGAGCGGATGCTAGTGGCGATTTGTGACAAGTTGAATGCAAGGCGCCTGCCTGCAAGCGCCGCGCGCCGTGCTGGCGAGAATGGGCGGCATGACGACGACGCTCGCTTTGTTCGACGACCCGCCCCGCCAAGAACGCGAACCGCTCGGCCCCGGCGCCTTCGTGCTGCCCGGCTTCGCGCTGCCTTTCGTCGATGAGTTGCTGCCCGCGATCCGCGCGGTGGAAGCGCGTGCGCCATTTCGGCATCTGGTCACGCCGGGCGGCTTCACCATGTCCGTCGCGCTCACCAACTGCGGTGCGCTCGGCTGGACCAGCGACCGGCGCGGCTACCGCTACAGCCCCTTCGACCCCGACAGCGGCCTGCCCTGGCCCGCGATGCCGGAGCCCCTCGCACTGCTCGCGCGCGAGGCCGCCGCGAAAGCCGGCTTCGACGGATTCGCGCCCGACGCCTGTCTGGTCAACCGCTACGCGCCGGGTGCGCGGCTGTCGCTGCACCAGGACAAGGACGAGCATGACTACGGCGCGCCGATCGTGTCGGTCTCGCTCGGCATGCCGGCCGTGTTCCTGTTCGGCGGACTGGCGCGCGGTGACAAGACCGTACGCGTGCCGCTCGTGCATGGCGACGTGGTGGTGTGGGGCGGCGAAGACCGGCTGCGCTACCACGGCGTGCTGCCGCTGAAGGAAGCGCCGCACCCGCTGCTGGGCGCGCAGCGCATCAACCTCACATTCCGCAAGGCGGGCTGATACGCATGCAGGCGACAACGACCACCGACACGAAGAAGAGCAACAGCCCCGGCAACGCGATCCGCGAACTCTATGCCGCCCTATGGCACTTCGCCGCCGGCGCGCGTGCGCAGCTGCTGGGCGCGACGGCGCTGCTCGCCTCGTCGCAGCTCATCCGCCTGGCGCTGCCCTATCTTGCCGGGCAGGCCATCAATGCACTGCAGCGCGGCGAACTGAACGGCGCCGGCCGCTGGATCGCGGCACTGGCCGGCGTGTACGTGGGCGCATGGGCGCTGCACGGGCCGGGGCGCATCCTGGAGCGCAACGTGGGCATGCGGGTGCGCGAGACGCTGGCCGACCAGCTCTATGCGCGCATCGCCGCCGCGCCGCTCGCCTGGCACGACGGCCACCACTCGGGCCAACTGCAGCACCGCGTGCACCAGGCGAGCCGGGCGCTGTCGGACTTCGCGCAGAACCAGTTCATCTGGCTCACCAACGCCGTCAACTTCGTCGGGCCGCTGGTGGCGCTGGCGCTGCTGTCGCGCACCAGCGGTGTGACGGCGCTTGCGGGCTACGTGCTGATCGGCCTCGTCATCGTGCGCATCGACCGCGCGCTCATGAAACTCGCGCGCGCCGAGAACGACGCGGATCGGCGGTACGTGGCCGCGCTGCTCGACTTCCTGGGCAATGCGTCGACCGTCATCGGCCTGCGGCTGCAGGGTGCGTCGCGCCTGCTGCTGCGCAGGCGCATGGCCGCGATATCGCTGCCGCTGAAACGCACCGTGGTGCTCAACGAAGGCAAGTGGTTCGCGGTCGACCTCATGGGGCTGGCGCTGACCTGGGGGCTGGTCGTGGTGTACGTGTGGCAGGCGCGCGCGCCGGGTCAGGCGGTGATGCTGGGGGCCGTGTTCATGATCTACCAGTACGCGCAGCAGGCGGCCGGCGTCGTCACCTCCGTGGCCGCGAACTTCAGCTTCTTCGCGCGCATGCACACCGACTACAGCAGCGCGGAGCCGATCTGGCAGGCCCCCTCGGGCGACGTGGCCGCGAGCGTGCCCGAGCAGGTGCCGGAGCAGGTGCCGGAGCGCGAGCGCATCGATGCGACGGCGGTGTGGAGCCGCATCGATGTCGACGGACTGCAATGGCGCTATGCGGCGCGGGGAGAGCAGCAAACCGAGGCAGCCGACCCCGTGACGGTGCGCAGCAGCGGCCTGCACGACGTGAAGCTGAGCCTGCGCCGTGGCGAGCGGGTCGCGCTGGTCGGGCCCAGCGGCGGCGGCAAGAGCACTCTGCTGCGCGTTCTGGCCGGGCTGTACCCGCCGGACAGCGGCAGCTTGTCGCTCGATGGCAGGCCTGTCGACTGGACGCAACTGCGCCGCCTCGCCACGCTCATCCCCCAGGAGACCGAACTGTTCGAAGCCAGCGTGCGCGAAAACCTCGCCTTCGGCCAGCCGCGCGACGACGCCCAACTGCTGGCCGCGCTGCACACCAGCACCTTCGACGAAGTGCTGAAGGCGAACCACGGCGACCTCGACACCGCCGTATCGGAGCGGGGCTTCAATCTTTCAGGCGGACAGCGGCAGCGACTGTGCCTGGCGCGCGGCGTGCTGGCCGCGCAAGGCAGTTCATTGCTGCTGCTCGACGAGCCGACCAGCGCGCTCGATGCGGGCACCGAGGCGCGCGTGCTGGAGCGCATCGCTGGTGCGTTTCCGGATGCCTGCGTGGTGGCGTCGATCCACAGGCTGAGCCTGCTGGAGCGCTTCGATACGGTGGTGCTGATGGAGGCAGGGCATGTGGTCGACTACGGGCCGCGGGATGCGGTGCTGGGGCGGCAGCCGCTGCTGCAGCGGATGGTGGCACCGGCGACTAGATGACGATCATCTCTCCCCGGCAGACAACACCGCTACCCGGCTTGGTATGGACACGAACCGCGCGGTGCATGTACTCCATGAACGTCATGCCCGTGGACGTCATTGCACCCGGATCTGTTGCATCAGGAAAATCGTCGTCATAGCGATAGACGAGATCGGGCTGGTCAGACTTCGTCAACAAGAAATAGAACTGCGTCTCCGATTCCACGGCAACGATCAAGCTGCCTTCAAAGCGCAGTTCGAACTTCTTCATCGCGAGAAATCTGTCATCCATTCCTGCTTGAAAGAAGACATGCCGACGAACCGAGCGAGCCCGATACAGGGAAATTGGATCGTCGCCAAGCAACCCGCCGTCCGATCGCCCCATCTCCAGCATGAACGCTCGAAGCTCTCCGGAAAACTCGACGTCGTACAGGCGTTCCATGGCGGCTAACTCATCCTTCGTATAGCCTTCCACCATGTTTGGGTGAAGCACTCTCGCGTGGTCGCCGGTCCTACTTGCGCAGAGTTGTTCGAAGATGCTTTTTCTCATGGCTTTGGCGGCAACTACGTGCGTTCGACGCGGACGGCCGGATGCGCAAGCAGTTGCATTCGAGATCTCAAGGCTTAACAAAGAAGACCATCGGCGGGCGTCCTTCAATTTTTGCAACATAGAACGGATGATCGGTCGCAACGGGCGCCGACAACCTGTATTGCCACGTCCCCCCCGCCTGCTCGAAACTGATGCGCGAGCTGTTGCCTGTCGTTTGCTCGCGCACATCGCCAGCAGTGAAAACCTGACGCCGTTGCAGCCAATCGAAGAAGCCGCCGTTACTCGTATTGCCGCTCCACGGAAGAGACATCAGACCAACCGACTCTTTCGGGACTGCAGCAGGGTCCGCCCCCAATGCCAGGAGCAAGTCACCAGACGTCGGCAAGGCCTCGTAGCGAAAGTTGAAGGTGTAAGGGGCCTCGGCCACCGAGTCGCTAGCCCGGACAAACTGCAGGCAGGCCGTATCCGCATCGGCGAACTGGGTCGCGGGTCCAAACGTCCCGGTGGAGTAATTGATCGAGCCGGTGACCGCGCGGGTCTGAACATTCGGTATGGCAGCCAACTCAGTCGCCGTTTTTGCGGCACACACGGCGGATGATTGACCTAGGGCGTATACGAACAACGTACCGTCGACGGCACTGGTGTAAGTCAAGGGCATGAGGCGAGACGAGCCGCCAATGATCAGGCCGTTCGAGTAGCTCAAGCTCGTCATGTTCAGGGAGAGCGTATTGAGTTCGATCGGCAGCGTCGCTTCGATGGTGACAAGCGCAGATGTCACTGAATCGAACGCTTGCCCCTTGGCCCTGAGCACATACGAGCCGGGTGCGGTTTGGGCCGGCATCAGCAGTTTGACCAGCGCAGGCGTTTTGGGGAAGAACAGGCCCGCCGATCCGCCACGCAAAGCGACCGAGACGGGGTTGCTGCCATCTGGCTTCTCGAGGGTGTAAGTGACGCTGAAAGCCGCCGCAAGATCAGCGGACAGGCGAATGTCGAGGTCACCATTGGCCGCTATGGGACTCACTGTGTCTAGCGCGCGC
Organism: Variovorax paradoxus; assembly: GCF_022009635.1. NCBI lineage: Bacteria > Pseudomonadati > Pseudomonadota > Betaproteobacteria > Burkholderiales > Comamonadaceae > Variovorax > Variovorax paradoxus. The sequence continues at coordinate 4,789,703 of NZ_CP091716.1, forward strand.
TTGATGAACGTTGTCGTCGTTGCTACCGCTGGCGACGCGGCCGGACCGGGACCGGGCGCTGGTGCCGCAACAGGGGGCGAAGCGGAATCAGATGCTGGCGCGGGCGCAAGCATCCCAGCGAAAGGCGCAAGGTGTCCTCCACCGCTGCCATTTCCCCCGCCGCCACACCCGCTGAGCGCGCCAAGTGCGAGCATGGTGACCGTCGTTGCAATCGCTTGTTTTTTCATTTTCGAAAACTCCCTTTGTGTTGTGATCAGAAACTGTGATTGAGGTTGAAACCAAGAGTGACCTTCGCAGTGCGATAGCCCTCAGGTTTGGAAATCGGTGCGCCGACGAAGAAGTCGTAGCTCAGCTTGGTCCATTGGCCGCGCACGCCGACGACGGCTCCGGCCAGACTGCGTCCGAGCAGGTCGATGGTCGAACGTCCGCCGACTTGCCCGTAGTCCATGCCTGCGTACAGTTCTGCCCCGCCTTGACCCACAGCCCAACCGACGTCGTTGCGGATGAGCCAGCCGCGCTCGCCCAGCAGGCTCGTCTCGCCGTCGAAGCCGCGGACTGTGTAGCGGCCTCCGATGGAGAAGCGGTCTTGCGGCGTCAGCGGCGTGCGGTTCCACTGCGCCCGGATCAGGCCCGAGTAGCGCAGCTTCTGCTCGCCGAGCTTGAACGGGGCGTTGAGACTGATGTCGGCGGTATAGAGCTTCAGTCGCGACGTACCTTCGCCGAACTCTTCTTCCGGCGCAACGCGGGAGCCAAAGCCGCCCGTGCCGCGCTTGTAGGCCAGCGTGCCCTCGAGCGTCGCATCGCCGATGAACTCCTTGTGGTTCAGGCTGAACTCCAGGCCACCGACCACGCGGTGCTGCACCTCGATTTCAGTGTCGTCCACGAAGTTACGTGACTCGCGGCGCCAGCCTTTGATGGCTACCGTGGTCTTGCGCTGCTGGTCGCGATAGATCAAACGCGAGAGCTTGATCTCGGCGTTATTGCTTTTGCCGGCGTAGACGTAGTCTTGGTTCAGGCCTGCGACGCTCTGGCGATATTGGCTGTTGGAGGCGGTGAAGCCGAGGAGCCAGTAGCCGTATGGCAGCGAGTAGTGAATGGTCTGGCCTTCGGTGCCCTTTGCCGGGTCGTCGAAGACGTGGTTGTTGATGCTGTGGTTGGCGCTGACGTAGAACAGGTCGTTCAGCCCGAAGGGGTTGTCAAGGGACAGGGTGGCGCCGGACTGATAACGGCCTGTGGCTTCGGTGCCGCTGTCGTCCAGACTGAGCGCAATACGCCACTTCTTGGCTTGGACGTACTTGACGACGAGGTCGCTGTCGCCGGGGTTGGCGTTGGGGGCGGTCGAGGGTTCGATCTGGATGTCAGCTTCGGCGGTCGGGGTGCGCTTGAGGTTTTCCAGTCCTTGTTCAATGTCCCGCAGGTTCAGCAGATCGCCGGGACGCGCGGGAATGGCCGTGGCGAGCAAGGCAGAGCTGCCGAGCAGGGTCGACGAGGAGTCGGCGGTCGTGCGAATGGCTGCGATGCGGCCTGGCACGAGGGACAGCGCCAGGGTGCCGGTGGACAGATCCTGCGGAGCCGCCAGCACGCGGGTGGTGACGTAGCCGCGAGCGATGGCGGCTTGCTGAGCGCGTGCGAGAACCACGTTGACACCGGAGGTGCCGAGGCAGCGACCGATGGGCGAATCGCTGCCATCGGGGCCGGACAGATCGGCGACGGCCCATTGGAAGGACTTGGACTGCTCGCCGACCAGCAGCACGCGGTCGATACGGAAGCACGGCGACTCGGCATCTGAGATGCGCTGCACCGGCGCTGGCGGGCCTGACTGTGGACGTTGGTCGACGGTACGCTCGTACTGCTCGCGTAACGCGCGTTCGCGTTCTTGCTGACGTTGTTGCTCTACGAAGGGCTGTGGCGTACTTGTCGCCTGGGCTTGTGCCAGCAGGGGACCGCCTATCAACACTCCGGCCAGTACGGCGCGCGGATTTGCTCTCAATTTCTCTCCCTCATCCATCATCTTTCTTGTCTACATTCATCGCTCACGCTGAACCGCTGCGGCATCAGCGACAAGCATGAACAGCGCCGCGAGCGCGTCGTCAGAACCGACCAGTGTCCTGAGGGTTGTGCACGATTTGAATCAACACGTCAGGTGTGTAGGACTTCGTGCGCGAAATCTCGGCGATCTCTCCGCCTGCTGCGCCTGCAAAAACCAGCACCCCTTGCCCCTTGTAGGCGAGATAGTGGCGCCAGCGATCCGTTCCGTTGTAAGTGGGGATCCATGCCTTGCCGGTGTTGTTCACTGTCTCGGCATTCGGCTTGCCCATGATCTTGAGAGCCTCGGCGTAGGTCATACCAGTGCGAAGTCGAGCAATTGCGCTGCCCGGTACAGGCTGGCCGACAACGGTTCGCTCCTCGTCTTCTTCCCCTGTGATCAATGCGCGGCGACTGGGCCCGTACAACGGTGCGGTTCGTCAGGCGACAAGCGCGCACACCAAGGTGAAAGCAAGAATAGTTCGACACTTCAATTTCATTCCTCCCGAGTTTTTAAAGCCATCTCACTCTGCGCGACGCATGCTCACAACACGCTTGCTTTCAGTGCGTTTGTGGCCCAATTGCGCTTCAGAATTTTCACTTCCACGGCTGATTGGGCATTAATCACTCGATTGGATGGCTACCGGGAAACGCTTCAGGCAGAATTATTTCGATATATCGCGGAGATTTTATCAGCCAGCCCGGGCTTCAAATCCGAAGAAATCGACTCCCAATTAAGCAACTCAAATGATTGTAAGATCTCGATAAGATTTTCAGTTGCCGAATACTGAACACCCATCCATATTTCCGGCTTCGATTCAGGATCAGAGGACGAATAATCCATTCTGATCGAATCGAAATTCTCCGGAGCAGAAAAAAACTCCTCTCCACTCGAAAAATAGATCAATCCACCCCGAAGGCTGGAAAAAATAAAATCCGCTACAGCCTCAACCCAAGCGCCATCCTCATTTGCGCCTTGCCCTCCAGCAATCCCGGAAAGCATAAACACAGCAGAAATATCCTCCAACCCCAGGTAGATTAGCGTTTGCTGATAAGCCAATAAAATTTTGGTCTCGCTCATGGATGTCATTTTTTCTCCTAATATTTTGGAAATTTGAATTTCGCCGGTTCATTTCTATTAATATCACGAACACTAGGACTATTAATATCGACCGAGGCAGTGCTTGGGCTGGTTTTTGTCGCCTGACCAGCGGGCCGATAAAGAATAGCGGTCCCATCAGGCATTTTTGCCAGCCAGCCGCCACCAATTGGCACAACCACCAACGGCGCTTGGCCATTGAATGCATTTTTTGCAAACTCCTCAGCCGTTTGATTTGGATTGGCTGAGGGCGGCATCGGAATTGGCGTTCCCACCCCACCGATGCCAGGAGGCAAATTCCCACGACCATCGGTGATGGAAGGGGGAACAGAGTAAGTTAGATTAGAGTTTGGAGGAACTGCTCCTGCCCCAAACCCTTCATTAACAACTGCTTCGATGTCTGGGATTTTTTTTCCAGGGATTATGTATGAAGGAAGAATCAAACCCGGGATGCTTGTGCCGCCCTGTTGATTGAGGTCCGCTGGCGGAAGAGGACTCACCGATGGCCCCCCTATCTGCGGCAGTAGGCCTCCCGCCCCAAACCCTCCATTGTTAAAGTCATACCCCAGCGCTACAAGCAAGGAAGCCAAAACGGGACTGGCGGCCAGTACAGTTTCAAACTTTGGAGATGTAAATTTTATTTGCCCAAGCGATCTGGGCAATTCGGTATTTGGCTCTCCCGTTCGAGGATCGATAAGAGGCGGCGGTGAAATATCTGGGGTGCAAACTGTGCCAAAACAGAAGCGATAACCGATTGGCTCAGTGGCCAGACCGCCGATGAGGGTATCACCCCGTGCGGCGTTCTGCTGATTCACACTCTGTTGATAGGCTGCGGGATCATCGTACGCTTGACGAATCAAGTTTTGAATTTCAGGCTGCGCGAGGTAGTTTTGTATTTTCTCAAAAATCTGACGCTGAGCGGGTGGCAGATCCTCAGGCCCTAAGCTCAGAATCTTGTCAATGGAAGATTGCAATTGTGTAGCGCCTGAGACCACTCGTTCTGCATCGGGGTGGTTTCCGGCGCTCGTTGACGCGTTCGCAGGCGTGCTGAACAGAATTGATAGCAACGATGCAGTCGTGGGAATTTGCCCAGTAAACGCCTGTGTGATCTGCTGCTGCGCACTAATGCTGCGCATTTCCCTCTCGCGGTCCATCATTTGCAGCGCATTGCTGCTGTCCACGCCAGTGCGCACGTTTGTGTTGCCCGCAATGCCTGATATGCCGCTCTGAGTGATGCTGCTCAGGTTGACGTGGCTATTACCGAGGCCTGCGCTTGGCGAGCCAGACGAACTCACCGATACGCTGTATCCGCTGCCTCTGAACACATCGTGATTGAGTAAGTCGCGCATCGTGAGGCTACCGCTAGCGAAGCTGTTCTTGCCGCCATCAACCGCTGCATCGGTGCTGCTGATCACGCCGCCCACGATATTGGTGTTGCCGCCCACCTTCACGTCGAAACCGCCGTCACCCGCAAGGAATCCGCTCTGTTTCGTCGCGCTCGCAAAATCGCCGTCGCCACGAAGGTTGTGCGCGTTAGCGCTAACGGTGCTCTCGCCATAGCAGTACCAAACGCAGATGGTGGCGCTGAAACCGGCCCCACTGTTTTGGCTGTGATACGTGCTGGTGTCCTGCAAGGTCTCGATCTGGAGGTTGCCACCCACCACGGCATTGATCCGATTCCCGGAGACGGTTGCGCCACGCAAGGACGTGTCGCCACCGCTGATGATGTTGACCTGCCGTCCCGCGCTCACAGTGGTATTCGTCCAACTGCGGTCGGTGCCGTTGTCGCGCCCGCTTTGACTTCCCGCGGCCACTTCAATGGTCAGTCCGGTGGTCGCCCCAACATTGAAGCCCACTCCGACGCTGCCGCTGCTACTGCGGCTTGTAGAGCTCTGACTGCTGCTGTTCGCCACAGCCTCCAGCGTGACGCTATTGTCCGCCGAGAGATTGACGCTCTTGCCAGCACTGATTTCGCTGCCGCGCACAAGGATATGGGAATCCTTGCCGCCACCGGTGGCCGTGATCGTCACATTGCCACTGGCCTGTACGCGCGAAGCAAGCGCGATATCACCGTCTTGGGTGCTGGTGGTTTCGCTAGACGCTCGACCCAGCATCAGAGTGGCGCCACCAGTCAGACTCTGAGCCCCCTGGCCGCTTGCGAACCCGGCCACATCGTTGCTGATCCCCTGATAAGTCGAATAGCCGCTGAGCGCCATGCTGGCCGCCCCCAGCGCCTTCATCCGATCATCCTTGGTGTCCTTCATTGCCTGGGAGGTGTCCTCCAGGTTGCGTAGCGTGTCGATCAGCGGCGCCTTGAAGCCCAGCGTGATCCCACTTTGCGAGAAGCTCTGCGTACTCTCGCTGCGACTGGTCTCGCGCGCCTCAACGATTTGTACGTTGCGCGCCTGGATGTCGATATCACCGCCCGGCGCGATCACATCGCTGCCCACCTGGCGATATTGATTGCCGGCGGTGATGATGACATTGCCCGAGATGGCCCCGACCGTGCTGCCAACCGCGGTCGTTTCGTCGGTATTTCGCGTGCTGCGCGAGTCCTGTCGACCCCAAGTCCAACCAGACCCGCCGTCGAACATGCCACTTCGCGACTGCTGTCGAACGTATTGGCTGTCGCGAGTTTGGGTCGCGGCTTCGATCGTGACATCGTTGCCTGCCCAAAGCTCTGTTCCCTTGTCGCTCACGACGTTCGAGCCGCGAATTTTTATGTCTTTGCCCGCGTCCAGGATGACCGTCTTTCCACCCAGGCTACTGCCGATGACGCTCGTCGAGTTGAAGCTGCCTTGCTCCGTGCGCTTCTCGCCACTACGCGAAATTCGCAGCCCCTCATTCAACGCACTTGTCGATTGACCCGCATCGATATTGATGTCGCGCTTCGCTGCAATGCCGAGCTCGCCATCGGTGCTGTTGATCGCGCCCGCTCGCACGTTCACATCCCTCTTGGCCGTCAGGCTGATGTCTCCAGTTGCCTCGATGCGAGTTCCGAACTCTTGCGTACTGGCTTCCGCACGATAGTTGCCAGCGCTGCGAATGGTCGCCTCCTGCCTGGAGGTGGTGACCGTGCCCAGATTGATGTCCCGGCCTGCACCGATCTCGGTTGTTCCTTCCTTGCCGCTGTTGGAGATCAGCGCGCCGATCAAGTTGACATCGCGTCCAGCCGAAGCCACCAGCGTGCCCTTCGGATCGCTCACGTAGAGACCCGCAACCCGGTCGACGATGGTCGCGCCGCGCAGGCTTGCGGCCCCAGGCTGAATGTCCATTGCCAACGCGCCGCTGCTGGTCGTGGTGCGTACATTGATGTCGCGGCCGGCCTCGATCTTCAGCTTGCTGTCGGCATCGATGATCCCGCCGATGTTGTTCAGGTCGGTCCTGGCGTTGAGATCGACGTTGCCGCCGGAGATGCGGCCATTCAGGTTCTGGATGTTCTCCGCAGTGATCTTGACCGTGCTGCGCCCGGCGACCGTGCCGCTGTTGACCAGGTCACCGTCCAACTGGATGTTGACCTCCTTGCCGGACAGCAAAGCCCCGGAGCCGTCGATGTCGCCGTTCTTCACGCGCACATAGACCTGCGGGACCAGCACGCGCTGGATGCTGCCGTCCGGAAGCGTCACGGCCTGCTCCACCAGCCAGACGATGTCGCTGGTGAGCTGGGCCATCTGCGTATCCGTGAGAGCGATCCCGGGGCGCAGGCCATACTGGCGCGCAACGGTAACGCCAGCGTCCATCAGCGCGGCGTACTGCTTCTCGTCGCTGTCATAGCCATCCAGATAGCGGTAGCCCGTCAGTTGGGCCAACTGCTCGCGGACCAGGCGCTGTTCGTAGTAGCCGTCACCCAGACGCTTGAGGGTGTTGTCCGGATCGAGCCCAAGGTTGTTCAGCAGGTAGTCGCTGCCGAGCCAGTTGCGGTAGTTGGCGAAGCGTGGGTCGGTCTCGACGAGGTAGCGACTCGATGCTCCCGAAAGAGTCCGGAACAGGCTGGCCGTGGGCAGGGCCAGGCCTGGCATGGTGGTGCGTACGACCTGGGACGTGCCGGAGCTGGCCGTCAGCTTGACTTCGATGATCGGCGGGACGATGGGTCCGTTTGTTCCTGGTGCGTGCCCACTGCCGTTGACACCGCTGGCGCCGGCCACGCCTTGATTTGTTTTACCGGGAGCTAAGGTGCCGGTGGGCGTGCCGCTTCCAGAGACGGCGACATTGCCATCTTGCCTTGCGGCAGCCAGCGTGACCGTGATGGGGGTGGAGACGTTGTAAGGCGTGGGCATCGGCATGTTGCCGCTGCCGTTGTTGTAGTACTGCCAGCCGGTGCGATTTTGCGAGCCCGAGACTTCGAGGTTCTTGTCGGTGATCTTTCCGCCAGTCACATTCAGCGCGCCACCAGCCAGGATCTGACTCATGTCGTTGGTGCCGCTATCGACGGCAATGTCCATCTTGCGGCCGGCGACGATGCGGCCGGGCGCAGACGTCTGCAAGACCGGGGTGGTGTTCGATTCCGAGTAGGTCCAGGAGTAGTACGCACTGGCCCGGCTCTCGTAGACATACTTGATGAAGGCTTCCGTCACAGCATCCAGCGCCTGGTGGGCCTCGAGATAGGCCGCGCGCTGAGTGTCATCAGGTGTATCGGTGGCCGGAGGTGCCACGCCGAATGTGGCCCAGATCGGATTGGTGCGGGAATACCACGCGCCGGGTTCGTTGATGTCCTCCTGGAAATCGGTCCCGACCGGACGCGAACCATGCAGATCGCTGCTGTTTTGCGGCGCCTTCGCGTAGTAGGTCTTGAAGCGAGACATGGGGTACTTCGCGGACGGGACGACGATGCCCGCGAACGGCCCAATGATGGGGCCATCGGGCTGACCGATGAAGCTCGGCCACAACCCACCCATCATGCGCACGAAGTCGTAAGACGCGGCCGCGACACTCACGAAGGCCAACTGGTCGACTGTGTAACGTGTAGCACTTCCAGGCAATGCGTACTCGGTGATCGAATCGCTCGCCTTGCCGCCTTGCATTGCCCAGGTCACGCCGCCATTGGTGTTGTTCAGGACCGAGGTCCTGATATCGACGTCCCGGGTCGCCTCGATGGTCGCGGCATGGTTGTTCACCGTGCCGGCCGAACCGCTGGCTTTGCCGTCCACGAGCGCGCCACCGATGGCAAGATCCCCATCGCTGAAAATGAGCGCCCCGTCCCGATTGTTCAGATTGGTGACGCCTAGATCCAGGCGCCGACGCGCAGCAATGGTGCCTGAGGAAGCCACGCCCCCCACCGTCTCTGTCTCGTTGTTGAGAGTGACGGCGCCTATCGAGATCTGATCGCCGTAAATGCGGCCGGTGCCTCGATTGTTCAGCGTCCCGGCATTGATGCTGGTGGTCTTGCCATCGATCACACCGCGGTTGGTGAGTGTGCCCGAGGCCTTCAGGATCGTGGTCTCGCCCTGGATATCGCCGGTGGCTGTGTTTTCTATGTCCTTCGCCGAAAGCTTCAGTTCCTTACCAGCAGCGAGCCGGCCGCTGTTGGTGATGTTGCCGGTGGTCGAGAGCGTGAGGTTTTTGTTGGCGACTGTCTCGCTGCCGGCCGCGAATGAGATGTCCTGCTTGACGGCAAGGTCCATGTCGCCCAGCGACAGCAGTTTGCCGTCCCAGGTGACTGCGCCGGCTTCAAGGACGACCTTCTTGCTGGCAACCAGAGTGCCGCCGGTGTTGACCACCGAGAGGCTCCCGGGAGTGCCAGGGTCCTGCACGGTGAGCGTGTCGCCAGCAGAAACCAGGCCCTGGGAGTTGTCGATCTTTGTCGTGCTGGTCAGCGTGGCATTGCCATCGGCGCGGATTGCGCCGAACTTGTTGGTGAGCGTCGCCGCCGTGATGCTGACGCTCGTGCCTTCGATGCCCTGGTCTGTACCCTGGGAGTCCTTGTTGATGACACTTCCGGCATTGAGGGTGGTCGTCGCCGTCGAACGGATCAAGCCGCCGGTATTGGTGATACCGCCGGCATCGATGCCCAGGTCGCCCACCGCCAGCGTCTTGCCGCCGCTGTTGTCGTAGTTCGCGCCGTTGGTGTTGATGGCGACCGTGGACTGGCCGAACACTTCACCGCCGCCCGTGTTGGTAAAGCCCTGGGTCTTGGCATCAAGTGAATTCTTCGCGCCGATGAAGCCGGCCGTGTTGGTCACCGTGCCTGTCTTCAACTTCAGAGTATCTGCGCTGGTAATGCCGCCCTGCTTGGTGGTGTAGTTAGCTGCGTTGGTGTTGGTGAGGCTCTGACCATTCGTGTCGATGGTCATCGCACCGCCTGACTGGATCAGGCCTGCGTCGTTGACCAGCGCGCCGGAACTCAACGCCACTGTCGTGGTCGCGGTCAGCGTGCCGTGCGTATTGTCGAGTTGGCCGTTGCCCGTGGCGACGGAGAGGCTGTTGCCGCTGAGCTTGCCCTCGGTGTTGTCAAGCCCGCTATTCTCAAGTTCGACCGCGCCTGCCGCCAGCAGGCTGCCTGCCTTGTTGCTCGTCGCGCCGATGGTCTTGATGCGAAGATTGTTGGTCACCGAAGCGAGCGTGCCGGAAGAGTTATCCAAGCTCCCGGCATCCACAGTGGCCGCACCATCGGCAGCCAGCGTGCCTGCGATATTGAACACAGCCCCCGTCGCCGTCACCTTCAAGGTGCCGGGCGTCACGACCTTGGCCCGGCTGGTGGTCACATTGCCGTTGGCTGCCGTGATCGCGATTTCAGCACCATTGGTTTCACTGCTCGAGAGGTCAACACTCGCGCCCTGGAGGACAGTGTTGCCCGCTGCGAAGTTGGTCCCGTTGGCAATGAGCGCGCCAGAAGCGGCAATGCGCAGATCGCCGGAGCCGCCAGAGCTGCCGTCGTTCTGCACGCCGGCACCGAATACGCCTGTCCTGCTGCCTTGCACGCTGCCGGCAACGATCTGGGTATTGCGTCCGGCAGTGATGCTGCGATCGTTGATGAGCGCGCCTGAGACATTCAGTGCGGTGTCGTTGGTGCCGCGGACAGAGCCGCTGTTGCTCAGCGAGCCGGCCTGAATGGATACATCCTTGGCCGCACCAATGGTCCCCGCTGCATTGATCAGTTGACTGGCAACGACCAATTGCGTGTTGGCACCGGCCGACTGGATGCCGCCCTTGGTGTTGTCCAGGGATGCCGCCGAGAGTGCAACGTTGTTATTGGCAATCAGGGTGCCCGACGTGTTGTTGGTCGCGCCGACGATGCCTGCGGTCAACGCGCTGGTGGCCGAGATGGTGCCGCGCGTGTTGTCTGCGTTGCCGCCGATCGCCAGATTGACATCGCCATCGCTGGTGAGCTTGCCGTCGACGTTGATGAAGTCGCCGGTGGTGTTGATCTGCAGGCTGCCCGCGTTGAGCTTGCCGCCCATGTTGTCGAAGGTGCCGACGTTCGCACCGAAGTTCTGACTGACAGTGAGGGTCCCGCCCGCATTGCTGAAGCTCGGACCCGCAACCGCCATCGTCGCAACATTGAGCAGGCCGCCTGCATTGTTGACCTGCGGCGTGTTGAGCGTGATCGGACCGCCCGCGTAGATCTTGCCGCCGTCATTGGAGATGGTGCCACCGGCGGTGATGACGCCTGGCGCGGGTGGTGCGTACGTGGTCGAAGCGGGCGCTCCACTCGCACCGCTACTGCCGTTGTCTGGCGCCGATGCCGATGCCGTGCTGCCACCGCTGACTGGATTCGCAGTTCCAGGGCTCGTGTTGCCACTGCCGCTTGCTCCGACACTCACAGGTTCGGCGCCAATCACTCCGCCGTTCGTATTGCTCAAGATCGGCGAGGCGATGGTCAGGCCGGCGAAACTGGTCTGGCGGATCGTGCCGCCACGGTTGTCGATGTCGCCCGGCGTTGTCAGCTCGATGCGCTGTCCTTCGAGCGTGCCGATGTTCTCCAGACGACCGGCTGCGGTGACGACAAGACCGCCAGCCCCTGCACCGATGTTGCCGGCATTGCGTACGCCCAGGCCTGCTTCGCTTCCGACCAATACGATCTTGTTCGCGTACATCCCTCCCAGCGCTGCCACGTCGAGCGCAAAGGTCGGCGCGACTCCCGTGCCTGCCGTAGGCGTGATCTGGCCGTGATCGGCACCGACCTCGTTCGCACCGGTCACCACCTTCAACTCGCTGGCCCAGATCCCGGCATTCACCTGCACCGCTCGCGCCAGGATCGCCGCATAGTCCGTCTTGCTGGCATCGAGCCCCGCCCCATCGATCGTGACGGTCCCGCCGCGCACCAGGAAGCTGTCGAGCCCGCCCAGCGCATTGAATTGCGGCGTTCCCGTCGTCAGCGTTGCCCGCGAAGCGTTGATGAACCCGCCTCCGTCCACGCTGATCCCCGCCGGGTTCGCGATGATCACCTCGGCGCGCTGTCCGCCCACCTCGATGTAGCCGCGCAGTTGGCTCGGCGAACCGCCGTTGACTTCGTTGAGGATGATGCGCGCCGCCCCCGTCGCCAGATTGGGGTTCGCCTGCACGAAGCCGCCAAGCTGCGTCTGCACGTTCGCCCGGCTGTTGTTCAGAATGGCACCGTTCGGGCCGACGCTGAACTGGTTGTAGATGTTGCGCGAAACGCCCGCTGCGGAGGGCGTCTGGATGTTGACCAGCGGCACGCCGTTCGGCGCGACCAGCACAGTGGGCCGCTGGTTGCCAGGCACGTTCGGAGCACCGACGATCTGCGCATGAAGCGGTGCCACCGCCAGCGAGCCCGCCAATGCCACACCGGCAAATACACCGCCTGCCACGGAAGTGGCCTTGCTTGCCCCCTTGCCGGTGCTGCTCGCGGTCTCCTGAACCACCATCCGCATGCCTCTGGCTGCATTGAAGACGACGCGGTGCAAATGACGGTTCATTTTTATTCCCTCTCCCTGATAGTTGGTCGCTCGCGACGTCATTTGTGACCAAATGACACACGGGGCGCGATTATCTAGGGGCGCTCAGCACATAAGAGGCAATAAGTCACACTTCAAATCATTGATTTGAACTTTCTAATTCAAGACTAATACATATGAATTAGCCAAGGGAGGTCGGGCCGATTCAATAGTTAGCGTTCGTCAACGATTTGCACAATTCAGATCGCCGGGCGTTTGAAGCCAATCAAGCCTGCCCCGCCCCGGCCCGCTCATGCACCCACCGCATCGCCTGCTGCTCCGCATGACGCAGCGCCTCGGCTTCGGTCCCATAGGAAACGTTGTCGGTGTCGTCGGGCAGTTCGATGTCCGGTTGCTCCGGCGTGCGGCCCTTGCAGACCACCACGGGGCGGTAGGTCTGGTCGTCCAGCCGCTCGGCGCGGCACAGGAAAAACCGGCCGAGATAGGTGAAGGTGACGAAGCGTTCGTCGAAAGGTGGTGTCGTTGTTTCCATGTCTGATGCTCCTTCCTGTGCGTTGTAGGTTCTGCTCTTGGATCAGGCCGTCGAACTCGGCCTACAGACAGGCGAGCCGCACGGGATCATGGTGAATCCATGAAACACCCGATCGAACTCACCATCCAGGAGCCGTTGCCGGGCGCCTATGTCTGGCAATTGCTCGAAACCGATGAAAAGGGCGAAAGCCCTCGCCTGCTGCGCCGAGCCTTCGACGCGGCGGACAACTACGAGACCGCGCTGTCCGCAGGACAACGCGCGCTGAGGAGCGAAATCCGTCAGCGCGCTGGGCACGGTCAGCACTGAGGCCGAAGAAGGGCCTCAGGCTCGGCCCTTACTTACTTGGGCGTTCCGCCGGGCACCGGCTTCGGCTTGCCGGGGCGGCGCGCGTCGCGGGTCTCGGCGCGTCGTTCGCCTGCCGCAGCGGCGCGGTCGTTCCCGATGGCGCCACCTTCGGGCGTCTTGGCTTCGTCACCCGCCGCGGCTGGAACGCCCTTCTGCGGACGGCGGTCCTTGCGCGCTTCGCCCGCCATTTCAGACTTGCCGGTGGCATAGCCCGGCGTGTTGGGCGGCACGGCCGCTCCGGGCGGATTCGATTGGGCATGAGCCACGCTCGCGATCAAGCCGGCCATCAGCACGGAAAGGACGGACAAGGATTTCGTCATCGGGAACCTCCTGAGTAAAAAAACCAATCAACGCCGGAGATTCGGCGACGCCATCCGCCGCTCATGTAGGAATTCGACCCGCATGCTTAGGAGCACGCACCTTGAATGCGGCCCACGGGATGCAACCGAACGCATCGGCAAGCGGCAGCGATGCATCGCCACCCGCGCGGTGCGTCTCGCCGGTCAGCAGGTTCTGCAACTGCGCGCCTGCAAGCTCGTCGGGCAGCCGCACCGATGTGTCGCTCCAGGTCTGCGCCTGCGGCAACGAAGGCTCGGCGAAACCGCCGGGCGACAGCCCGACGAAGAGCCGCCCTGCGACGACCACCAGCATCTCGTCCCCATGCCTGCGCGCAAAGGCCACGACATGGCGTTGCAGCGCGCCTTCCACCGCGAGCCCTTCGTAGCCGCCATCGCGAAACAGCTCGGCGTGCTCGCGCCGCAGCGACAGCAGCCGCCAGATGAACCACAGCTTGGCGCGACCGTCATGCGGCGACGCGGCCAGCGCACGCACTCGCGCCGCGAGCCCCGGCGTATCGCCGGCCATGGCCTGCAGCTCGTCGAGCCGCTCTTGCCGCGCCGCATAGTCCACGGGCCGGCGGTTGTCGGGGTCGACCAGGCTCAGCTCGATCAGCTCGCTGCCCTGGTAGAGATCGGGCACGCCGGGCGATGCGTACTTCAGCAACGTGAGCGTCAAGCCGTTCCACGCGCCGAACCATGCGAGCCGGTCCGCGAAGAGCTGCATGTCCGACAGGCAAGCGCCCTCTTCCATGTTCCGCAGCACGCCGCGCACGAAGCCTTCGAGCGCCGCTTCGTAGTGCGCGTCGGGCTGGGTCCAGCGCGTGCGCAGCTTGGCTTCGCGCGCGGCCTTCTGCATGTACTGCCAGAGGCGGTCGGCAAATGCGGGCATCGTGGCCTCGTCGATGCCGCCCACGGGCAGCGTGCCCAGCAGCGTCTGATAGAAAAGATATTCGTCCGCGCGGGAGGGGGAGTCTTCAGCCTCCAGCCTGCGCCGCATGTCGCGGCACAGGCCGTGCCAGCGGGTCAGCGCCAGCACCCAGTCGTTGGGCATTTCGGAGAGCACGTCGATGCGGTTGCGCACGTCTTCGGAGCGCTTGTTGTCGTGCGTCGACGTGGCCAGCATGGTGTGCGGCCAGCGCAGCGCGCGGTCGGCGCTGAGCGCGTGGAACTCATCCACCTCGAAGCCGAAATGGTCGGGCTCGCCGCCCACTTCGTTGAGCGAGCTCAGCGGAAAGTACCGGTAGAAAGCGGTGTCTTCCACCCCCTTGGCCGTGACCGGCGCGCTGAACTGCTGGAAGCGCACCGCAAAGCGCCGCACCCGCTCGGCCAGCTCGCGCGGCGCGCCCGCCACGGCCTCGCCGCGCAATGCGCCGCGCACGAATGCGAACACCGAGCGGTCGGCATCGCTGCCCTGTCGCTCCGCCGCCTGCGTGGCCTCGTCGATGAAGCGCTCGTCCTGTGCCGATGGTTTCTCGACGATGTAGGTGCGGTACACCGGCATGCAGGCGGCCACGTCGGCCAGCGCGCGGCGCAGCGCATTGAGCGTGTAGTCGCGCGTGGCGCGGTCGGCCCGCGCGATGCGCAGCAGTTCGCTCGACAGCACGTTCAATTCCGACGACAACGCATTGCGCATCACCTCGCGCCGCCCCGCCTGCGACAGCGCATGAAAGCTCTGCGTCTCACCGGTGAAGCGGCGCCACGCATGGCCAATGGTCTCGGCTGCCGATGTGTCGACCAGCACGCCGTTGGCCACGTTGGCGAAGCGGTAGCCGGTGGTGCCGTGCACATGCCAGCTCACTGGCACTTCCTCATGGCCCGCCGCGATCTTCTCGGCCACCACGTACAGCGGCCGCGCCGGCCGGCCCTGCGCATCGTGCGCGGGCAGCAGCAGCCCGGCGCGCCGCGCATAGCCCTGCTGCAGCTTCTCGAAGTAGCGCGCGGGATCGTAGAGGCCGTCGGGGTGGTCGATGCGCAGGCCGTCCACCGTGCCTGCCGCCGCAAGATCGAGCGCGAAGGACTGCGTGGCCTCGAACACATCGTCGCGCTCCATGCGCACTGCAGCAAGGTCGTTGATGTCGAAGAAGCGCCGGTAGTTGATCTCGTCGGCCGCCACGCGCCAGTGGGCCAGCCGGTAGGCCTGTGCCTCGATCAGTGCATGCATCGCATCGCGCGCTTCAGGCGTGGACAGGTTCAGCTCGGCCACAGCGGTCGCCAGGGCCTTCGCGACCGACGGATGCCGCTGCGCAAGGCGCGCGAGCCGAGCCTTCAAAAGCTCCTTGTCGCGCGCACGCTCGGCACGCGACTGCGGCTCCACAGCCTGACGCCCCGGAAGGTGTCCGAATGCGCTGGCGATACTCGCGAGGCTGGCTGCGTCGTCGGCGGATTCGTCGAGCTGAGCCAGCGCCCGCGACAGCACCGTCGGATAGCTCTCCGGCGCCAGCGGAAAGCGGTGGCCGAAATAGCCGATAGCGAAGGCGCCCGCATCGGCCTCGAAACGCAGCACCAGTTCGCCGCTGGCCAGCACCTCGCCGTAGTGGCCGCCGAGCACCGGCAGCAGCACCTTGCCGGTCAGCTCGATGTTCAGCGGCTGCCAGTCGATGTCGAAGTGCTGCGCATAGAGCGAGGCCGGGCCGTTCTCCAGCACGTCCATCCACCATGCGTTGTCGGCGCCGAACACGCCCATGTGGTTGGGCACCATGTCGAGCAGCTGTCCCATGCCGTGCGCCTTCAGCGCCGCGACGAAGCGCGCGAAGCCCTCTTCGCCGCCCAGCTCCGGGTTGATCTCGTCGTGCGCCACCACGTCGTAGCCGTGCATGCTGCCCGCGCGGGCACGCTGGATCGGCGAGCAGTAGACGTGGCTCACGCCCAGCTGCGCGAGGTACGGCAGCACGCGCACCGCATCGTCGAAGCCGAAGTCCTTGTGGAACTGCAGCCGGTAGGTGGCGCGGGGCACGCGGGCGCGCAGATCCGCTGGCGCTTCCTGAGCGGCGTGCGTCCGGCTCGCTGGGCGCACGGCACGCAGTTGCGCCGCCAGCCCCAGCATGCGTTCGCCCGTGGCCAGCGCATGCAACGGCATCGGCAGCTTGCGCCGCCAGTTGGGCTGCTCGTCCACGGTGCCGGGCATGTTGGCCTGCTCGACCACGCCTGCCACGTCTTCCAGCTGCACCATCATCAGCGTCGACGGCGTCGTGGCGAGCCAGGCGTGCACTGCTTCCACCACGCGCGGCGGCGGCAACGCAAGGCCCGAAGCCTCGGCGATCTCCTCGCGGCTCAGCAGGCCGGCCTGCTGCACGGCCAGCATCAGCTCGATGCGCTCCTGCGCGCGGTCGAGCAACTGCTTGTCGAAGATGCGCTCATCGGGAAACAAACCCAGCGAGAGCCGCACGCGCAGGTCATGCCCGGCCCACCAGCCCGCGAAGGTGGCGAGGTCGTGCGTGCTCACGGCAACCAGCGCTGCCGGCGGATACACGGCCGGCGGCTTGAAGCCGCTGCCCTGGTGCCTGTCGAGCCGTTCGAAGTAGAGCAGGCGGTAGGACAGCACATCGGCCTTGCCCAGCGCCTCGCGCACCGCGTCTTCCACGGTGCCCAGGTCTTCGCCGACCACCATGCAGCGGTGCCGATGGCTTTCTATGGCCACGATGGCCAGCAGCTCGTCCAGCGGGTAATACACATAGGCGCCGTCTTGCGCGCCGCGGCCCGGCGGTATCCAGAACAGGCGCATGAGCCCCATGACGTGGTCGATGCGCAAGGCGCCCGCGCCGTGCATGCTGGCGCGCAGCGTCTGGATGAAGAAGCGGTGCCCGTCGGCGCGCAGCCGGTCGGGTCGCAGCGGCGGCAGCCCCCAGTTCTGGCCCGCAGGGTTGAACTCGTCGGGCGGCGCGCCGATGCTGGCCCCCCCCGCGAACACCGCCTGCGCGGTCCAGGCGTCGGAGCCGGCCCTGTCGACCGACACCGCCAGATCCACGTACAGGCCCACGCCCATGCCGAGCGCGGCGCAGCGTTCGCCGGCCCGCGCCAGTTGCCGCGCGGCCTGCCATTGCAGGTATTGGTGGAACTGCAGGCGCTGCGCATGCTGCACGGCGAATGCCGTCACTTCGGCCGAATCGGGGTCGCGGTAGGCGGCGGGCCACACCGGCCAGCCCCACATCGCGGGGTCGGCCGCGAGAAAGTGCGCATGCAGGGTCTCGAACAGCGCGTGCTGGCGCAGGCCTTCGCCGCGCTGCGCGACGAAGGACAGGAACGCCAGGCCCTCTTCGTCGGGCGCGCCGTCTTCCGGCAGATGGCGTTCGCGGAAATGCGCGAACAGCAGCGCCAGCACTTCCAACTTGGCCGAGGCCACGCCGGCGTAGTCCACCAGCGCCTCGGCCCGCAACGCCGCCAGCCGCGCCTGGAAAGCGGGCGATTCGACCAGCTTGCGCGCGGGCTCGCACTGCGCGAACTCGTCCGCCGCCTCCACGTCGATGTAGAGCGTGTTCAGCTGCTGGCGCGACGATGGGCTGTATGGGCTCGCATGCACCGGGTTGGCAGCGAACAGCGCATGCAGCGGGTTCACGCCGATGATGTCCGCGCCCTGCGCCGCCATGCGCGTCGCCAGTTCTTCGAGGTCACCGAAATCGCCGATGCCCCAGTTGCGCGGGGAGCGAAGGCCGTAGAGCTGCACCGCCGGCCCCCACACGCGTCCGCCCTCCTGCACCGCCGGCGGCCGGTAGCAGCGGCCCGGGGAGGCCAGCACCAGCGTCTCGCCGGCCAGGCCGTCGATGCGCAGGCGGTGATAGCCCGCGTCGAGCGCGAGCGTCATCGGCAGCACGCGTTCGCACAGCCAGGTGCCGTCGCGCTCCGTGCGCTGGGACTCGTGCAGCGCGAAGGCATCGGCCTCGCCATGCCGCGTGCGGCCGGCCTCATCGGTGAGTTGCCAGCGCAGCGAGCGCATGGCCAACGGCAGACGCAGGGGCACGTTCCATTCGGCGGCCGACGCATCGACCACCCGCACGGCAGGCAAGGCTTCCGCCCATCGCCCGGCATGCACCGCGCCGAGCGCGCGGCGGGCGTCTTCCGCGTTGCCGATGCGCACGCCGAACTCACCCAGCAGCGCGATCACGCTCTGCGTCGTGGCCTGGCGGCGCGTGCCGAAGGCGTCGTGGTAGGCGGTGGCAATGCCGAAGTGTTCGCAAAGCGCGGCCAGCACGCCCGACGTGTCGTGGTGGAAAGTCTCATCCACCATGCATGCCTTCCAACGTCGCGAGCACGGCGCCGCGCTCCAGCAGCAAGGCGCCAGGCTCGGCGTGCTGCACGCCGCTGCTGTAGACCAGCGCGCCGGGCGGCGCCAGCGCCGCGGCGGCGGGCCCGTCGCCGAAATGCGCGAGCAGATGCAGGCGCACGGCGGTGCGGCCTTCGCGCCCCTCCTGCGGCGGCCCGAGGTCCCAGTGCACCCGCAGCGTGCCGTTCTCGCACAGGTACACGCCCGCGCCGGTCGAGCCGGCCAGGTGCGGCACGATCAGCCGCCGACGCAACTCCAGCAATTGCTGCACTTCGCTGAACCGTGCGAAGTGGGTGCGCGAGCCCCGCTCGCGCCAGTTCAGCTTGGAGGCCAGGAAGGTCGATTCGGCATTCGGATCGGGAATGCGCGCGCGCGCCGCTTCGTCCTTGAAGGCCGCGAAGCCGCCGAATTCCGAGCGTCGTCCGTCCGACACCGCCTGCGCCAGTTCGGGCCCGAAGTCGCAGAAGTACAGGAACGGCGTCGACGCCGCGAACTCGTCGCCCATGAACAGCATCGGCACATGCGGCGACAGCAGAAGGCAGGCCATGGCCGCGCGCGTGAGCACCGGGTCGCCGAGCGCAT
This sequence comes from Variovorax paradoxus, assembly GCF_022009635.1. Taxonomy (NCBI): domain Bacteria; kingdom Pseudomonadati; phylum Pseudomonadota; class Betaproteobacteria; order Burkholderiales; family Comamonadaceae; genus Variovorax; species Variovorax paradoxus. The sequence goes on from NZ_CP091716.1 coordinate 4,808,736, forward strand.
GCAGGCGCTCGCCGAAGGCGCGGTTGCCGACCTGGTCATGCGTCTGCAGGAAAGAGACGAAAGCCTGCGACGGCAGCCGCGTGCTGGGCTCGCCGCGCCGCTCGCCGTTGCGGAAGGCCGAGGGCTGCCCCTGGTACACGAAGCCTTCGGCCAGCGCGCAGGCGAAGCGGCACACGGGGTCGTCCGCGTAGTCGGCGTAGTAGCCGTCGCGCTCGCCGGTGGCCAGCACATGCACCGCGTGGTGCAGGTCGTCGTTCCACTGCGCGGTGCCCGCCACCGGCATGCCGTGGCCGTCGCGCGCGAGCATCGAGGCCTGGTTGGCGTCGTTCTCCAGCACGAGGTGGATGTGCCGCTCGCGGCCGGGGCCGGCCTGCAGCGCCTCGCGGATCTCCTGCACGATGTGCGGATGCGAGCTGTCGCTGATCGCGTGGATCGCGTCCATGCGCAACCCGTCGAAGCGATATTCCTCCACCCAGTACAGCGCGTTGTGGATGAAGAAGTCGCGCACGGTGCGCGCGCCCTCGCCGTCGAAGTTGATGGCCGAGCCCCAGGGTGTGCGGTGCGCGGGGTTGAAGAACTCCGGGCAATAGGCGTGCAGGTAGTTGCCCTCGGGCCCGAAGTGGTTGTAGACCACGTCGAGCAGCACCATCAGCCCCAGCCCGTGCGCCGCGTCGACCAGCGCCTTCAGCTCGTCGGGCGTGCCGTAGGAAGCGTCGGGCGCGAACTGCAATACGCCGTCGTAGCCCCAGTTGCGGCGCCCCGGAAAGTCGGCGAGCGGCATCAGCTCGATGGCCGTCACGCCCAGTTCGGCAAGATCGCCGAGGCGCTCGCGCGCGGCGTTGAAGGTGCCTTCGGCGGTGAAGGCGCCGATGTGCAGTTCGTACACCACGGCCTCTTCCCACGGGCGGCCGCGCCAGGCGTCGTCGCGCCAATGGTGATGGCGCGGGTCGATCACCACGCTGGGGCCGTGCACGTCCTCGGGGTTGAAGCGCGAGGCCGGGTCGGGCACGGCCGTGCCGTCGGGCAGGTGGAACCGGTAGCTGTCGCCGTGGGCCGCCTCGGGCAGGGTCAGCGTGTGCCAGCCCTGCGCGTCGCGGGCCATCGGGTGCGTGCTGTTCTCGCCGCCGACCGGCCGGTGCTCCAGCCGCACGTCGCCGGCCGAAGGCGCCCACAGCGAAAAGGCCACGCCGCCGCCGTCGTTGACGGTGGCGCCGAAGGGCATGCGGTGCGCGCGGATCATGGCCGCACGTCCGGCCGGCTCAGCACGACCATCGAGCGGCATTGCAGCGGATAGGCCGGCTCCGCCCACGCGGGCGCCAGCGCGGCGGCGTCTTCGGTGGTCGGCGGCGGCGTGGTGCTCGCGGTGTCGACCAGCAGGCGCCATGCGCCGTGCGGCATGGCCGGCAGCGTGAACGGAATCTCGTCGTGGTGCGCGTTCATCAGGATGAGGAAGTCGTCGTCGTGCTGCTGCTCGCCGCGCGGGCCGCGGTCGGCGATGCCGCCGCCGGGGATGTACATCGCGATGCAGCGCGCGTTGGCGTCGCTCCAGTCTTCGGTGCGCATTTCGGCGCCGTCGGGCTTGAGCCAATGCACGTCGGTCACGGTCTCGCCCTCCGCCGGCTTGCCGGCGAAGAAGGTGCGGCGACGGAACGACGGATGCGCGCGGCGCAGCGCGATCATGCGTTCGACGAAAGTGACCAGCGCCAGCCGCTCCGGCGTGGGCGACCAGTCGAGCCAGCCCAGCGCGTTGTCCTGGCAGTAGACGTTGTTGTTGCCCTGCTGCGTGTGGCCGCGCTCGTCGCCCGCCAGCAGCATCGGCACGCCCTGCGACAGCAGCAGCGTGGCCAGCAGGTTGCGTTTCTGGCGCTCGCGAAGGCTCACCACCTCGGGGTCGTCGGTGGGGCCCTCGACGCCGCAGTTCCACGACACGTTGTGGCTGTTGCCGTCGCGGTTGTCCTCGCCGTTGGCCTCGTTGTGCTTGTCGTTGTAGGAAACCAGGTCGTGCAGCGTGAAGCCGTCGTGCGCGGTCACGAAGTTGATGCTGGCGCTGGGCTGCTTGCCCGACCAGCCGTAGAGATCTTCCGAGCCGGTGACGCGCTTGGCCACTTCGCCGATGAGGCCGCCGTCGCCCTTCCAGAAGCCGCGCATGCCGTCGCGGTACTGGTCGTTCCACTCGGCCCAGCCCAGCGGGAAGTTGCCGACCTGGTAGCCGCCGTGGCCCAGGTCCCAGGGCTCGGCGATGAGCTTCACGCGGTTGAGCGTCGGGTCCTGCCGGATGGCGTCGAAGAAGCCGCCGAGGTTTTCCACCTTGCCCGCCTCGCGCGCCAGAGCCGAGGCCAGGTCGAAGCGGAAGCCGTCGACGTGCATTTCCTCGGCCCAGTAGCGCAGCGAATCCATCACCAGTTGCAGCGCATGCGGATGCTCCAGGTTCACGGTGTTGCCGCAGCCGGTGAAGTCGTCGTAGTAGCGCCGGTTGTCGGCGTTCGCGATGTAGTACGAGGCGTTGTCCACGCCGCGCATCGACAGCGTCGGCCCGAGCTGGTTGCCCTCGCAGGTGTGGTTGTAGACCACGTCCAGGATCACCTCGATGCCGGCCGAGTGCAGCGTCTTGACCATGGTCTTGAACTCCTTCACCTTGCCCGAGGCGCTGTAGCGCATCTCGGGGGCGAAGAAGGCCAGCGTGTTGTAGCCCCAGTAGTTCTGCAGCCCCTTCTCGGCCAGGTGCCGGTCGTTGAGGAAGCTGTGCACCGGCAGCAGCTCGACGGTGGTCACGCCCAGGCGCTTGAGGTAGTCGACCACGGGCGCGCTGCCCAGCCCGGCGTAGGTGCCGCGCAGCTCGGGCGGCACGTCGGGGTGGGTCATGGTGAAGCCGCGCACGTGCATCTCGTAGATCACCATGTCCTGCCAGGGCACCGACGGGCGGCGGTCGTCGCCCCAGGTGAAGGCGGTTTCGAGCACGCGGCCCTTGGGCATCAGCGGCGCGCTGTCGCGGCGGTCGAAGGAGAGGTCTTCGCGCTTGCTGCCGACGGTGTAGCCGTACAGCGCGTCGCCCCAGCGCAGTTCGCCCACCAGGTCCTTGGCGTAGGGGTCGACCAGCAGCTTGTTGGGATTGAAGCGGTGCCCCTCCTCGGGCTTGTAGGCGCCGTGCACCCGGAAGCCGTAGGCCTGGCCGGGCCGGGCCTCGGGGAGGTAACAGTGCCACACGCCGTCGGTGCGTTCGCGCAGCACGATGCGCTGCAGCTCATGGCGGCCGCGCTCGTCGAACAGGCACAGCTCGACCTTGTCGGCATGCTGCGAGAACAGCGCGAAGTTGACGCCCTCCCCGTCCCAGGTGGCGCCGCGCGGGTAGGGGCGGCCGGGCCAGATGGCGGTGATGGTCGGATTGGCTTTTCTTGTCATTCAGGTGGCGGGCGGTTGCGGACGTTGGAGAAAAAAGCGGATCAGCGGGGCGGACGGTCGTCGAAACGCGGCGGCGCGGCCGTATTCGTGTTCGGGTTGATCGGCGTCGGGGCCGCGCCCGGCCCTTCCCTGCCGGTGCCCGTCGTCTTCGTCAGTTGCTGCTGCCGGGGCCACCAGCGCTCGATCTGCGCCTTTGCCCAATCCTTGCCGGCCAGCCCGAATGCCAGGGCCAACGCAAAAACCACGCCCGCCAGGATCACCAGGAAGCTCTCGCGCACAATGTCGCCGCCCACCTTGATCTGGTCCAGAGCGATGAGGATCACGAAAGCCATCACCGCGTACTGCGCCACCTTGGCGAACAGCATGGCGTCCTGCATCTTCACGCCGCGGAAATAGCTGCCCACCGCGTCGCCCACGAACTTGGCGAAGTACGAGCCGAAGGCCAGCACCAGCAAGGCGACGAACACGTTGGGCACGAACCAGACGATGCGCCCCAGCAGATCGGCGATGTAGCTCAGCCCCATGCCGTTGAAGGCGATGAGCAGGGAGGCCAATATCACCAGCCAATACGCCAGGATGCCGAACAGGCTGCTGGTGTCGCCCGCCAGCCCGCCCTGGCGCAGAAAGTTGTCGAGCCCCGCGCGCTCGGTCAGCACGTTGAAGTTGATGGCGCGCAAGGCCTTGGTCACGGCAAAGCGCGCCGCCTTGGCGATGAGCCAGCCCACGAACACCACCACCAGCGCCACCAGCAGGCGCGGAATGAACGCCCCCACCTGATAGAGGATGGCGCGCAGCGGCTCCAGGTGAATGCCGAAGTTTTCCATGTGTGTTTCCCCGAGTGAATGACGACGGCGGCCTCAGGCCCCGTTCGGCTGGATGAGCGCGAGCACGCCGTGCAGCGGCACCTGCACCCAGTCGGCGCGGTTGTTGAGCTCGTAGCGCAGTTCGTACAGCGCCTTCTCCAGTTCGAAAAGCGCGAGCAGTTCGCCGTCGATGGGCGCGCCATCCGGCTGGGCGAGCGTGCCGGCATAGCCCTTCATGAAGGCGTCCCGCGTGGCCTGCTCCCAGGCGATGGCGGGCGCGGCCAGCTTCTCGGCCTCTTCAGGGCTCTGCGCCACGCGGCGCAGCGCCGACCAGCGCGCATAGTTGAACGAGCGCAGCATGCCCGCCACGTCGCGCAGCGGCGAGCTCTTGGCGCGGCGCTCCTCGAAGCTGCGCGCGGGCTCGCCCTCGAAGTCGATGATGATGAAGTCGTTGTCCTTCACCAGCACCTGGCCCAGGTGGTAGTCGCCGTGGTAGCGGCTCTTGAGCGCGGCACCGCCGCCACCCTCGCCCACGAAGCGGCGCGCGGCAATGTTGGCCTGCAGCGTGTCGGCGGCGCGCAGCAGCGCTTCGGCATCCGCCTGCGCGGCGGGCGGCAGCGTGCCGATGCGCTCGCGCAGCAGTGCCATCGTGGCGGTGGCGTCGCCGGCGGCGTGCGTGCGGTAGCCCGCGACATCGGTGGCCGACAGCGGCTCGGGGTCGAAGGCGGCCGCGCCGTTGCGGGTGGCCAGCGCCCGATGCAGCTCGGCGGTGCGGCGGCCCAGCGTGCCGATCAGCGCCAGGAAGCCGCCGTGTACCGCCAGCACGTCGGGCGCGTCGACCGCGCCGTCGGTGGTGGCCACGTCGCGCAGGAAGCGCTCGAGGTAGCCCAGCGTGTAGTCCCAGCCGTCGCCCTGGTTGGCGACATAGCTCTGCACCATCGCGAGCGTCATGGTGCGGCCGTCGGCGCTCATGTATTCGAGCGCGCCGAGCACCGGCACGCAGTGCGGGTAGCGCGCCACTTCGGTGAGGAAGCGGCCCATCTCCAGCTCCGGGTTGATGCCCTCGCGCACATGGCGGTAGCCCTTGAGAAAGAGCGTCTCGTCGAGCGTGACCACGGTGTTGCTGCTCACGCCGCTGGGCCGGCCCACGGGCAGCGCGTCCAGGTCGATGCCCAGGCGCGCGAACGCGGCCGTGGGCTTGAACACCAGCTTGCCGCCACCGGTGGCCAGCTCGGCCCCCTGCCCGATGGCGCGCACCAGTTCGCGGCAGAAGGCCTCGTCGTAGAAGGCATCGCCCATCAGCCCGACCTGCGCCTGCTGGCGCACCTTGGCAAGCGCTGCCTGCGCCACGCCGGCCATGCGCTCTTCGTCGCGCTCTTCCCATGCAAGCGCCAGCGGCATGAAGTAGGTGGCGCCGCCGGGCGGCCCGTCGAGCGCGAGCAGCGGCAGCATCCAGCTCTGTCCGTTCACCTCCCACACCGCATGGTCGACGATGCGCGCGCGCTCGATGGCGGTGCCCTTGGATGCATACCAGCGCTGGATCTCGATGTGGCGCGGCAGCGTCTCCAGCTCGAACTGGCTGCGCATGCGCTCGGACATGCCGATGCGCCAAGGCATCACGCGGTCGCGGAAGAAGCTGGTCCAGCCGTCGAACAGCACCAGCGTGGGCCACTCCTGCAGCGCCACGCCCTGGTCGTGCCAGCTCGGCGCGTCGGCCTCGGCCGTGAGCTTGAACCAGTAGAAGCCGTACGACGACAGCGTGAGCAGGTACGGCAGTTCGCCGATGGGCGGAAACGGCGCCCGGCCCAGCATCTCGATGGGCACGTGGCCCTTGAACTCCGACAGGTCCAGCTCCACCGGCTGCGCCGCGCGCGAGAGGTTGAACACCGCCAGAATCACGTCGCCGTCGTATTCGCTCAGGTAAGCCAGGATCTTGCGGTTGCCCGGCTTCAGGAAGCGCCGCCTGCCGCGCCCGAAGGCGTGGCTGGTCTTGCGCACGGCCAACATGCGCTTGGTCCAGTTCAGCAGCGAGCTGGCGTCGCGCGCCTGCGTCTCGACGTTCAGCGCCTCGTAGCCGTACATCGCGTCCATGATGGGCTGCAGGTACAGGCGCTGCGGGTCGGCGCGCGAGAAGCCGGCGTTGCGGTCGGGGCTCCATTGCATGGGCGTGCGCACCCCGTTGCGGTCGCCCACGAACACGTTGTCGCCCATGCCGATCTCGTCGCCGTAGTAGATGATGGGCGAGCCCGGCATCGACAGCAGCATGCCGTTCATGAGCTTCACGCGGTCCAGGTCGTTCTCCATCAGCGGCGCCAGGCGCCGGCGGATGCCCAGGTTGATGCGCGCGCGCATGTCGGCGGCGTACATGGTGTACATGTAGTCGCGCTCCTTGCTGGTCACCATCTCGAGGGTGAGCTCGTCGTGGTTGCGCAGGAAGATGGCCCACTGGCAGCCCTCGGGAATGTCGGGCGTCTGCGCCATGATCTCGACGATGGGGTGGCGGTCTTCCTGCGCGATGGCCATGTACATGCGCGGCATCAGCGGGAAGTGGTAGGCCATGTGGCATTCGTCGCCGTCGCCGAAATACTCGCGCACGTCTTCCGGCCACATGTTGGCCTCGGCCAGCAGGAAGCGGTTCTTGTACTGTGCGTCGATGGCCGCGCGCAGCCGCTTGATCACCGCGTGCGTCTCGGGCAGGTTCTCGTTGCTGGTGCCGTCGCGCTCCACCAGGTAAGGAATAGCGTCGAGCCGGAAGCCGTCAACGCCCATGTCCAGCCAGAAGCGCATGGTCTTGAAGATCGCCTCCATCACCGCCGGGTTGTCGAAGTTCAGGTCGGGCTGGTGGCTGAAGAAGCGGTGCCAGTAGTACTGCTTGGCCACCGGGTCCCAGGTCCAGTTCGAGGTCTCGGTGTCGGTGAAGATGATGCGCGTGCCCTGGTAGAGCTGGTCGGTGTCGCTCCACACGTAGAAGTCGCGCTCGGGCGAACCGGGTGGCGCCAGGCGCGCGGCCTTGAACCACGGGTGCTCGCTCGAGGTGTGGTTGATGACCAGCTCGGTAATGACGCGCAGGCCGCGCTTGTGCGCCTCGGCCAGCATCTCGCGGAAGTCGGCCAGGGTGCCGTACTGCGGATGCACGTCTTCGTACTCGGAGATGTCGTAGCCGTCGTCGCGTAAGGGCGAGGGGTAGAACGGCATCAGCCAGATGGTGTTGACGCCCAGCTCCTTCACGTAGTCGAGCTTGGCGGTCACGCCCTGGAAGTCGCCCATGCCGTCGTTGTTGGAATCGAAGAAGGCCTTGACGTTGAGCTGGTAGATGACCGCGTCGCGATACCACAGCGGGTCGTCGCTGTTGTCGATCTCGACGGTTTCCAGTGCGATGTGCGAGACGGGTGCATTCATGGGCGAGCGACCTCTCAAAGGAAGTAATCGAAGTCGCGCTCGTCGCCATGACGCCGACGGACGACGAAGACGTGCGCGGGGCAGCTGTGCGGGTCCAGCCGCACGTAGTGCCAGTCGCCCTGCCACTGGAAGCGCTGGCCGCTGAGCAGGTCGTGCATCTGGAACACGCGCGAAGGCGGGTTCACGCCCACGCTGCCGGGTTCGAGCCCCAGCCAGCCCCACTGGGCGTTGTGCGGATCGAGGTTGACCACGGTCACGACCACGTTGGCGCCGTCGGCCGAGGCCTTGGCATAGGCCAGCAGCTGCGGGTTGTCGATGTGCAGGAAGCGCAGCGTGCGGTCCCCGTGCAGCGCGGGGTTCTCGCGGCGGATGCGGTTCACCCGCGCGATGAAGGGCGCGAGGCTTTCGGGATCGTCATGGTTCCAGTGGCGCAACTGGTACTTCTCGGAGTCCAGGTATTCCTCGCTGCCCGGCTCGCGCGGCAGATGCTCGCGCAGCTCGTAGGCCGGCCCGTAGATGCCGTAGCTGGCCGACAGCGTGGCCGCCAGCACCAGCCGCGCCATGTAGGTGGGGGCGTCGCCGTGCTGCAGCTGCTCGTGCAGGATGTCGGGCGTGTTGGGCCATACGTTGGGGCGAAAGTAATCGATGCCCGGCGCGGTCGACAGCTCGGTGAAGTACTCCACCAGTTCTTCCTTGGTGTTGCGCCAGGTGAAGTAGGTGTAGCTCTGGGAAAAGCCCAGCTTGGCCAGCCGGTGCATCACCTTGGGGCGGGTGAAGGCCTCGGCCAGGAAGATCACGTCGGGGTGCTCGCGCTTGACCTCGCCGATCGCCCACTCCCAGAACGGGAAGGCCTTGGTGTGCGGGTTGTCGACGCGGAAGATGCGCACGCCCTCGCCCACCCAGTGGTCGAGCACGCTCTTGAGTTCGGCCCACAGGCCACGCCAGTCTTCGCTCTCGAAGTTGAAGGGATAGATGTCCTGGTACTTCTTGGGCGGGTTCTCGGCGTACTGCACCGTGCCGTCGGGGCGCCAGCGGAACCAGTCGGGGTGCGCCGTCACGTAAGGGTGATCGGGCGCGCACTGGAACGCGATGTCCAGCGCGATCTCCAGCCCATGGTCGGCCGCGCGCGCCAGCAGGCGGCGGAAGTCCTTGGCGGTGCCCAGCGCGGGCAGGATGTCCTTGTGCCCGCCCTCGGCCGCGCCGATGGCCCAGGGGCTGCCCACGTCTTCGGGGCCGCTCACCAGCTTGTTGTTCGGGCCCTTGCGCTGCATGCGGCCAATGGGATGGATCGGCGGAAAGTACAGCACGTCGAAGCCCATTCCGGCGATGGCGGGCAGGCGCGCTTCCACGTCCTTGAAAGTGCCGTGCACGCCGGGCTCCATGCCGGCCGAGCGCGGGAACAGTTCGTACCAGGTGCTGAAGCGGGCACGCTCGCGGTCGGCCACCAGCGGCAGCTCGACCGGGTGGCGCACCGCGTGGCGGCGATCGGGGTGGCGGCGCGCGAGCTCTGCCAGTTCCTCGTCGAGCGCCAGCGCCTTGAGCGACACCGCGTCGGTGCCGGGCGCGGCGGCCACGGCTTCGAGTTCGGTGGCCCAGCGCTGCAGCGCGATGCGGTCGGCGCCCTCGGCGCGCGCGGCGGCGGCGGCCACCTCGGCCGCGCCGACTTCGGATGCGATGCGAACGTCGTCGGGGTCGACGCGGCGCGTCATCTCGCTGCGCCAGGACTCGAACGGGTCGACCCAGGCCACGGCGGTGTACACGTAGCGCCCGATCGCGGGCGGCGAGAAGACGGCCTCCCACACGTCGTTGCCCAGCGGCTTCATGGGCACCTCGCGGAACTCGGCCTGGTCCTGCGCGCGCCAGCACAGCTGCACGCGCAGCACGTCGTGGCCGTCGGTGAAGCAGTGCGCGCGCACGCGCACCCGCTCGCCGGCCACGCACTTCACGGCGAAGCGGCCGTTGTCGACGGCCGGCAGCACCGCGTCGATCACGGCGCGCACGTTGCCGCCGGGGTTGGTGTCGGTGCCAGCGCTGGCGTCGGGGGCCACGCTGGCTGCGTTGCGGGTCGAGAAGATGTTCTTCATGGTGACGGCCGTTGTTCCAGGATCAGGGTGGACAGCGGCGGCAGCGTCAGGCACACCGACTGCATGCGCCCGTGCGAGCGCACCGGCGCGGCCTCCACGCCGCCGAGGTTTCCCCAGCCGGCGCCGCCGAACTCGGCCGCGTCGGTGTTGATCAGTTCGCGCCAGAAGCCGCCGCCCTCGCCCGGCGGCACGCCCAGCAGGTAATTGGTGCGCGGCACCGGCGTCATGTTGCAGACCACCAGCAGCGGCGGGCTGCCGTCGCTCGCCTTGCGCAGGAAAGCGAACACGCTGCGCTCGGCGTCGTCGGCGGTGATCCATTCGAAGCCGGCCGCCGAGAAGTCGAGCTGGTGCAGCGCGGGCGACTCGCGGTACACGCGGTTGAGCTGCGCCACCAGCCGCTGCAGGCCGCCGTGACCCTGCTGCTGCGTGACCCACCATTCGAGCTCGCCGTCGTGCGTCCATTCGCGGCGCTGGCCGAACTCGCCGCCCATGAAGAGCAACTTCTTGCCCGGGTGCGCCCACATGTAGCCGAACAGCGCGCGCAGGTTGGCGAACTGCTGCCAGCTGTCGCCGGGCATCTTGTTGATGAGCGAGCCCTTGCCGTGCACCACCTCGTCGTGCGAGAGCGGCAGCACGAAGTTCTCGTGGAAGGCATACACCAGCGAAAAGGTCAGCTTGTGGTGGTGGTACTTGCGATTGACCGGGTCTTCCTTCATGTAGGCCAGCGTGTCGTGCATCCAGCCCATGTTCCATTTCTCGCCGAAGCCCAGGCCGTCCATGTCGGTGGGGCGCGAGACGCGCGGCCACGCGGTCGACTCCTCGGCCACGGTGAGCGTGTCCGGAAACTCGCGGTAGACGGCGCGGTTCAGCGTCTGCAGGAAATCGATGGCCTCCAGGTTCTCGCGGCCGCCGTGGCGGTTGGGAATCCACTCGCCGTGCTTGCGCGCGTAGTCGAGATAGAGCATGGAGGCCACGGCGTCCACCCGCAGCCCGTCCAGGTGGTACAGGTCGAGCCAGAACAGCCCCGACGACACCAGGAAGCTGCGCACTTCGGGCCGGCCGTAATTGAAGATGCTGGAGTTCCACTCCGGATGAAAGCCCTGGCGCGGATCGGCATGCTCGTACAGGTGCGTGCCGTCGAAGAACGCAAGGCCGTGCTCGTCGGTCGGAAAGTGCGAAGGCACCCAGTCGAGCAGCACGCCGATGCCCTGCTGGTGCAGGTGATCGACCAGGTACATGAAGTCCTGCGGCGAGCCGTAGCGCGCGGTGGGCGCGAAGTAGCCGGTGGTCTGATAGCCCCACGAGCCGTAGAACGGATGCTCTGTCACCGGCATCAGCTCCACATGCGTGAAGCCCATCTTCTTCACGTACGCGGCCAGTTCGTGCGCGATCTCGCGGTAGCCCAGGAACTGCCCGTCATGCCGGCGCCAGGAGCCCAGGTGCACCTCGTAGACCGACATCGGCGCCTCGAGCGAGTTGTGCATGCCGCGCGTCGCCATCCATTCGTCGTCGCCCCATTCGTAGGCGAGTTCGCAGATGCGCGAGCCGGTGGCCGGCGGATGCTCGGCGCTGAAGGCCACCGGGTCGGCCTTGTCGACGGTGAAGCCGCCGTGGCGCGAGCGGATGCGGTACTTGTAGGCCTGCCCGAGCCCCGCGTTGGGTACGTGGCCCAGCCAGATGCCGGTGTGGTCGGGGCTGGGCGCGAGCGGATCGGCGTCGCCGGACCAGTAGTTCCAGTCACCCACCACCGAGACCGACTCGGCGTTCGGCGCCCATACGGCGAAGCGGGCGCCGCCTCCTGGCTGCGGATGGCAACCCAGCAGGTCGTAGAGCCGCGCGTGGGTTCCTTCGTGAAAAAGGTAGGCGTCTCGCTCGCCAGGGAGTGAATGGTTCAAAGGCACCGGCATTCCTTGATTGAAGGCCAGCAAGGCAGCAGTCAGGGGCCGTCGGGGCAACGGCCGCGTGGGGAACGACTGCGGTTCTCGCTTGGCTTGAACGCCAATTTGCTGGGATGCCGGTGACCGTGGTTACGGCCTGAGCCGCCTCGCCTTGTCGGAGAGTTGCCCGTGTCCCTTCAGGCGCCGCGCCGGCTCAGGCGTGCAGCGCGAAGTCGTCGATGGTGAGCGTGATCGGACGGCGCGGCTCGCTGCGGTAGCGCGCGATGGCGGCGGGCTCTATTGCGTGGAAGTGCTTTCGGCAGGCTTCCAGCAAACGGTCGCCGATTTCGCGCGCACCGAACTCGTCGTGCAGCGTCTCTTCGGAAATCTGCGCGATGACGCGCGGGCCGCCGGGGCCTTCGGGATAGAAGGCGAAGCGCACGCTCGCCGTATCGAAGCAGTAGATGCCTTCGAAATTCATCTGTCTTGTCTCCTGTGAATTCGGCGCCGATTGAGCGCGCGCCGCAGGCCGATGAAGAGTGGAAATTGGCGCATGCGCGTGCAGGAAATGTCCTACAGAAAAGGCGGCGTGCGCTTGCAGCCGGACGGGGCTTCTGCGGTGGCTTTAGCGCGCGGATGCGGCGAAGATCGGCACCTTCGGTTCTGCACCTTTCCCTGGAACATCCGCCTCGATGACTGCACAGAAGATTCCGAGCCTCCTTGTCCTGCATCGCCGCGCCGCGGCCTGCGCCCTCGCCGCCTCGGCCCTGCTGCTGGGCGCCTGCACCGCCCCCACCGAGGCCCAGCGGCAGGCCACCGCCAGCACCCCGCCGCCCACCGACTGCACCGCCTGGGTCGGCACCGACCGCAACGCCATGATGGGCGGCTACCTGCTGGGGCAAGGCCCCAAGGGCTCCGGCGCCAAGGAATGCGTGCCCGTGCTCATGACGGCCAACCGCCCGCCGCCCGGCTATGCGGGCGGCGACTACTACGTCAGCGAATTCACCGACGACAAGCTCAAGGCCCGCTGGCGCGCCTGCAAGGAAGACCCCGTGTGCTTCAAGCGCATCGACGCGCAGATGCAGCGCTGGCTGCCGCCCAACAAGGAGCGCGCCACGCGCTCGACCGGCGTGGTCGACCCGTCGGGCAAGATCGATCCGGACGGCAATGTCGACCTGAAGCAGATCCGCCGGCCCGCCTTCTTCGCCAAGGCGCCGTACCGCGAAGGCATCGCCGAGGCCGACGCCCGCACCTGGATCGTGGAGTTCACCGCGCCGCACGACGCCTTCGAGCGCATCGACCTGAAGATGACCGGCGACATCAAGCTGCGCGGCTGGTACATCGAGGGCGCCGGCATCGACGACGGCAAGGGCAAGAAGGTCCGCGCCCTGGCCATCATGGCGCCGGGCGGCGGCGGGCAGCTCACGGCCATCCAGCATCCGGACGAGGTGGCCTACCGCATCGACGAGAAGACCGGCAAGACTGTTCCCATCAACTTTCCCAACGCGACCACCGAGACCATGGGCCAGCGCTGGTGGCGCGAGAACCTGTATGCGCTGAACCAGGCGGGCTTCGACGTGCTGGCCTACGACCGGCGCGGCGAAGGCCTGTCGGGCGGCTTCAGCGACACCAACACGCTGGAGCAAGGCGAGGACGTGTTCCGCGCGCTGGCGGCGCTGGAGGGCGGACGCGGCCTGCGCCTGCTCGCGCCATCGGGCGAACTGTTCGAGGGCGAGAACGCGCGCGGCCGGCTGCTGGCGGGCATGAAGGCCAACGAGATTCCGCTGGTGCTCGGCGGCTACTCGCGCGGCTCGATGTCGACCGCCTGGGCCATGACCAAGAACTACGTGGCCGAATGCACCTTCGACATGCCCCAGCCCAACTGCACGCCGCCCAAGGGCCTGAAGAACATCCACGGCACCATCCTGCTGTCGTCGTTTGCCAGCGGCGCGGGCTACGTGGGCGACTCGCCCGACCTTGCCGACCGCAACCTGTTCCTGGGCGGCATGGCGGCGGACCACCACATCGTTTTCTATCCGAACTCGTCCACGCTGGCGGGCATGGACCGCTGGCCCGCCGCCTTCTTCGGCAAGGGCCTGTGGGACCGCGCCGAGACGCTCGAGGGCACCGTGGCGGCCTACAACCGCATCCGCGGCCTGAAGGAGATCGTGCTGGCGCGCGGGCCGCATTCCATCGAGACCTGGCCCGCGTCCGACCGCGACTACCTGCGCGAGCGCATGGTGCTGTTCGCGAAGACGGTGATCATCGGCGCGCGCACCATTCCGGGCGCGCGGCCGTGGAAGGACTTCAAGTCGCTGGTGGCGACCACGCCCGATTCGTGGGAACCCTCGTCGCGGCCCAAGGCCCCCTGACTGACACCCGCCAAGCAAGGATGAATCCGATGTTCCCCCAAGACGTTCTGCTCGCCTACATCGCGGCCTGCCTGGTGGTCGTGATGGCCCCCGGACCCGACAACATCCTGGCCATCAGCCGCGGCCTGAGCCAGGGCAAGGCGGCGGCAGCGCTGTCTTCCGTCGGCGCGGGGCTGGGCATCATGTTCCACACCGCGGCGGCGGCGCTGGGCCTGTCGCTGGTGATCCAGGCATCGCCCGTGGCGTTCTGGGCCGTGAAGGCGGTCGGCGGGCTGTATCTGCTGTGGCTGGGCTACAAGGCGCTGTCGTCGCGCAACCTGGTGTCGTTCGAGCCGGGTGCCCACCAGCCGCTGCGCAAGGTGTTCCTCACGGGGCTGCTGTCGAACGTGCTGAACCCGAAGCCGGGGCTGTTCGTGCTGGCCTTCCTGCCGCAGTTCGTGAGCGCGGCTCGCGGGCCGGTGGCGCTGCAGATGCTGGTGTACGGCGCGATCTTCGCGGTGCTGACCGCGCTGATCTTCACCGTGCTGGGCTGCTTCGCGTTCCGGCTGTCGTCGTGGCTGCGGCGGCATCCGCGCGTGGGCACCGGCCTGAACGTGGGGGCCGGCCTCACTTTCATCGCGGCGGGGCTGTCGGTGCTCGCGTTGCGACAGCGGACCTGACCCGGTCAGTTCTTGCGCGGGTCGTAGGGCCGGCGGTCGTAGCGGTCGGGCACGCCGTCACCATCGCTGTCGCGATTGCGCTCGTAGCGGTCGGGGATGCCGTTGTGGTCGCGATCGCGGTCGCGCCGGTGGTTGTCGTGGCCGCAGCCCGCCATCAGGGTGGCGGCGGCAATCAGGAGAAGGATGTTTTTCAAGGGCGGATTCTTCGTGTTGTAGGTGCAGCGCAGTGTGCGCGGCCCACCTGAAGAATCCCTCAACGGAGACTGAAGCCTTCGTGAAGGCGCGCGGGGCTTTCGTCGCGCAAAAAAGAACCCGGCACCAGGGCCGGGTCCAAGCCTCGTTGCTGTCACGCAGCGAAGCCCTCGCAAAGGGAGGAATACGAGGGACGGGACAACCGTCGATTCCCAACTTATCGAAGCCCGGGCAAGCGGATTCGAAGCGAATGCCGCCTCCTCGGGACGGACAAGACCTACGAGGCCTGCCCCATGCGCGCATCGCATGTCGGCCTCGGACGACATGGCTGTGCGCCCTGTGTCCTCAAATGCGTCGCGCGCGGTCCCTTACGGTGTCGCCATGCCCAATCGACCCAGTTCCCCGAGCTCCGACGCCTCCGCCTCCTCGCAAACCCCGCATCGCTGGCAGTTCATCCGCACAGGCGGCGCCGACCAGGTCATCTTTCGCACCGGCGAGGACATCGCCCGCATCGCGGAACTCGACCAGAAGCTCTGGGTGGCGCTCGCCTGCCCGACGCGCGGCATCGACTTCGACACGCGCACCCTCGACCTGATCGACACCGACCGCGACGGCCGCGTACGCCCGCCCGAAGTGGTCGCGGCCTGCGAGTGGGTCTGCGCGCGCCTGCGCAACCCCGACGTGCTGCTGCAAGGCAGCGACGTGCTGACGCTGGGCGACCTGGACGACAGCAACCCCGCCGGCGCGCGGCTGCTGGAGGAAGCGCGCCGCCTGCTGCAGATCCAGGGCAAGCCCGATGCGCAGACGCTCACGCTCGCCGACATTGCCGACCGCGGCGAACTGCTGGCGGCCATGCGCTTCAACGGCGACGGCGTGGTCACGCCCGACACCGCGCAGGACGATGCCGTGCGCGCCACCATCTCCGAAGTGATGCGACTGCACGGCAGCGTGCCCGATCGCCACAAGGAGACGCCCGGCGTGGACCGCGCCCGCGTCGAAGCCTTCTTCGCCGAGGTGCAGACCGCGCGCGACTGGCATGCGCAGGCCGACGCCGGCAACGCCGAGCTGATGCCGCTGGGCGAGCCCACGCTAGCCGCGGCCGACGCGGCGCTCAAGGTGCAGGCCAAGCTCGACGACTTTTTCGCGCGATGCCGCGTGGCCGCCTTCGACGCGCAGGCCGTGACCGCGCTCAACCCCTCGGCCAAGGCTTATGACGCGCTCGGCGCGAACAGCTTGGACCTGCACGCGGAGCCCATCGCCGAGCTGCCGCTGGCCCCGGTCACGCCGCGCTGCGTGCTGCCGCTGAGCGGCACCGCCCTCAACCCCGCGTGGGCCGATGCGGTGGCCGCCTTTGCCGAGCGCAGCGTGGCGCCGCTGCTCGGCGCGCGCGAGGAACTGGCCGAGGAAGAGTGGCTCGCCATTCGCCGCAAGCTCGCGCCGCTGCAGGCCCTGATGGCCAGGCGCCCCGACAACTGGGCCGCCGCGCTGCCGCTCGACAAGCTCGACGCGCTGCTTGAGACCCGCGAAGCATTGCTCGCGCTGATCCACGACGACGAAGCCGCCGAGGAGCACAACACGCTGCTGGTCGACCTGGAAAAGCTGATCCGCCTGCAGCGCGACCTGGTGGTGCTGCTGGACAACTTCGTGTCGTTCAAGGCCTTCTACCGGCGCGAAGGCGCGATCTTCCAGGCCGGCACGCTGTTTCTCGACGGCCGCAGCTGCGAGCTGACGGTACAGGTGCAGGACACGGCCAAACACGCGGTGCTCGCGGGCCTGGCGAAGACCTGCCTGGCCTACTGCGACTGCACCCGCCAGGGCGCGAAGATGAGCATTGCCGCGGCCTTCACGGCGGGCGACATCGACTTCCTGTTCGTCGGGCGCAACGGCGTGTTCTACGACCGTCAGGGCCGCGACTGGGACGCCACCATCACCAAGCTGATCGAGAACCCGACCAGCGTGGCGCAGGCCTTCTTCGCGCCGTACAAGAAGTTCGTGCGCGTGATCGAGGAACAGGTGGCCAAGCGCGCCGCCGCGCAGGACGCCGCCGGCCAGGGCAGCCTGACGAGTTTCGCGACCAAGCTCACGACCGCCGACCAGGCCGCGGACGCCGCCAAGGCGCCGGCCGCCGCGCCCCGCCCCACCGGCCGTGTCGACGTGGGCACGGTGGCCGCCATCGGCGTGGCGCTGGGGAGCATCAGCGCGGTGCTGGTGGCCATCTTCGGCAAGTTCGTCGACTTGGGGCAATGGATACCGGTGGCCCTGCTGGGCATCGTGCTCGCCATCTCGGGGCCGAGCATGCTGATCGCATGGCTCAAGCTGCGCCAGCGCAGCCTGGGGCCGATCCTCGACGCCAGCGGCTGGGCCATCAACGGGCGCATGAAGGTGAATGTGCGGCTGGGCGGCATGCTCTCGCAGACAGCGCGGGTGCCGCCGGGTGCCAGGCGCATCGTGCGCGACCCCTACCGAGACCGCCACGGCGCGACCGGCGTGGCCGCGCTGGCGGTGCTGGTGCTGGCGGTGACGCTGCTGGCCTGGCGCATGAACTGGCTCGACGACCGCCTGCCCGCCGCGTTGCAGCATTCGCCGACCGCGCAGGCCGCGGCGCGCCCCGGGGCCGCCTGAGTCCCTGTCCGAGCGCCTGCCCCGGCGCTTGAAAAGCTCTTTCGCGCCGCCATTTCTCCTGAACTCCCGGAGATCCTGGCGACTGAAAGAGGTGCTCACATGGGCGCACGCGAAGACGAATTCCTGCTCGATTCCTACTCGGCCACCGTCACACGGGTGGCGCACACGGCCAGCGCGGCGGTCGCGCACATCAAGGTCCGAAAACAGCCCCAGCGCGGCAACGCGGGCGGCCAGGGCAGCGGCTCCGGCTTTCTCTTCACGCCGGACGGCTTCGCCATCACCAATGCCCATGTGGTCGAAGGCGCGAGCGAGCTGCGCGCAGCCTTTTCGGACGGCACCGAGAGCCCGGCGCGCCTGGTCGGCATCGACGCCTCGACCGACGTGGCGGTGCTGCGCATCGAGTCGCACACCAGCGCCTTCCTGCCGCTGGGCAGTTCCGCGGCGCTGCAGCCCGGCCAGCTGGCCGTGGCGGTCGGCAATCCGCTGGGTTTCGACTTCACCGTGACCGCCGGCATCGTGAGCGCGCTGGGCCGCAGCCTGCCTTCGCGCGGCGGCCGGATGATCGAGGACGTGATCCAGACCGACGTGGCGCTGAACCCCGGCAATTCGGGCGGACCGCTGCTCGACAGCGCCGCGCAGGTCATCGGCGTGAACACGGCGGTGATTCCGTCGGCCCAGGGCCTGAGCTTTGCGGTGGCCATCGACACCGCGCGCTGGGTGGCCGGGGAGCTGATGCGCCACGGCGCGGTGCGGCGCGGCAAGCTGGGCGTGCAGTGCGCGGCGATGGCCCTGCCCCGGCGCTGGGTGCGCGAAAACGAATGGTCCGTCGGCACCGGCCTGCGGGTGGTCGAGGTGGTGGCCGGCTCGGCGGCGGCGCGCGACGGGCTGCGCAGCGGCGACATCCTCATCGGCTGCGACGGAACGCCGCTGGCGCAGCTGTCTGACCTGCTCAAGCGCCTGGCCGGCGAAGGCTACGGACGGCCGCTGCTGCTGAAGCTGCTGCGCCCGGTGGCCGGCACGCTGACGACGCTTTACCTGACGGTGGCGCCGGGGGGTTGATGCCTGCCGGAAAATCGGCGGCATGACGACGAACGACAAGCACGCGCGGACTGCCACGCCCGTGACCCCTGAACTGCTGCGCGGCGCCCTGGAATTCGAGCGCACCGCGCGCGGCCTGCTGCCGCACCGCCTGCCCGCATGGGCACGCGCCCAATGCAACGACCCGCAACTGGCCATGGCCGAGTCGCAGCCCTCGGGCGTGCGGCTGGCGTTTCGCACCGAGGCCACGGACATCGAACTCGACGTGCTCCCGACCCGCTACGTGTACGCCGGCATTCCGCCCCGGCCGCAGGGCGTGTACGACCTGCTGGTCGACGGCCGCCTCGCACGGCAGGCCAGCGCGACCGGCGGCGATGTCGTCACCATCGACATGGCGGCCGGCACGGCGTCGAAGCAGCAAGGCCCGGCGGGCACGCTGCGGTTCGGCGGTCTGCCCGGCGGCGCCAAGCGCATCGAGATCTGGCTGCCCCACAACGAGACCACCGAACTGGTGGCGCTGCGTGCCAACGCGCCGGTCGAGCCCCTCGCGGGGGATGCGCGCAAGGTCTGGCTGCACCACGGCAGCTCGATCAGCCATGGCTCCAATGCGGGCAGCCCCACGGCCATCTGGCCTGCGGTGGCGGCGTCGCTCGGCGCGCTGGAGTTGGTCAACCTGGGCTTCGGCGGCAGTGCGCTGCTCGACCCGTTCACCGCGCGCGTGATGCGCGACACCCCTGCCGACGTGATCAGCCTGAAGATCGGCATCAACCTGGTCAACACCGACCTGATGCGCGCGCGGGCCTTCACGCCAGCGGTGCACGGCTTTCTCGACACCATCCGCGAAGGGCATCCGCACACGCCGCTGCTGGTGGTTTCGCCCATCTACTGCCCGATCCACGAGGACACGCCCGGCCCCGGCGCATTCGACCCGAGCGCCCTGGCGGAGGGCAAGGTGATGTTCAAGGCAACCGGCGACGCAGCCGAGCGCAGCGCCGGCAAACTGACGCTGACCTACATCCGCCAGGAACTGCAACGCATCGTGGGGCAACGCGCGGCGCAGGATCCGAACCTGCACTACATCGACGGGCTGGCCCTGTACGGCCCCGAAGACTTCGCGGAACTGCCGCTGCCGGACCGCCTTCACCCCGACGCGCCCTCGCACCGGCGCATCGGCGAACGCTTCGCCAGGCTCGCGTTTGGCCCCGCAAGCCCGACCGGACGGACAATCGGCACCTAGCCAGGAGAAAACCTTGACCACTGTCACCATCACCCCCAACGTCCACGTCCGCAACGACGGCCCCTTCGTGCTGTTCGGCGGCGTCAACGTCCTCGAGTCCAAAGACCTGGCCCTGCGCAGCGCCGAAGAGTACGTGCGCGTCACCGGCAAGCTGGGCATTCCCTATGTCTTCAAGGGCAGCTTCGACAAGGCCAACCGCTCGTCGATCCACTCGTACCGCGGCCCCGGCCTCGACGAGGGCCTGAAGATCCTCCAGGCCGTGAAGGACGCCTTCGGCGTTCCCGTGATCACCGACGTGCACGAAATCGCGCAGGCCGCGCCCGTGGCCGAGGTGGTCGACGTGCTGCAGCTGCCCGCCTTCCTCGCGCGCCAGACCGACCTGGTGGTGGCGCTGGCCAAGACGGGCCGCGCCATCAACATCAAGAAGCCGCAGTTCCTGAGCCCGCCGCAGATGCTCAACATCGTCGAGAAGTTCAAAGAAGCCGGCAACGACAGGCTGATCCTGTGCGACCGCGGCACCTGCTTCGGCTACGACAACCTGGTGGTGGACATGCTGGGCTTCGGCGTCATGAAGAAGGTCACGCAGAACCTGCCCATCATCTTCGACGTGACGCATGCGCTGCAGCAGCGCGAAGCCGGCGCCGCAGCGTCGGGCGGTCGCCGCGAACAGGTGGCCGACCTGGCGCGCGCGGGCATGGCGGTGGGGCTGGCGGGGCTGTTTCTCGAAGCGCATCCGGACCCGGCACAGGCCAAGTGCGACGGCCCGAGCGCATTGCCGCTGGACAAGCTGGAGCCGTTCCTTGCGCAGATCAAGGCGCTGGACGACCTGGTGAAGTCGTTCGCGCCGCTGAATATCTGAAGACGCCGCTCAGGCGATCATCGACTCCAGGTCCGCGGCCAGCACGCGCGGTGCCGGCATGCCCTGCACGATGTCCTCGGTGATGCCGATGGCCATCGCCGACTGGGTGGGCCAGAGGGCGCCGAGGTTGCTCAGGTCCACGCCCTGGCGCTCCAGCGCCACGCGCCACACGGCCATGTGAAGAATGCCGCCGAGCGCATCGGGGCGCTCCGCCTTGGCCTGGGTCACGAAGCTGGAAAGCGCGTTGACCAGTTCGGGAGCGAATTCCCAGCGGCGCGCCAGCGAGGCGCTCACGTCGCCGTAGTGGTAGCCGAACTCGACCAGCTCGAGCTGCGCACGGCCCAGTGCGTCGAAGGGATGGGTGGCGTTCAATGAAGCCATGCGCTCCGGCATGGCCTGCGCCATGATCAGGTGACCGATGGCATGCATGCTGCCCGCGGTGAAAGCCAGGTTGGGATCGACGCGCCGGGTCTTGGAAGCCAGATACCTGGAGACCGAAGCCACGCGCAGGCTGTGGGCCCAGAACTCCGGCAACTTGACGCCCTCCACCTTCCGGAACGAACCCGACAGGCCCGAGCTCACCACGAACGACCGGATGGCCGAGAGCCCGAGCATCAGGATCGCGCCCTGGATGGACGAGACCTTGCGCGGCAGCCCGAAGAACGGCGAATTGACCATCTGCAGCACCTTGGCCGCAAGCACCTGGTCGAGCTCGATGCGGTGGGCGATGGCCGCGAAGGGCACGTCGTCGTCGCGCAGCATCTCTATGAGGTCGGACACCACCCTGGGAACGGTAGGGAGCGACTCGTCATTGGCAAAGAGTTCGTCGAGTGTCATGGCGCTTTTGGCGGTGTTGCCTTGGTATGTATGCAAAAGATTTTGCTCCAGTACCCCGCCCGGTCAACGACGAATCGGTGCGAATCTGTAATTTCTACTGATTCCGGTAGGCCGCCGGGCCACCAACCCGGCGCCGCCCTCACACATTGCTGGTCGCGCGCACTTCCTCCACGGTCGTGTGTCCGGCCAGCACTTTCTCGATGCCGTCCTGGCGCAGCGTGCGCATGCCCTCCTGCAGCGCCGCCAGCTGGAGTTCTTCGGCGCGCGCGCCGGTCTGCACCAGGCGGCGCAGCGTCTTGGACATCACCATGAGTTCGTGGATGCCCACGCGCCCCTTGAAGCCCGTGCCGCCGCAGTGCTTGCAGCCGACGCTGGTGTAGGCGTGCAGCCGCCCCTCGCGCCCGTAGCGGCGCAGCCAGACGTCGCGCACCGCATTGCGCTGCCGGCCCGCGTCGTCCTCGCGGGTGCCGAAGGCATGCAGGTAGTCGTCCAGCAGTTCCTCGATCCTCTCGGAGCTTGCCGGGCTGCTGCTGGTGCAGCGGCTGCACAGGCGACGCACCAGCCGCTGCGCCAGCACCGCCAGCAGCGAGTCCGCGAAGTTGAACGGGTCCATGCCCATGTCGAGCAGGCGCGTCACGGTCTCGGGCGCGCTGTTGGTGTGCAGGGTCGACAGCACCAGGTGGCCGGTCAGCGACGCCTCGATCGCGGTCTTGGCGGTTTCCTCGTCGCGGATTTCGCCGACCATGATGACGTCCGGGTCCGCGCGCACGAAGGCGCGCAGCGCCTTGGCGAAGGTCCAGTCGATGCGGGGATTGATCTGCACCTGCCGCAGGCCGGGCTGGGTGATTTCGACCGGGTCTTCCGCGGTCCATATCTTTCGCTCTGGCGTGTTGATCTGCATCAGCGCCGAGTGCAGCGTGGTGGTCTTGCCCGAGCCGGTGGGGCCGACGCACAACACCATGCCGTAGGGCCGCTCGACGGCCTTCGTGAGCTGCGCGAGGTTGTTCGGCGACAGGCCCAGCTCGCTCATCGGAATCGGCTTGGAGGACGCCAGGATGCGCATCACCACGTCTTCCAGGCCGTTGTTGGTCGGGATGGTCGCCACGCGCAGTTCGATGCGATGCTGCGGCGAGTACTTGGCGAAGTTGATCTTGCCGTCCTGCGGGTTGCGCTTCTCGCTGATGTCGAGGTCGCACATGATCTTCACGCGCGCGACGATCGCGTTGCGATAGCTCGGCGGTAGCTCCAGGTAGGTGTAGAGCAGCCCGTCGCGGCGAAACCGGATGCGGGTCTTTTCCTGGCCGGGGTAGCTTTCGATGTGGATGTCCGAGGCGCCCTCGCGGTGCGCCTCCAGGATCATGCTGTTGATCATGCGCACCAGCGAGTTGTCCGACTGCTCGATGGGTGCCTCGGCGGGGGGCGCGGAGGCAGGGCCTTCTTTCTCGAGGGTCTGCAGCAGTTCGCTGGTGCCGGCCAGGTCGAACTCCAGCGGGCGCCCCGGGTCCACATTGGTCGAGAAGATGCCGATGGAAGGCTCGCCGATTTTTTCGTAGGCCGCGCCCAGCACGCTGTCGAGGTCCAGGCATTGCCCCACCACCGGAGTGACCTTCATCTGCGCAATGAATTCGATCTCCTCGAGCGCCGAATGCCGGCTGCTCGGGTCGTCGAGCGCGACGACGAGCCGCCCCTGGTGCAGCATCAGCGGCATGACCTGCAGGCGCCGGGCCACGCCGTGGCCCACCTTGCGCAGCGCATCGGCGGCCGCGGGAAAGAGATTCAGGTTCACCAGCGGATAACCCATCTTGCGCACCAGCGCGGTCTGCAACTGGCCGTGGCTCACCACGCCCATGCGCACCAGCATCTCGCCCAGCGGCACCTGGGGTTCGAGCCGCTGCCGGACCAGGCCCTCGCGCAGTTGCTCGTCGCTGACCATGCCCAGCGAAACCAGTGCTTCGCCGATTCGGGCGACGGGCGCGTGACTCTGGAGTTCGAGTGCGCGCAGCAGTTGCTCGGGCAAGGTGACTTCGGTGGATGACATCGGGTGTACTTCCTGACTGTTTGAACTGCACCGCATCGTAAAACGCAATCTACGCATCTGCCAGCAGTTCAACTCCTGAGCACGCAAGTTCACACTCTCGAAGAACGGCGAAACTCGGGCCTCACACCTCTCCCCGGAGCACACAACTTGTCATCCAAAGTCTCCCGCATCGCGCTCTCGGCTTCGGCCGCGGCCATCGGCAGCATCGCGGCGTACTGGACCCTGCTGGCCACGCGCCAGGGCCAGATCCTCTTCAATGCCCGCAAGCTGCCGGTCGTGCACCTGTCCGACGACTTCTCCACCTACTCCCACACGGTGCCCGGCGGCATGGTCCGCGGCTACGTCTACCACCCGCAGGGCGAAGCCGCGCTGCAAGACCTCTTCATCTATTTCGCGGGCCGGGGCGAAGACGTGCGCGCCACCGCGCAGATGCTGCACTGGCTGCCCGAAGGCTTCGGCTTCGCGGCGCTCAACTACCGCGGCGTGGCCGACTCGCAGGGGCATCCGTCGGAGACGGCTTCGGTGGAAGACGCGAGCCAGTTCGCCAGGCACTTGCGCCGCGCCTATCCGCAGGCCCGCCTGCACGTGGTCGGCCGCAGCCTGGGCACGGGCGTGGCCATCCAGCTCGTGGCGCGGCAGGACTTCGCGAGCCTGCAGCTGGTGACGCCCTACGACTCCATGCTGGAAGTCGCCAAGCGGCGCTTTCCGCTGGTGCCGCTGTCGCTCTTGCTGCGCCACCAGTTCAACTCTCTCGAGCACTGCAAGGAAGTGGCCGCCAAGACCCAGGTACTGCTGGCCGCGCAAGACGACGTGGTGCTGCCCGAGCGCTCGCAGAAGCTGATCGCGGCCTGGCCCACGCCCATCAGCGTGCAGACGGTTCCCGACTCCGACCACCACAACATCATGGGCCTGGAAGCAACCTGGCTGCACCTGGTCGACTTCGCGCTCACGTCCATCCTGCCGGAATCGAAAACCGCCTGAATCGAATTGCCGGGCGCATCGTTTACCTAAAGTTTGCAATTGGACTGCCGATAACAGGAAGTGGAGCGCGGCGACCGCCGCCCTTCTGCGCTTTCAAGGCTGCCCGTCACGACCGACGGGGTGGCCTTTCCATTTCCCGAGTATTGGAGTCCGACCATGTTCCTGAGCAACGTCTCAATTGGCAAACGCCTGGCCATCGTGCTGGGCCTCATCCTGGCGCTATTTCTCGCCACCAGCGTCGCCGCGGTATTCAAGCTGCGCCAATTGAGCGTCGAGATCGACACGATGATCGAGGACAACGTGAAGACCGAGCGCGCGGGCGCCGACTGGCTGCGCCATACCACCGCGGGCGTCCAGCGCGCGGCGGCCATCGCCAAGAGCAGCGACTCGAGCCTGATCGACTACTTCGCGCCGGCAACGGCCGCCTCGATCAAGGACACCAACGAGCTGCAGAAATTCATCGAGGGCAAGCTGGTCAAGCCCGAGGAAAAGCAATTGCTCGAGAAGGTCGCAACGCTGCGCAAGGGCTACCTCGCATCGCGCGAGGAAGTGAGCAAGGCCAAGGTCAGCGGCGACCTGGCGGGCGCCAACCGGCTCTTCGACTCGCAGTTCCAGCCCACGTCGACCAGCTACATCGCCGGCGTGCAGCAGGTCGTGAACCTGCAGCGCGAGCAGCTCGACGCCGCCGCGGCGCGCGCCAACAACCTGCGCGCGCAGACCAGCACGCTGCTGATCGTGTGCTCCACGGTGAGCCTGGTGCTGGGCGCGCTGCTGGCCTGGTTCCTGGCGCGCAGCATCACCCGCCCGCTGCACAACGCCGAGACCATCGCCCAGGCAATCGCCGACATGGACCTCACCGGCAAGCCCCAGCACAGCTACGCCAACGACGAAACCGGCCACCTGCTGCGCGCCCTGGACCTGATGCGCACTGCCCTGCAAGGCTCGCTGACGCAGGTGCACGGCGTGGTGATGAACGTGTCGACCGCCAGCACGCAGATCGCCACCGGCAACCAGGACCTGTCGTCGCGCACCGAGGAACAAGCCAGCTCGCTGGAGGAAACCGCTGCGTCCATCGAGGAACTGACCTCGACCGTCAAGCAGAACGCCGACAACGCGCGCCAGGCCAACCAGCTCGCCACCTCGGCCTCGGAAGTGGCCGTGCGCGGCGGCAGCGTCGTGTTCCAGGTCGTGGAGACCATGGGCTCGATCAATGCGTCGTCCAAGAAGATCGTCGACATCATCAGCGTGATCGACGGCATCGCCTTCCAGACCAACATCCTGGCGCTGAACGCGGCGGTGGAAGCGGCCCGCGCGGGCGACCAGGGACGCGGCTTCGCGGTGGTGGCCTCGGAGGTGCGCAACCTGGCGCAGCGCTCGGCCGCGGCGGCCAAGGAAATCAAGACGCTGATCGGCAATTCGGTCGAGAAGGTCGAGGAAGGCAGCCGCCAGGTGGCCGATGCCGGCCGCACCATGGACGAGATCGTCGGCAGCGTGAAGCGCGTGACCGACATCATGGGCGAGATCAGCGCGGCGAGCCAGGAGCAGACATCGGGCATCGAGCAGATCAACCAGGCCATCACGCAGATGGACCAGGCCACGCAACAGAATGCGGCGCTGGTCGAGGAAGCCTCGGCGGCGGCGCAATCGCTGCAGGAACAGGCGGGCAGCCTCGCGCAGATCGTCGGGCAGTTCAAGCTGGAACACGGCCACGGCGCGCCTGCGGCGGCCCACGGCCTTCGCGCGATTGCCGGCCAGAAGGCATCGCGCGGGCTGGCGATGCCGGAACTGGGGTTCCAGTAAGGCCCCGCGCCGGGCGGGGGACCTGCGACATTCGTCGCAGTGTCACGCGACGCGGCGAGCATCGGCCCGCCGGCGTCCTGTCATGGACCATGGCCATCCACCCGATTTCCACGAAAACGGAGCCTTCGAAATGAGCACTCTTGAAGCGATCAGTCCCTTCCAGATCGTCCAGGGCGACAGGAGCACATCGGTCATCCTCAACGCCGGCGACTACCGCGCCGACATCTTCGCGGAGCGCGCGGAAGACGGCTTCGAAGGCAACGGCTACGACTGGGGTTCGCTGGCCACGGTGTTCCTCGAAGAGAAGATGCCCGAGCTGAAAGACATCGTGCGGCTGGACCCCGAAGGCAGTATGTTCTGCGCCTACTCCAGCGACAGGCAGGCGCTCGAGACATTCGCCGTCGCCTTCCATGCCATGTGCGAGAACAAGGAACAGATGCGCGACCTGTTCTCGCGTGCCGAGCTCGACTGAGCCTTGCTCCCGCCCTCGCCCCGTCAGAATGGCGGGATGAAGATACGCCAGATTTCCGAATCCGAACTCCCGGCGTTGCTGGCGCTCTACAGCCACCTGCACGCATCCGACGACCCGCTTCCCGACGAAGCGCATGTGGCCGCCGTCTGGCGCGAGCTTCTGGCAAATACGCGCTGCCGCTACTTCGGCGGCTACGTGGACGAGCAACTGGTGTGCAGCTGCACCATCACCGTCATTCCGAATCTCACGCGCGGCTGCAGGCCTTATGGCGTGATCGAGAACGTCGTGACGCATGCCGACCACCGCAAGAAAGGCCACGCGAAGGCGGTGCTGCACGAGGCGCTCGCCTTCGCATGGGCCGAGCGCTGCTACAAGGTCATGCTGATGACCGGCCGCAAGGACGAGGCGACGCTCAGGTTCTACGAGGGCGCGGGTTTCGACCGGCATGGCAAGCAGGCCTTCGTGGCCAGGCCGCCCGCCGGCTGAGCCCTTTCAGCGGAAGTCCGCGGACCCCGCCACCACCTTGCCGATCTCTTCCATCAAGGCACGCGCCCCTGGTGAAGGAAAGGCGCCCAGGCGTTGCGTCAGGCCGATCTCGCGCCGCGTTTCCTCCAGCGGAAAGTCCAGCACCACCAAGCTGCCGTCGCGGATTTCGTAGCGCAACTGGTGCGCCGAGATCGCGGTGAGCATGTCGCTTTCCAGCAGCAGCCCGCGAAGCACGGCGAGATCGCCGGTCTCCACTGCCGGCAGCGGCGGCGCCTGCCGGGCATTCGAGAAGAAGCGCTCCAGCAGCTCGCGCGAAGGCGAGCCCTGCCGTGAAAGTGTCCAGCGCGCCTCGCGCAGCATCCTGAAATCGATGCGCTCCGCGCGCGCGAGCGGATGCCCGGCGCGCGCGATCACCGAGATGCGGTCTTCGAACAGCGCCTGCTGCTGCAGGTCTTTGACCTCGCCGGCGTTGTTGCGCAGTGCGCCGAGAATGAAGTCGATGTCGCCGCTGCGCAGCGACGCCGCCAGCGCGTCGTAAGGACTCTCCACCGTGGAAACATGCAACTGCGGATGCCGCGCCAGCAAGGAGGCAATCGCCAGCGGCAGGATCTGCGTGCGCCCGAGCGGCAGCGCGCCCACGGTCACGCTGCCCTGCAGGCTGCCTTCGCTGGCGGCGATGTCGGGGCCGATGTGCCTCAGCTCCGACAGCACCCGCTTGAAATAGAAGGCGACGATCTCGCCGGCCGGCGTCGGCGACAAGCCTCGTGCCGTTCGCGTGAAGAGCGCGACGCCCAGCCCGCTTTCCAGGTCCTTGAGCGCGCTGCTGATGGCCGGCTGCGTGATGCCGAACTCGCGTGCCACGGCGGGCATGTTGCGCTTCTGCGCGAGGCTCGCGACCACGGCAAGACGACGGCCGTTCAGGATCGAGGTGAAGAGCGAATGGACATCGGCGCCGCCGTCCATTCCGCCGCGCGCCACGAGCTGCGTGCGCGCTTCTTCGAACTCGCGCTCGATGCGCAACGCGCGCACCAGCACCAGCTCTCCGTAGGCGTTGAGCGCCATGCCCCGTGCGCGCCGGTCGAACAGCGGGCGGCCGAGCGCGGCTTCCAGGTCCAGCACCGAGCGCGTCACCGCGGACGCCACCCGGTACAGCGCGTCCGCGGCCGCCGCGACGCTCCCCGCCGCGGCCACGGCCGAGAACGCCCGCAGGTGCCGCAAGTTGATGCCAAGCGCCACGCTGTCGGCATGGCCGATAACTTTGTGATGTTCGATTTGCTTGGTCATGGCTGGATGCTCTGCCCTGGATCATGCATTTTCGACGTCAAGGGTTAACCCTTGTCGATAAAAAAGAATGATGGCAGCGCAACGCTAACTCACGCCACGCGTCGCCGCTGCGGCGCAGACTTCTTCCATGCTTGAAGCCACCACTGCACACCGCCCGGAGCGCTGCGAATGATCATCGACTGTCACGGCCACTACACGACCGCGCCCAAGGCCCTGGAGGCATGGCGCAACCGGCAGATCGCCGGTATCACGGCCCCATCGGAAAGGCCCAAGGTCTCGGAGCTGAAGATCAGCGACGACGAACTGCGCGAATCCATCGAGACCAACCAGCTGCGCCTGATGAAGGAGCGCGGCAGCGACCTGACCATCTTCAGCCCGCGCGCGAGCTTCATGGCGCATCACATCGGCGACTTCGAGGTCTCCTCGACCTGGGCCGCCATCTGCAACGAGCTGTGCTTCCGCGTGAGCGAGCTTTTTCCCGATCACTTCATCGGCGCGGCGATGCTGCCGCAATCGCCCGGCGTCGACCCTGCCAGCTGCATTCCGGAGCTGGAGCGCTGCGTGAACGAATACGGCTTCGTGGGCATCAACCTCAACCCGGACCCCTCGGGCGGCCACTGGACCAGCCCGCCGCTGTCGGACCGCCACTGGTATCCGCTCTACGAAAAGATGGTGGAGCTGGACATTCCCGCGATGGTGCACGTGAGCACCAGTTGCAACGCCTGCTTCCACACCACCGGCGCGCACTACCTGAATGCCGACACCACGGCCTTCATGCAGTGCCTCACATCGGACCTGTTCAAGGACTTCCCGGCGCTGCGCTTCGTCATTCCACACGGCGGCGGCGCGGTGCCTTACCACTGGGGGCGTTTTCGCGGCCTCGCGCAGGAGCTGAAGAAGCCGCTGCTGAAGGACCACCTGCTCAACAACATCTTCTTCGACACCTGCGTCTACCACCAGCCGGGCATCGACCTGCTCACGCGCGTGATCCCGGTCGACAACGTGCTGTTCGCGAGCGAAATGATCGGCGCGGTGCGCGGCATCGACCCCGAGACCGGCTTCAACTACGACGACACGCGCCGCTACATCGACGCCACGCCCATGCTCGACGACAAGGCCCGCCGCCAGATCTACGAAGGCAACGCGCGCCGCGTGTATCCGCGCCTGGACCGCGCGCTCTCTCAAAAAGGACTCTGAACATGACCGCCATGCCACTCCAGGAACTCGGCGTCGTGCACCGCAGCGTGGTTCGCGCCGACGCGGCCGCCGTCGAGAAGCTGTCGCGCTTCGGCGTTTCCACGGTGCACGAGGCGCTGGGCCGCCTCGGCCTGATGGCGCCGCGCATCCGCCCCATCCACCCCGAGGCGCGCCTGTGCGGCACCGCCGTCACCGTGCTGCTGCAGCCCGGCGACAACTGGATGCTGCACGTGGCGGCCGAGCAGATCCAGCCCGGCGACGTGGTCGTTGCCGCCTGCACCGCCGACAGCACCGACGGCTTCTTCGGCGACCTGCTGGCCACCTCGTTCAAGGCGCGCGGCTGCAAGGGCCTGGTGATCGACGGCGGCGTGCGCGACGTGCGCGACCTCATCGCCATGGACTTTCCCGTGTTCAGCCGC
Source organism: Variovorax paradoxus (assembly GCF_022009635.1). Classification (NCBI taxonomy): domain Bacteria; kingdom Pseudomonadati; phylum Pseudomonadota; class Betaproteobacteria; order Burkholderiales; family Comamonadaceae; genus Variovorax; species Variovorax paradoxus. Next base: position 4,838,791 of record NZ_CP091716.1, read on the forward strand.
GCCATCCACTCCAAGGGCACGATCAAGGCGACGCTGGGCTCGGTCAACGTGCCCGTGGTGTGCGCCGGCGCGCTGGTGCAGCCGGGCGACGTGGTGGTGGCCGACATCGACGGCGTGGTGGTGGTGCCGGCGCAGCTTGCAGCGCGCGTGGCCGATGCAGCCGAAGCGCGCGAGGCCAACGAAACCGGCAAGCGCGCGCGTTTCGCGGCCGGCGAACTGGGGCTGGACATGTACGGCATGCGCGAGCCGCTGGCCAAGGCCGGCCTGCGCTACATCGACTGAGCGAGGAAACGCACCGTGGCTCGCATCATCGGCGCCGTCGCCTGCTCGCACACGCCCACCATCGGCTTCGCGTTCGACAAGAACAAGCAGCAGGACCCGGTCTGGGCGCCCATCTTCGAGGCCTTCGCGCCGGTGCAGCAGTGGCTGGCCGACAAGAAGCCCGATGTGCTGTTCTTCATCTACAACGACCACGTCAGTTCCTTCTTCTTCGACCACTACTCGGCCTTCACCCTCGGCGTGGGTGAACGGCACGAGGTGGCCGACGAAGGCGGCGGCGCGCGCGACCTGCCGCCGCTGGCGGGCCATCCGGCGCTGGCGCGGCACATCGGCCGCTCGCTGGTGGCGGACGAGTTCGACATGTCCTTCTTCCAGGACCGCGCGCTGGACCACGGCGTGTTCTCGCCGATGTCACTGCTGTGCCCGCACGAGCCGGCATGGCCGATTCCCGTGGTGCCGCTGCAGGTGGGCGTGCTGCAGTCGCCGGTGCCTTCGGCGCGCCGCTGCTACAGGCTCGGCCAGGCGCTGCGCCGCGCGATCGAGAGCTACCCGGAGGACATCGGCGTGGCGATCGTCGCCACCGGCGGCCTCTCGCATCAGGTGCACGGCGAACGCGCGGGCTTCAACAACACCGCATGGGACGCGCAGTTCCTCGACCTGATCGAGAACGACCCCGTGCGGCTGACCGAGATGACGCAGGCCGAACTGGCCACGCTCGGCGGCATGGAAGGTGCCGAGGTCATCATGTGGCTGGTGATGCGCGGCGCCCTGTCGGCGAATGTTCGCAAGACGCACCAGAGCTACTACCTGCCCTCGATGACCGGCATTGCCACGGCCATCTACGAGAACCTGGCGAGCCCGCCCATTGCCGGCGAGGTCGAGCGGCACCGCCGCCACGTCGAGCAGGAGCTGGCCGGCGTGGAAGCACTGCGCGGCACTTATCCGTTCACGCTGGAGACCAGCGTGCGAGCCTATCGCCTCAACAAGTTCCTGCACGGCATGACGCGCCCGGCGCATCGCGCAGCCTTCCTGGCCAATGAGGAGGCCGCATTCGAGGCCGCGGCGCTGACCGAAAAGGAACGCGAGATGGTGCGCCAGCGCGACTGGCGCGGCCTGATCCAGTACGGCGTGATCTTCTTCATGCTGGAGAAGCTGGGCGCGGTGGTAGGCGTGTCGAACCTGCACATCTATGCCGCCATGCGCGGCCAGTCGCTGGAAGATTTCCAGCAGACCCGCAACGCGCCCGGCGCGCTCTATTCGGTGGCCGGCAAGGACGCGGCACCGCAGGCCTGGGACAACGCGACCGCGCCCGACCGGCGCTGACCGCGCTTCCTCTTTCGACTCCGGAGACAACAACAATGAAATCCCTTTCCCGACGACTCGTGCTGGGCGTTGCCGCGCTGGCCGTGTCCGGCCATTTCGGCATCGCTGGCGCGGCCGACGCGTTCCCGTCCAAGCCCGTGAAGGTGCTCGTGGGCTACAGCGCAGGCGGCGCGGTCGATGCCATCGCGCGCTCCGTGGGGCTGAAGATGTCGGCCATCCTCGGGCAGCCGGTGATCGTCGAGAACAAGCCCGGCGCGGGCACCAACATCGCGATCAAGTCGGTCATCACCAGCCCGCCCGATGGCTACACGCTGCTGCTGGCAGCCAATGCACTGGCGGTGAACCCGTCGCTGTTCCAGCCCGCGCCCTACGACCTGGAGCGCGAGCTGACGCCGGTGGCATCGGTCGGCCGCGTGCCGGTGGTGTTCACGGTGCGCGAGGAATCCGCCATCAAGACGCTGCCCGAACTGGTCGCCGCGACCAAGGCCAAGCCTGGCGGAGTGACCGTCGCCACGCCAGGCAACGGATCGACACCGCACCTGGCCATGGAGCTCTTCCAGCACACCGCCGGCCTGCAACTTCGGCACGTGCCCTACAAGGGCGGCGCGCAGGCGCTCACCGACGTGCTCGGCGGCCATGTCGACGTGGTCGCGGTGAACGCGCTCGAGGCGCTGCCGCTCGCCAAGTCGGGCAAGCTGCGCGTGCTGGCGGTGATGAGCGCCGAGCGCTCCGCCGTGTTGCCCGGCGTGCCCACCGTGGCCGAGTCGGGCTATCCGGGGTTCGAGGCCAGCGTCTGGTATGGCTTCGTCGGGCCGGCCGGCCTGCCCAAGCCCGTGGTCGACAAGCTGCATGACGCGGTACAGAAAGCCATCGACTCGCCCGAGGTGCGGGCGCAGCTCGCGGCGGCCGGCGGCATTCCGCTGCCGGGGCCGACCGAGCAGTTCGCCACGCTGCTGAAGACCGACGTGGCGCGCTACGGCAAGCTGATCCGCGAAGCCGGCATCAAGCCCGATTGACGACGAACGCCATGACCACCATGAGCATCAACCGCCGCCAGGCCTGCCTCGCCGCGGCAGCCGCCGCCCTTCTGCCGGCAAGCCGCGCCGCCAATGCGCAGCAGGCTTATCCGTCCAAGCCGATCCGCATGGTCATTCCGTTCACGCCCGGCGGCTCCACCGACGTGCTCGGGCGGGCCATCGGCCTCGAGCTGGGCCACGCCTGGCACCAGCCGGTGGTGGTCGACAACCTGCCCGGCGCCGGCGGCTCCATCGGCGCGGACAAGGTGGCGAAGTCCCCCGCCGACGGCTACACGCTGCTGATGGGCCACATCGGCACGCTGGCCATCAACCCGTCGCTGTATCCCAAGCTCGACTACGACCCGGTGCGCAGCTTCGCGCCCGTGGCTTGGGTGGCGCGCGTGCCGAACGTGCTGGTGGTGCATGCATCGGTGCCGGCCCGCACGCTGGCCGAACTGGTGGCGCTGGCCAAGGCACAGCCGGGGAAGCTGGCCTTCGGCTCCGGCGGCAACGGCAGCGCCGCGCACATCGCGACCGAATATCTCAAGCTGCAGACCGGCGCCTCCTTCCTGCATGTGCCCTACCGGGGTACCGCGCCGGCGGTGACGGACCTGCTCGCGGGCCAACTGCAATTGCTGTTCACCGGCGCGCCGGCGCTGCTGCCGCACATCAAGGCCGGCAAGCTGCGCGCGCTGGCGGTGTCGAGCCCCCAACGCATCGCGCTGTTGCCCGACGTGCCGACCGTGGCCGAAAGCGGCGTCCCCGGAACGAAGGATTTCGAGGCGGACCAGTGGTACGGCGTGGTCGCGCCGGCGGGCACGCCCGCGGACATCGTCGCCCTGCTCAACCGGCAGATCAACCAGTCGCTCAATTCGGCCGAGGTCAAGGCACGGCTGAACGCGGAAGGCGCGGAGCCCACGCCGTCGACGCCGCAGGTCTTCGGCCAGTTGATCGCGAGCGAAATGAAGCGGTGGGACCGCGTGATCAAGAGCGCCCACATCACCGTCGACTGAAGACACCACGAAGAGACACACCATCATGGGAACGACACTGGGCCTGATCGGCTATGGCGAGGTAGGCGGCATCTTCGGACGAGGGCTGCACGCAAAGGACGGCGTGGATGCCGTCTGGGTCTGGGACAAGCGCTTCACCGATCCGGCAACGGGCGCGGCGGCGCGCGCCGCGGCGGAAGGCGACGGAATGCGTGTGGCGAGCGGCATGCAGGAGCTTTGCAGCCATGCCGCCCTGCTCGTCTCGGCCGTCACCGCGTCCAACACGCTGGCCGTGGCCGAGGAAGCCGCGCGTCATGCGCGCAGCGGCAGCCGCTTTCTCGATCTCAACTCGGCGTCGCCCGGCACCAAGCAGCGCGCGGCGGCGGCGCTGGAGGCCGTGGGCACAGCCTATGTGGAAGCCGGCGTGATGACCTCGGTGCCGCCATACGGCATCCGCGTGCCGATGCTGCTGGGCGGCGCGCAGGCCGAAGCGCTGGCCGCGACGCTGGCCGGCTGGGGCATGGAGGTGCGCGTGGTGAGCGAACAGCTCGGCGTGGCCTCGGCCATCAAGATGAGCCGCAGCATCATGATCAAGGGGTTGGAAGCGCTGGTCATCGAGAGCTACACCACCGCGCGGCGCTATGGCGTGGAAGCGCATGTGCTGCCGACGCTGAAGGAGACCTTCCCGCAGATCGACTGGGACAAGCAAGGCGCCTACTTCTTCAGCCGCGTCGTGCAGCACGGCAAGCGCCGCGCCGAGGAAATGCGCGAAGCGGCGCAGACGGTTCGCGAGGCCGGCTTCGAGCCGCTGATGGCTGCGGCCATTGCGTCGAAGCAGGACTGGGTGGCTTCGCAGGCGCACGAGGGCGTGTTCGATGGACTCGATGGCGGCAGCGACTGGCAGGCCTATGCTGACCGGCTGATCGGCCGCGACTCCTGATTTTTCCTGGCGGAAACACATGAGCAAGGCGATCCAGGGAATCGGCTCGATGGCCACGCGCGGCCTGATGCTGGAACTGACTGCGGCGTACACGCGTTCGAGCGGCGTGGCGGTTGCTTTCGAGTCGGTCGGCGGTGTGGAAGCTGCGCGGCGCGTGTCGTCAGGCGAACTCTTCGATCTGATGGTGCTGGCATCGGATGCGATCGACAAGCTGGCTGCAGCCGGCAAGGTGGATGCGTCACGCAAGGTCGATGTGGTCCGCTCCGGCGTTGCCGTGGCGGTGCACGCGAGTGCCGCGCGGCCCGATATTTCGAGTGAAGACGCGGTGCGACGCGCGGTGCTGGAAGCCGAGAGCATCGCCTACTCGACCGGGCCGAGCGGCGTGGCGCTGATGACGCTGTTCGAGCGCTGGGGCATTGCCGGCACGATCGGGCAGCGGCTGGTGCAGGCACCGGTCGGCGTGTCGGTAGGCTCGCTCGTCGCGCGTGGTGAGGCTGCGTTGGGGTTCCAGCAACTGAGCGAGCTGATGGGCGTCGAGGGCATCGCGCTGCTGGGGCCGCTGCCGGCGGAGATACAGATCACCACAACCTTCAGTGCCGCGCCTGGCGTGGGAGCGTCGCAGCGCGATGCGGTGATCGACCTGCTCGCCTGCCTGACTTCGAAGGAAAGCGAAGCGGCAAAGCGCCAATTCGGCATGGAGCCGGCCGGTAGCTGAGCGATAGGTTTTGCTCCTTCCCCTTCCGGGGGAAGGCTGGGATGGGGGCAGCGCCCAACGAGCGTTGTGAATAGGGTTAGGCCGTCGTGCCCCCACCCCGGCCCTCCCCCGGGAGGGGAGGGAGAAATGCGCCGAAAACTAGACCTGGACCACGCGAATAGGCTTTGCTCCTTCCCCTTCCGGGGGAAGGCTGGGATGGGGGCAGTGCCCAATGAGCGTTGTGAATGGGGGGTGAGGCCGTCGTGCCCCCACCCCGGCCCTCCCCCGTGAGGGGAGGGAGAAATGCCTCGAAAACTAGACCCGGATCATGCGCCCCGGGTTGAGCGTGTTCTTCGGATCGAGCCCGCGCTTGATGGCCCGCATCATCTCCAGCGCCACGGGCGACTTGTGCCTCTCCAGCTTGTCGACCTTCAAGGAGCCCACGCCGTGCTCGGCCGAGAACGAGCCGCCGAACTTCTCCACCGCGTCGTACACCAGCGTGTTGATGCGCTCTTCCTCGTTCTTCAGGAACGCCTTGGTGTCGATGTTCTCCGGCGCCTGCACGTTGTAGTGCAGGTTGCCGTCGCCCAGGTGGCCGAAGTTCACGAGGCGCACGCCTTCGATCTCGCGCTTGAGCAGGGCATCGGTCTCTTCCACGAAGGCCGGGATGCGCGACACCGGAATCGAGATGTCGTGCTTGATGTTCAGGCCTTCCTCGGCCTGCGCCAGCGGAATGCTCTCGCGGATGTGCCACAGCTGGTGCGCCTGCGTGAGGTTCTCGGCCACCACCGCGTCGGTGACGCAGCCGTCTTCGAAGGCGGTTTCCAGCAGGGCCTCGAAGCGCGCGCGAGCATGGTCTTCGGATTCGTTGTCGGAGTTCTCCAGCAGCACGCAGTACGGCACCGCTTCGTCATTGATGAAGGGCACGCGCAGCTGCGGCATGTGCTTGTCGACCAGGCTGAGGGCGAACTTGCCCATCACCTCGAAGCCGGTCAGGCCCGCGCCCAGGTGCTTGTGCGCCAGGCCCAGCAGGGTGACCGCATGGTCCAGCGAAGGCACGGCCGCCCAGGCCGTGAGCTGCGCGGCCGGCAGCGGATACAGCTTCATGGTCGCGGCGGTGATGATGCCCAGCGTGCCTTCGCTTCCCACGAACAGGTCGCGCAGGTCGTAGCCGGTGTTGTCCTTGCGCAGGCCGCTGGTGCCTTCCCAGATCTCGCCCTGGGGCGTGACCACTTCCAGGCCCAGGCACAGCTCGCGCGTGTTGCCGTAGCGAACCACCTGGGTGCCGCCGGCATTGGTGGCCAGGTTGCCGCCGATGGTGCAGCTGCCTTCGGCGGCCAGGCTCAGCGGGAACAGGAAGCCAGCCTTCTCGGCCGTTTCCTGCAGGGTTTGAAGAATGCAGCCGGCCTCCACGGTCATGGTGAGGTTGGCGGCGTCGATGGTGCGCACGGCGTTCAGGCGCTGCAGGCTCAGCACCACCTGGGTGCCGCTGTCGTCGGGGATGGAGCCGACCGCCAGGCCGGTGTTGCCGCCCTGGGGAACGATGGCGGCGCCGGCCGCGGCGCAGGCCTTGACCACGCCGGCCACCTGCTGTGCATTGGCCGGGCGCACCACGGCCAGCGACTTGCCGCGCGCGCGCTTGCGCCAGTCTTGTTCGTAGGCGGTGAGGTCGCCTTCGGTCAGCACATGCGGGGCGCCGACGATGGCGCGCAGTTCTTCGATCAATGTGGTCACGGTGCGGATGTCCGGGAAAAAGGAAAATTCAGAAAGCCGATGCCGCGGCGCCGATCCAGCGTCGAAAGCTCCGCAGCGGCGGATAGTCGCCACGGCCCGAAGGCCAGGCGAGGTAGTAGCTGTCAGCGCTTTGCACCGGCCCGTCGAGCGCCTCGACGAGGTCGCCGCGCGCCAGCTCCTGCTCGATGAGGAACTTCGGCAGCAGCGCGATGCCGAGCCCTGCCATCGCAGCCTGTGCGGCCATCGCGAACTGATCGACGAGCATGCCCGGCACCTGGTCCACCGATGTCCGCATGGCCGCGAACCATTGCTTCCACGCCTGGGGCCGGGACACCAGGTGCAGCAGCGGCGCCTTCAGCAGATCGGTCGGCGTCTCGAAGCCATGCAACTCGCGCAGCTTGCGGCTGCAGGCGGGAACCACCGTTTCGCTCATCAGGAAATCGAGCTCGGCGCCCAGCCAATCGGGCTGGCCGAAGTGCACGGCCGCGTCGATCTGCTCCATGCGGAAGTCGAAGGGTGCGAGCCGCGTCACGAGGTTGATCGTGATGCCCGGATGCTCGGCGACGAAGTCGGGCAGGCGCGGCGCCAGCCAGCGCGTGCCGAAGGTCGGCAGGATGGCGAGGTTCAGCGTGCCGCCCGAAGGATTGGCGCGAAAGCCGAGAGTCGCAGTCGATATGCGCCCCAGCGCCTCGCGCACCTCCTGTGCATAGGCTTCACCCGCCTGCGTGAGCCGCACGGCATGGCGCTCGCGCACGAAGAGATCGCCGCCCAGCAGTTCTTCCAGCGCGCGGATCTGCCGACTGACCGCGCTCTGCGTAAGGTTCAGTTCGGCAGCGGCGGCCGTGAAGCTCTGCAGGCGCGCGGAGGCTTCCAGCGCGCGCAGGAGAGCCATCGACGGGAGAAAACGACGGGACCAGGTCATGGAATCGATCCGGTGCCTTCGCCAGTTCCCACGCGCACTTAATGCGCGGACAGGAAAGGAACGGCCTCTTTCAGCGAGCGCGCCTGCGCTTCTTCGTACAGCGCGATCTCGTCTTGCACCGTCGCGCCCAGCGCGGCTTCGAACACGGCCTGCGCGCTGTTGGCGGCATAGCTCTTCTGCTCGTCCGCGCCGAGGTTGGACTGGAAGATGCCGGCAGCGCTCACGGGCAAAAAGTCTTCGTAGGTGATGGGTTCGGCTTCCAGCCAGCCTTCGTCGACGAGCGCATGCAGCGGCTTCGCGCCGAGCGCGTCCTGATTCGCGGCGCGGCCCTTGTCGGTCAGTGCATAGCGGAAGAAGCCGAGGCCCTCTTCGCGCATCGTCTTCAGGTCGTCGGGGAAATCATTGAACGCGGCGTTCAGTCGCGCCTGGTAGTCGGCTCCGGCATTGCCGGCGCCGTTCGCGTCGCGCACGCGGGAGAGCAGCGCGTCGTAGAGCGCCCGGCCCTTGCGGGTCAGCGCAACGCCGCGTTGCTCGATCTCGCCGAATCGCGCGGTGTGCGTGCCTGCCTCGCCCTCGCTCTCGCCGACGAAAGCCACGCGCTCCTGCAGCGCGCGAAAGCTGGTCTGGCGCAGCAGGATCGGCACCTTGCGGCGCGGCGGGCCTTCGATGACGTCCTTGGCGGACATGCCGCGGCGCGTCATATCGACCTGCGCATCGTCGATGTTCAGGGTGCGCGGCGTGAGGTGATTGATGTGCGGACCCTTGAAGCAGGCCACGTCGGCGATGAGCCGGTGCGCCGCCAGCAGCTTGTCGTAGGTGGCCTTGCTCACCGTGGCCTCGCTGTGCCAGCGGAAAGTCTCCAGGGCCTGCGCCACGAATTCTTCCGCCTCTGCAGCCGTCAGGCCACCGGCCTTCTCTGCTTGCTCGATGAGTGCCAGCGCGCGCGGCGTGAAGATGTTCCTGCGCGCCAGGATCTGCTGCACCTCTGCGCGCAGCGCGAGGTCTTCGATCAGCTCGAGCCGCAGCAGCGATGTGAAGACGCGGAACGGGTTGTTCGACAGCGATGCATCGGTCACCGGGCGGAAGGCTGTCGAGTGCACCGGCACACCGGCCACGGACAGGTCGTAGTAGCCGACGGGCGCCATGCCCATCACCTTGAACAGGCGCCGGATCGTGGCCAGCTCCTCGGGCTTGCCCAGGCGGATGGCGCCGTGGCGCTCGACATCAATCCGCTCCAGTTCGCCGTTCTTGCGCAGATGCGCCAGAAGCGTCGGCTCGCGCATGCTGTCGGCGTTGACGTTGGCCACGACATCGAGCAGATCGCCGTACAACGGAACCTCCTCGCGGTACATCTCGGACATGCGGCGGGAGAACAGCGAACGGATCTCGTCGCTGGAGAGGAAGGTGGTGTCGTTCATTGGAGGTGGTCTTGAAGTGACGCGAGGCGCCCGGCATTCCCGGAGCGCATCGGTCGAGTGCGCAACCAAAATTTTCGGCAGCGCGGGCGGGCGGGTCAAACGATCTTCTTGCCGAACGTCATTCCTCCAGCGCATGAACTCGGCCCTTCGCATGCTGGCGCCAGACATTCCGTCGCTGCATGGACTCGATTCCAAAACATCACTGTCGGTGAAACAAGGAGGAATCACAAAATACCGTCCCCATCGCTGCCACCGAGCAGCCGCGGTTCAGCGCGTGTGCCGCCGCGCCGCATGCACGCCGCCAGCCGACTTTTCAAACAGAGACACAGGGACTCCCCATGCCAGCTCAGACATCGAACCATCGCCGCGCCCTCCTCTCGCTCGCCCTGATCGCCGCCGTCGGCGGAGTCGCGCTCTCGCAGCCCGGCACCGCGCAAGCGGAGAACGCCTGGCCGACCAAGGCCATCACGCTGGTGGTGCCCTTCCCCGCAGGCGGCACGACCGACACTATGGCGCGGCTGGCGGGCCAGGCGCTGAGCAAAGAACTGGGTCAGTCGGTGGTCATCGACAACAAGCCGGGAGCTGGTGGCAACATCGGCGCGCAGGCGGTGGCGCGCTCGACGCCCGACGGCTACACGCTGCTGATGGGCACCGTGGGCACGCATGCCATCAACCCCGCGCTCTACAAGAAGATGCCCTACAACCACCTCAAGGACTTCGCGCCCGTCTCCCGCGTGGTGGCCGTGCCGAACGTGCTGGTGGTGAACCCGTCGCGGCCGTACAAGACGGTGCAGGAGCTGATCGCATATGCCCGGGCCAATCCGGACAAGGTCACCTATGCCTCGTCGGGCAACGGCACGTCGATCCACCTCGTGGCCGAACTCTTTAAGACCATGACCGGCGTGAAGATGCAGCACATTCCCTACAAGGGCAGCGCGCCCGCCCTGGCCGACCTGATGGGCGGGCAGACCGACATCATGTTCGACAACATGCCGTCGTCGATCTCGTTCGTGAAGGCGGGCAAGCTGCGCCCGCTGGCCGTGACCACGGCCACGCGCTCGGCCCAGTTGCCGAACGTGCCGGTGCTCGCCGAAGCGGGGGTGCCGGGCTTCGATGCAGCATCGTGGTTCGGGCTGCTGGCGCCTGCAGGCACCCCGGCCGCCGTGATCCAGCGCATCGACGACGCGCTCATCAAGGCGATGGCGTCGACCGAGCTCAAGCAGAAGATCATCGAGCAAGGTGGCGACCCCGTCGCCGAAACGCCGGAGAAGTTCTCGGCGTTCATCCAGTCGGAGACGGTGAAGTGGGGGAAGATCGTGAAGGATTCAGGGGCCAGTGTCGATTGACGATGTGCTGAGGGCACGCCGGGCGCGTGGGCCTGGGTGGCAGCTACCATCGCGAGGTCGCAACGATGTTTCCTCGACGGTGTCGCTCGTTTCGGCCACCGTTGAGCGTGCGAGGAGCAAGGTGCCGAAGGGGCGCGCGCTTCAACGGCAATGTGCTCTGCTCCGGTCTCACTCACGAGCTGCAGGATGGCAACTGGATCACCACCGCCCGATTCGGAGCACCTGCGCTCTCCTCTTCCTCCGGCGCCGCGCTCGAGTTGACCGACCGGAACGGCAACAGGATTGCGCTCGACGCCGACGGCATTACGCTGGACAGTCCGAAGAACATCAGGCTCGCCGCCGGTAGGCGACAGCGCCGTGTGCGTGGGGCCGCCCGACGTCATCGTTCAAGGCTCGGCAACGGTGCTCATTGGCGGTCGATCTGCGGCGCGCATGGGTGATGCGACGGCACATGGCGGCAGCATCGTGCTAGGGCTGCCCACCGTGATGATCGGGGGTTGATCAGGCGGCTACCATTCGGCTTCGGAGTCACGGCAACTTCCAGGAAGAAGACATGAAAAAGTCGGACGATACAAGCCCAAGCCAGCCGGCCTCGGAACTCATTTCGAACAAGATCGCCGAGCTCGGGGGCTGGCGCGGCGCAACGCTCGCCAGGATGCGCAAGCTCATCAAGGAAGCAGACCCCGACGTCGTCGAGGAATGGAAATGGATGGGCACACCGGTCTGGTCGCACGACGGGATCATCTGCACCGGCGAGTCTTACAAGAGCGCTGTGAAGCTCACCTTTGCGAAGGGCGCGTCGCTGAAGGACCCCGCCCGGCTCTTCAACGCGAGTCTCGATGGAAACATGCGCCGCGCCATCGACATTCACGAAGGAGAAGAAGTCGATGAAACTGCCTTCAAGGCACTCGTTCGTGAGGCGATCGAACTCAACGGTGCTGGCAAATCGAAATCTTCGAAAAAAGCGAAGAGTTGAATCGGCGCGGATCTGCTTGCGTGCCAGGTCTTCCGGCTAGAGATGCTTTTGCAAAGCTGAACAGTGCTGCGACCTCACGGAGTACAGTCAGGAATGACTTCACATACGCCTGCACCCTCTAACCCGCCGCCCACGACGGCTCCCGTCGAGGTCACGGAGACCCAGGCGTTCACGCAAGCTTGGATTCTGTTCGCGGTGCTATTTGTAGTGGTTATTGGCATCCTGTGGGTATTGCAGGCTCGTTACGGCTGACTGGCACCTACGCGCGCTAACCTGTTTTGAATAGCACACCGTGTGCACTTTCAAGTTCCCTAAAGCAAAAAACCCCAGTCAGTTGTATCTGACTGGGGTTTTCTGGGCTGTAAGAGCCTGACGATGACCTACTTTCACACGGGAACCCGCACTATCATCGGCGCTGAGTCGTTTCACTGTCCTGTTCGGGATGGGAAGGAGTGGGACCAACTCGCTATGGTCATCAGGCATAAAGGGTTGCTTGGCTGATCACATGATCAACCAAACGAATTCATAGAGTTTGGAATCAACTTTTGGCGAATTGTTTTGAATGCGTCAACTTGGCATAACACCTTGATCAGTATTTTGATCAAAGTTATAGGGTCAAGCCGCACGAGCAATTAGTATCAGTTAGCTTAACGCATTACTGCGCTTCCACACCTGACCTATCAACGTCCTGGTCTTGAACGACTCTTCAGGGGGCTCAAGGCCCCGGCAGATCTCATCTTGAAACGAGTTTCCCGCTTAGATGCTTTCAGCGGTTATCTCTTCCACACTTAGCTACTCGGCAATGCCACTGGCGTGACAACCGATACACCAGAGGTGTGTCCACTCCGGTCCTCTCGTACTAGGAGCAGGCTTCCTCAAATCTGCAGCGCCCACGGAAGATAGGGACCAAACTGTCTCACGACGTTTTAAACCCAGCTCACGTACCTCTTTAAATGGCGAACAGCCATACCCTTGGGACCGGCTACAGCCCCAGGATGAGATGAGCCGACATCGAGGTGCCAAACACCGCCGTCGATATGAACTCTTGGGCGGTATCAGCCTGTTATCCCCAGAGTACCTTTTATCCGTTGAGCGATGGCCCTTCCATACAGAACCACCGGATCACTATGTCCTGCTTTCGCATCTGCTCGACTTGTCAGTCTCGCAGTTAAGCACGCTTATGCCATTGCACTATCGTCACGATGTCCGACCGTAACTAGCGTACCTTCGAACTCCTCCGTTACGCTTTGGGAGGAGACCGCCCCAGTCAAACTGCCTACCATGCACTGTCCCCGATCCAGATAATGGACCTAGGTTAGAACCTCAAACACACCAGGGTGGTATTTCAACGTTGGCTCCACAAGATCTAGCGACCCTGCTTCAAAGCCTCCCACCTATCCTACACAGATCTGTTCAAAGTCCAATACAAAGCTACAGTAAAGGTTCATGGGGTCTTTCCGTCTTTCCGCGGGAGATTGCATCATCACAAACATTTCAACTTCGCTGAGTCTCAGGAGGAGACAGTGTGGCCATCGTTACGCCATTCGTGCAGGTCGGAACTTACCCGACAAGGAATTTCGCTACCTTAGGACCGTTATAGTTACGGCCGCCGTTTACTGGGACTTCAATCAAGAGCTTGCACCCCATCATTTAATCTTCCAGCACCGGGCAGGCGTCACACCCTATACGTCCACTTTCGTGTTTGCAGAGTGCTGTGTTTTTAATAAACAGTCGCAGCCACCGATTTTTGCAACCCATTCATGCTCCGTTGTTCACTTCACACTAATAGGGCACACCTTCTTCCGAAGTTACGGTGTCAATTTGCCGAGTTCCTTCTCCTGAGTTCTCTCAAGCGCCTTAGAATACTCATCTCGCGCACCAGTGTCGGTTTGCGGTACGGTCGTTGTTAGCTGAAGCTTAGTGGCTTTTCCTGGAACCTCGTTCAATCACTTCACCAGCAAGCTGGCTCGATCGATGGCCTCGGTATATGTGCACCGGATTTGCCTAATGCACGCCTACTTCCATCTAAACCGGGATATCCAACACCCGGATGACCTATTAAGATCCGTC